>CANQJC010000001.1 GCA_947624165.1 uncultured Clostridia bacterium
CGGATTTGGTGTGATTGAGGAATCCGACGGTAAACAAATTTTGAAATTGAATTTACAGATAAGATTTATAAAATAAAGAGAAATGAATAAGTAGGTGAATTTTATGAACAATGTTAGCCCACTGAGATACCCAGGCGGAAAAAGTAAAATCTCTTCATTTGTAAAAATTGTCATTAATAAAGCCGCTATTAATGGGACATATATAGAACCATTTGCCGGTGGAGCGGGTGTTGCACTACAGCTTTTATTTGATAATGCTGTTGATAATATCGTAATTAATGATTATGATAAGGCGATATACTCGTTTTGGAGAGCAATTAAACAAGATGGGAAGAAATTACTTGATTTAATAGAAAAAACACCTGTTACCGTAGATGAGTGGCGCAAGCAAAAACAAATATATTTGACTGCAAATTGCTATTCGGTAGAATTGGCTTTTGCAACATTTTATTTAAATAGAACTAATCGCTCAGGAATACTTACAGCTGGACCAATAGGTGGATTTGAACAATGTGGTAACTATAAAATAGATGTACGATACAATAAAAAGAGTTTAATTAGAAAAATTGAGAAGATTATGGAATATAAAAAAAATATATATGTTTACAATAAGGATATTTGTAAATTTGTTGTAAATATTATACCGAAGTTTGAGAACAATGCATTTGTTTATTTTGATCCACCTTATTATAATAAAGGACAACAGCTGTATAAAAATTTTTTAATGCATAGTGATCATGAGAAAATTGCCGATTTAATAAAAAAATTAAATTGTCCATGGATTGTATCTTATGATGATGTATCAGATATTGAAGAAATTTATGCAGGATATTTAATAAAGAAATTTAGTGTTAATTATAGTGCGGCAAATTCTGGTAAATCGATGGAATTGATGATTTTTGGGAACAGGGAACTATGTCCCGATAATATAGAACTGAAAAAAGCAAATATTGAGTTAATATAGGTGGTGTATAAAATGATAATTAAACATGCGCATATTGACAAATTCAGGGCACTGAATAATGTTGATTTTGATTTGGGTAGTAAAATCACAGCAATTGTTGGACATAACGGGACTATGAAAACAACGATTCTGGGTATATTGAGTCAGACTTTCACAATAAGTAAAAGTCATGTTATGAATGGAGAAACAACCATAGACGGGTATAATTTTCATTCGCAGTTCAGAGAAAAATTTAAATTATCTGATAAAGATAAGCCTGGTGAACACAAATGGAGATTAGATTTATATAAAGATGTATATAAAAAGGATTTTTTTGAGGTCCATAGTATACCTAGAGATAAAAGATCAAATGATATAAGATTTTGGTCAACAGAAGGAAAAATCAAAGATGTAGGATATCCGCAAGTTCCGGCATATTACATAAGCCTGAAAAGAGTTACGCCTATAGGTGAAGAAAACAAAGTTACTTATATTTCCGAATTGGATGATGAAGAAATAAGTTTTTTAAACAACGAGTACAAGGAAATATTTTCTATAGCGAAAAACGCAGAATTATCGGTTGATTCTATATCTTCCAAAAATAAGCACACTGCATCGATACATGATGAAGCACACGATGCTTTGTCAATATCAGCAGGGCAAGATAATGTAGCAAAAATTTTATTGGCAGTATTATCTTTTGGAAGATTAAAAAATAAATATCCGAATGATTATAAAGGGGGAATTTTGTTAATAGATGAAATCGAGGCAACTCTTCATCCGTTGGCTCAGAGTAAGCTTATAAAACGCATTTATAAATATGCCAAAGATTTTAGAATTCAATTTGTTTTTACAACACACTCTCCATCTGTCATAAAATCAACTTTTTTTGATAAATATAATAATAAAGAAGCACAATTATTATATTTAAAAAGAGTTGGTGAAAAAGTGTGTGTATATAACAACCCCAATATTAATGATGTAATTGCAGAGTTATCCGGTATTGTCAGAAAACCGGCAAAAAAAACATATAAAATTAAAGTCTTTTGCGAAGATCTAGTTGCGAGAAATATTGTTAAAAAACTTTTGGCAGCATACAAACAATATTTTAGTGTAATGTCTTGTTCTCTGGGAGCCGAGGAATATATAGAATTACTGAGAGTGAAATTGTCCGAAATCAGTAAATCCATAATTATACTTGATGGTGATAAAAACATTAGTTCTATAAATAGAAAATTAAGAACAATGAATTCAAAAAACGTTATGTTTTTGCCATCAAATGTTTGCCCTGAAAAAATGTTCTATGAATATTTATTCAATTTACCGGAAGATGCTAAAATATGGGACAATGCTCTTGGAAGATTTGATAAAACTAAGTGTTTCAAGGATTATCCGACCTTGATGGATAAGCAAGCCGAGACACAGCAATATAAGAAGTGGTTTGATAGTGTGAAGTCTAATTTTGGACGAGGATATGAAAAATTAATTAATATATGGATGGCTGATAATACGAATCAATACGAAAATTTTGTAAGTCAGTTTATCAAAATATATAATAGTCAAGCAGCTATAAATGGATTGGATAAAATAGATTGAAGCATCCTAAAATTTATTTGATTGCATATAAGTAAATTATAGTGTTGTATATGAAATGAAAAACTAAATAAGCAATTTTAGAAACCCCATTGAACCAGCATTAATCTTTGGCAACAATATGGCAACAAAAAATCAGATAGCCAAAAAATAATGAATAATACAGGCAGTACAAACACTCCAAGACAAATCATCTATACAAAATCGTTTAAGGTTGATTTGTCAAGAGCGAGTGGGAATAATTCTATTCATACAGCTGTTGAGATTCGATTATAGTGTGCAAGTATACTAAAATGCGTTAAATGATCGGAGTTAAAAATGAAACCCAAGAAAGATAAAATTATATTTATTATATTGCATTGTATTGCCGCTGTCGCTATCATGATAATTGCTTTATTCGGCGGTGATATGATAAGCAATATTGTGCCTGATGATAATCTATCCCTAAAAAGTATAGTATCTACCATTATATATATCGGTATCACACTATCCGCTGGACTGCTGTACGCTAAATATGTTTTGCGTTTCAGCTTTGAAGAAATAGGTGTATATTTCAAAGCACCGCAGTTAAAATGGATTGCTGCGGGTTTTATTCTTCCGTCGGCGATAACGGCGTTTTATTTAATTTTTACGGACGGGCAGCTCATAAAAAATAATAATGCGGCAAGCATAATGCCATGTTTGATCAACGCAATATTCCCAATTGGGCTTGCTTCGGGAATTTGTGAGGAATTTATTTTTCGCGGGCTGATAATGCGCACGTTTGAACGCCGATGGAACAGCGCAGCGGCGGTACTGATTCCGTCTGTTTTGTTTGCGCTTATGCACGCGTTTAATATGCGTTTGGGATTTGTCGATATATTGCTGCTGGTTGTTGCGGGTACTGCTGTCGGAGTGATGTTTTCATTGATTGCCTTGCAAAGCGGAACGATATGGTCGAGCGCGGTCGTACACGCATTATGGAACGCAATCACACTTGGCGGCATTATCATTGAAGTTTCGGGGAACGAAGCAGCAACGGATTTCATTTATAAATACGAATTACTTGATACAAATATTTTATTGACGGGCGGCAAATTTGGTATAGAATCCGCATTGCCGGCAATTATCGGGTATTTATTGGTTTCCGCAATAGCATTTATGTTAATTAAAAAATCTAAAACCGTGAAGCAAGTTATTGTACGAAGTTAAATGACGCTTCCTCACACCGTTTTGCGTACTTACCGCTTATGTTACGGCAATCCCTAACATAAAGGCATGTGGGAAAATCATCGCCGCATTGATTTTTTGCGGCGAGTATGGTATAATCTTTCCGTAATCAAATGAAGCGATAAATCGGGATTTGTGTAGGTAATGGGGGCTGTGCTTTTATGTCGAATTTTTTGAATAATATACGAGGTGCAGAAAAGAAAATTTCACTAAAAAGACAAATAATAAATACGGCAGCCATAGCACTTTTGGGAATTACCTTAGGCGCACTTTCAAAGTTTTTGGATACTGTCCCTGTCAATCATTTACCTGCTTTGCTTCAATATTTGGATGTGACAAATTTTTTGGGACGGTTTGCCATATGGATATTCATTGCCGTATGTATTTCGATTTACAGTTTATCGTCAATAAGAGCGGCAATCAATGTGTTGCTGTTCTTTGCGGGGATGATTCTTAGCTATTATTTATACTCAACATTCATAGCGGGTTTTTTTCCAAAAAGTTATGCGATGATTTGGATCGGCTTTACCGTTGTTTCTCCGCTGCTTGCCTTTATTTGCTGGTATGCGAAAGGTCAAAGCGGAATATCGCTGCTTCTTTCCGCGGGAATAATAGCTGTCCTTTTTAATATGTCATTTGCGTACGGAATAGGATATTTTAACAGTCTCTCTCTTTTGGAAGCATTGACATTTTTATGCGGGTGTGTCGTTATGAGGCGTCAATCTGTGATAGGTACCGTGATTATGATAGTGATAGCTGTTGCATTGGCTTTTGTGCTTAATATGGTTGTACCGTTTTATTTTTGATATGCCTCATTCCTGCTTTGGCGACGTGGGGTTGAAAAAATTGGCGGTTTGTGGTATAATATCTCCGCAATCAAACCGACAAATTTGAATTTAGGTGATACAGATGACCAATAAGAATATCACCGCTATCGGCTATGCGTTAGCCGCGGCGTTGTTTTATGCAATAAATGTGCCATGTTCAAAGCTGTTGCTTGAAAATGTTTCTCCAACATTTATGGCCGCATTCCTCTACATTGGAGCAGGTATCGGTGTGGGTGTAATGTACTTATTTCACTATAAAAATGAAAATCCAAAGGAGCGTCTTAATCGAAAGGACTTGCCTTACACGATAGGAATGATAGTGCTTGACATTATTGCTCCAATTTTACTTATGATTGGTGTTAGTATAGTCACGTCAGCAAATGCTTCTTTGCTCGGCAACTTTGAAATCGTTGCAACAACGGTTATTGCGTTGTTATTGTTTAAGGAAAAAGTAAGCCGAAGGTTGTGGACTGCTATCGGGTTTATTACATTATCAAGCATAGTTCTATCCTTTGGCGGTAGTGGAAGTCTGAAATTTTCCATTGGCTCGTTTTTCGTGCTTTGTGCGACTGCTTGCTGGGGATTGGAAAACAACTGCACTCGCAACATTTCGGGGAAAAGTACACATCAGATTGTAACAATAAAGGGATTTTTTTCGGGGACGGGTTCACTGATAACAGCTCTTATTATCGGTGAGAAATTCCCTGATATAAAATATACTATACCGGCACTTATTCTTGGCTTTGTTGCGTATGGGCTGAGTATATTTACTTATATCAAAGCACAGAAAACATTGGGAGCTGCAAAGACAAGCGCGTATTATGCGGTTGCTCCGTTTATAGGCGCATTTCTGTCCTTTGTGTTGCTACATGAAACTTTGACATTGGGCTATGTTATTGCTTTGATCATGATGATTGTCGGAACGGTTCTTGTGACTGTTGACACCTTGGTTTATAGTCATCTTCATGAGCATACACACACATTTACGCATTTGCATGGCGGCTTAAAACATACACACACAATCACACATAGTCATGAACATAATCATTATGTTATTGATGATAAACACGGACATAAACATAGTGTTGCGGAGTTAGAGAAGTCACTGACAAATCATAATATGATGTAATTTCCTGTTTACTTTCGGATAAAAATTAAATACCACAAAAAGAGCAACCGAAAAACGGTTGCTCTTTTTATTGCCCGAAACAAGTCGCATTATATTAAGCGTATCAATCGTTTTCTATAAGTCCGTAGAAGGTATTACCTACTGTCTTTCCGAAAATCTGTGTTCCCTCCGTGCTGCCCGAATTTGCCGTTATCGTATACGAGCCGCCCGCCGTCATTTCAGGCATTGTCACAAACATCCATTTCCATGAGGTTTTGGGAACAAACGTGAATGTACTGCTTGATGTTGTAATCTGAACGGGAGTTCCCGCGCTGCCGGAGCTTCCGCTTTTCAGAGCGTAGCCCTGTCCGCTGACGGTCGGAGTTACAGCCATATCGCTTGTACCCGCGCCGATAAGCGTTCCTCCAGTTACTGTAAAGTAACAGCCGCTTGAATCGCCCATGTCGAAAACTCCGTTGCCGCCGCTTGTGGGGCCGTTTTCAATCACGATGCCGCCGCTCATTGCAATACTGCCGTTCGAGTCAACGCCGTCGCCGTTTGCTTCAACATAGCACCGCCCGCCTTTGATATACAGCATACCGTAGGGCGACGAGTCGTCGCCGCCCCAGCCGGGACCCCAGCCGCCTGTGCCGCCGCCCTGATTGCCGCCGGGACCGCCCTGGTTACCGCCGGGACCTACCATCAATTCGAAGTCATTGCTTGATGAAAGAGTGGCTCCTTCTTGGTAATCGCCCGCCGCGTTGATTCCGTCGTCGCTCGCGACAAGGTATGTCGTGCCGCTGAGCATATTTATAACCGAGCCTTCGATACCCTCGTAAGAGGTCGTAATATCAATATTAAAATCATCGTCCGAACCGTTTTCCGTACCGAGCGTCAGCGTGTAATCCGCGTGAACTCCGTCGTCGCCGGTCGCGAGAGTGAAGCTGCCGCCCGTAATCGTGACGTTCCAGTTTGAATGAATACTGTCGTCCGCGCTGTTTATATCAAACGTGCCGCCGCTTATGTTAAGCTCCGTGTTCGCCTTAATGCCCTTGCAGCTGTCGGCGTCGTCGGATACGGTCGTAGTGTGACCGCCGTTTGTTACAAGGGTAATATTGCCGCCGGAGATATCAATGTTTCCCGTGGTATAATCCGATTTCGTAACGGTCGTGCCGCTCGTCGTTTCGACAAGAGCCTTGCCGGACTGTATACCGTCGCACTTCGCCGCCGCGTCAATAGTTCCCGCGTCAATATCCGCAAGATCATACGCCTTGATGAAATCGCCGCCGGCTGAGCCGCCAAGCGTTCCGTCCGTCATGATGAAGTCTCCGCTCGTCGTAATTGCGTCGTCGGACGCGGTAATATTGACCGTGCCGCCCGATATTGTCACAACGCCCGCGACTACCACCGTTTCCGTTGTTGTATTACCGCTGACCGCGTCCGTCGTTTCTCCCGCCTGTATGCCGTCATAACCGCTTCCGTCGGTTGCGTCCGTGCCTGTCGCTTTTACCGTTATATCAGCCGTATCGGAAACAGTCACGCTTTCCGTTGCCTTAATGCCGTCCTCGCCGGAGGTAACATTAAGCGTTCCGCCGCTTATCGTAATTTTGCCGTTGACATATTGGTCTTCAACGACCGCGTCATTTTCTATTACCGGCAGATTTACCTCGTTCGCCTTAATGCCCTCAGTGCCGGAGTTGATAGTAATATTGCCGCCCGTTATCGTGCAGTAATTGTCCGCTTGTATACCGTCGCCTGCGGCGGTAATATCGAACGTACCGCCCGCGATCGTGACATAGCCCTTGTCCGCTTCGATCGCGCCGGTAGTCAAAATATCCGTGTCGATAGCGTCGGATTTAATGCCGTCGCCGCCTGTGGAGGTTATTTTAACCGTGCCGGTTCTATCGGTAAATTCCACTCCGTTGTCGCCTTTGACCGCGTTATTTACAGCTGTCACGTCAAGATTCGCGTCCTTTTTGATTTTCATATCCGCGCCGCATACCAAGCCGTTTTTGACGTTTCCGTTGACCTTCAAAGTACCCGCGCCGCCTATGTCGAGGTCGCGCTTTGAATAGAAGCAGCCCTTCGGGTCTTTTTCTGTAGTGTAATTTGTGTAAGCTGACGTATCGGTAAATATATTTGTCGTACCGTCCGCGAGCGTTATTTCTATCTTGCCGCCGCCCGCGTTAAACGGCGCACTTTTTGAGCAAGTCACGTTTACACCGCGAAGCTCTATATTTACCGCGTCCTTTTTGCCGAGCGCGTCCGATACGACGATTTGACCGTCGTTGAGCGTTCCCTCTATGATATAGTCGCCGACCGCCGTTATCGTAACGGTAGTACCTTCAACCGTAACGCCCTCAATACCGTCCGCGTAAATCTCATCTCCGCGCAGATGTATTATTCCGTCATTTTCGGGCGGTGTTCCCGCATAATCCGTTTTGCCGAAAAGCGGTTTTTGGTCGTCGTTCCATACGTAAATAGAACCGCTGTAAAAGCCGTTAAGCACCGCCGTGTAACTCTCGCCCGAAACAGCGTTGTCTATATGATAAGCGACTGCTTTTTGAAGCGTTGTTCCGCTATACTCCGCGCCTATCACATATATCCCGCCGCTCTCCGGCGCGGTGAACGATACCGAAAGCCCCGTTTCCGTTTCCGTAACGCTGACGTCGGCATTATCAGCCAGCGCGGTAATACCGAATATCACCATAACCGCGATTAAAATTGATAAAAAATTCTTTTTCATACAGTTCCCCCACATCTCAAATGTTTTTATTTTGTGTCTGCCTTACCGGCTTCCCGAATAATATAGCACACATTCCTTAAAATATCCTTAAAAATATTCTTAATTTTTATGAAATATTTGGTTTTGCCTTGTGATTTATAATTACGGGAATCTTGCATAAAAATATGAGCCGACGCAACGCATTTTCATGCATCGGTCAGCTCCTTTTATGTTACTTGTTATTCCCGCTTGATCGATAAAACGGCACCCGATAACGTCCCGACGGTATTAGGTATCAAATCGTCGATTTCAAATACTCCCGTGCCGAAAATAAACTGCATCGTTTCTATGCAAAGAGAAAGCAGAAGCCCGAGCAGCATAGTTTTTGCAGCCGTTATGCCCGTTATCCGTCTTAATAAAAATCCAAACGGCGCAAACCAAAGTATATTTCCGAAAAACAGATAAATAAACGCGCGCTTGTCCGCGATAAACACGTTAACCAGATCCGCAAACGGAACGAGATTTATTTCACTGCCGGAAAAGGCGTTTGAAAAATCAAATCCGCTGCGAAATACCGTTATACGCAGCAGCACGGCGAGGTATGCTATAAAAATTATAATTAAAATTACTTTCTTTTTCATCTTTTTTCATTTCTTTCACGCATCTTAAATCTTACAGCCCTGACAATAAACAGTAAGCCGATGCCGAGCAAAGCGGAAACGATCAATATAATCATTAACATAATCGCCGCAAGCCCTTCGCCCGCCGCCATTTCCTCGCCGGGGAACAGTGCTTGAAAAGCGCGTCGATATATTCCTAATGTACAAATCAGCACGGCAATTATAAATCCCGATATGATATATATCAGACTGGATACCGTTTGCTTTTCGTAGGTGTCGGCGTAAAAGCAGACAATGATGCTGAGAATATAAATGAGCGGGCATAGAAAATAAAATATGAAATTACCAAATGGGTACACGTCAGTCACCCAAACAAAAATATTCATCAATAAATTTATGACATTATGTGCCGCCGCGAGCGCGATGCCTTTTATTATGCTTTTTGCGTACATCTCTACCCCTCCCGATATTCCAGTATATCCGCGGGCTGACAGTCGAGGATCTTGCATATTTGCTCCAGCGTGGAAAACCGCACCGCTTTCGCTTTGTTGTTTTTCAGTATCGACAAATTTGCCGGCGTGATTTCCATTTTTTCAGCCAGCTCCATAAGCCCGATTTTGCGTTTCGCCATCATTACGTCGAGATTTACTATTATAGGCATAAATACTCCTTTCAAAGCTTAGAAGAAAATCGTTCGGATTGTCGTTTTGCAGCGCGGGTGCTGTACTGAATGTACCGCCCCGTGCAAAAAAGCGGCAAGACGGGCGATTTTATTCAAGCTTTCACACCGTCCAATCGTTTTCTTCTTTATACGCTACCGCCTGCCGAAATAAGCCTTCCAGCACAAGACAGAACAGCGCGCCCATCGAGAACACTATTGCTATTACCACCGACGCCCATGTAAAGAGCAAAACGCATTTTACCGCGTAAACAGCTGTAATAACCGCGCAGGCAGCCGCTATCCTTCGCAGGCAGTCGGCGTTTTTCATTACAAAGGGATCGTTTCCGACGAGCGTCCTGAACATCCGCCGCATATTAAACAATATATACACCGAAGCTGCTCCCGAAATAAACAGCATAGCCGCGAATATAATACTGCCGCGCGTATCGTAGCCGTAGAAACCGCCGATAAACTTTGTCAGAAACGGAACTGCCGCCGTACACAGTATGCCGCCGAAAAACATTATGTCAATAATAATCTTGGTCGCGCGGTTTATAAAATTGCTATTCATTTTATCACTGTCCTTTCTTTATTTATATTTGCAGTATATCATATAGTTTTACAAATGTCAATAAATATTTATCGAAAAACAATAAATATTTATTGCGGTGAGTTGGAAACGTGGATCCGAACGCACCACGTTCCTGTTTTTGCGGTAAGAGATTGAAAAAAATTGGCGATTTGTGGTATAATGATTTTGTAATTGAGCAGAGCAAAAAATCGGAAGTTGTGGAGATAATCATGGACTACACAATCAGGGAAATAGAGAAGGAAGAATATAGCATACTTAAAGATTTTCTGTACGAAGCCATTTTCGTGCCGGAAGGGATATCGGTGCCGTCCAAATCCATTATCAAACAGCCCGAGCTGCAAGTGTATATAGTCGATTTTGGAAAGAAAAAGGATGATATAGGACTGCTTGCGGAAGTGAATGGCAAGGTTGTCGGTGCTGCTTGGGTACGCATTATGGACGATTATGGGCATATTGATGACGATACGCCCTCCTTTGCCATTTCCTTATACAAGGAATATCGCGGCTTTGGTATAGGAACTGCTCTAATGAATGAAATGCTCCGAACTTTGAAAATCAGAGGGTACAAACAAGCATCGCTTTCGGTTCAAAAAGAAAATTATGCGGTAAAAATGTATCTGAAATGTGGATTTGAAATTGTGGACGAAAACGAGGAAGAATATATTATGCTTTGTCGTTTGTGATATAAACTACCTGCTTGCCAGGAAGCTAATTGAAATAATATGACAAATCAGTCTTTATAGGAGAGAAAAACATGATTGGAATATATCTAAGCGGGACGGGGAACACAAAGCATTGTGTTGAAAAAATAGTCGGGCTGTTGGACAAGACTGCGGCAGCGTTGCCTTTGGAAGCCGCGGATATTGTTGAGCAAATAAAAAACAACGATACGATAATATTCGGTTATCCGACGCAATTTTCAAACGCGCCGTACATGGTCAGAGACTTTATCAAGGAAAACCGTTCTATTTGGAAAAACAAGAAAATATTATGCGTTGCCACAATGGGTGCCTTCAGCGGCGACGGCGCGGGCTGCGCTGCAAGACTTCTCAAAAAGTACGGCGCGACGATTCTGGGCGGCTTGCATATTAAAATGCCGGATTCCGTCTGCGACAGCAAGCTCCTGAAAAAAAGCATAGAGCAAAACAGGGAAATAATCATACAAGCCGATAAAAAGATAGAGTCCGTTGCGAAGCAAATCGGGCAGGGGAAATACCCCAAGGACGGCATAACATGGATTTCTCATATGGCGGGTCTTTTCGGACAGCGGCTTTGGTTTTACAAAACGACGGCGGGCTATACCGACAAGCTGAAAATAAGCACCGACTGTGTGGGCTGCGGTTTATGCGCGTCGCTTTGCCCGATGAAAAATATTTCCGTCAAGAACGACCGCGCTGTCGCGGGCGGCAAATGTACAATGTGTTACCGCTGTATAAGCCGCTGCCCGCAAAAAGCCGTTACGCTTTTGGGCGATGCGGTCGTGGAACAATGCCGATATGACAGATATATCGGCGCGTAGCCTGACAGGCGGTCTTTATTCTCTCCACGGCAGCCGCACGTCAGGCATTTCAAGCTTCATCACGTCGCGGAGATCGTAGGTGATACCGTTTTCATCCAATTCATTCAAAAACGCATTGACATACATCGGATCCGCGAAGGGCTGGATAAAATCCATGGTAAATTTACCGCTCACGGCAGATATTTCGATAACGATAGTGTCACCCGTACCGCGCGTCCACAGCCTGAAATCGCGGATATATTTTTCCGCTTCCTTGTAGTTCAGTTTGCCTACGTAGCTTACGGTAGCCGAAGTGAAGTCCTTTGTCATTTCGTCTATTGCCTGCGCTGCGGCGATACGTTCGGGGTCTGTCTGCTTGGACAGGATCAATTGAGTAATACCGTTCTGGTTTGCCAAGCCCTCGAGGACCTTTTCGTCCGTCGTCTGGGCAAAGACAGTCTCGCGGTAAGCCGCCGCCTGACGCTCCAAAGGCAATTTTTGTATATTCTCATCATAATCCAGGAACGCGGCTCCCACAAGACACTGATGCGCGAGAGGTACCCTCAGGGCGTTACGTTGATTGACCGCAACCGTGATACGTATCACATCGGGGTCGTCAGGGAATAAGCGATGGAGCGCGCGGCTTAGGAAAAGAGAAACCATGGTCGCCGGACTGCCGTTATTTTTAACGTTGAAATCCATAAACTCGCTCTCGGCAATTGCAATACTGTAAACGGTCGGCTGCTTATCCTCCTCCAGACCCGCCGCTTTTACGGGATTCATGGCTTTTGCCATTTGACCGCCCGCAGGTATGGGAAGGTTTGTCAGCTTGGCGACGGGATCGTTCCATTCTTCCTCGGAAATCACATCGCCGACAAGACGAACGCCCTCCTTAGGCAATTCCACGCCGTATCTTTCCGAAACATAATAGTACAGAAAAGTGCGGACGACTTCGTAAGCTCCCGTTCCGTCCGTTATCGCATGAGAAATGTCAATAACTATCAAATTGTCGGAATAGGAAAAGGAAACGAAATGATAATTCGTATCCGAAGTGTTAAGCTTTGGCGCGGTCAGGGAGTGGCTGACAACTATCGGACGCTCGTTGTGCGCCAGATAATATTCTCCGTCCTTCTTCAGCTCCACGCAGAAATACGGATACCGTTTCATCGTTTGTTCCGCAGCGTGCCGCATGGAGAATTCGTCAATTAAATCGCGCATACGTATGCGCAGATGCATCATGTGGGACTGTCCCCAGTTTAATGAATATAGCGTGCGCCATTCCGTAAAAAGCTTCTGATCCATCTTCTACACTCCAATCAGTCAAAGGTTTGATAATATTATATTTCTCTCAGAAGATAAAGTCAACAGCTGCCGCTCGCTTCTATTGATTACGGAATTTCTTTTTTATTTCTTCTTTTTTCTTAAAAAATATCCTGACTGCCGCCGCCAGTGCGGCTGCTGCCAATACGGCTGCCGCTGTGATCGGTATAGCCGTTTTGTTTTTCTTTGCAAGCAGAGCGAACTGCCCGGGCGACTGCATGCGGCATTTCAGATATTTTCCGTCGCGCTCGCCTTCGATCACGCGCGGCGAACCGTTTTCAATTATTCCTATATGCGTTCCCGTCTGTCCCTTGTCGTAAACACGCATACCGAATCCGTTCTTGACGTCCGATTCGGGCGTGATGGAAAATTCATATTCGCCGAGCACCTCGTAATCGCCGCCGAAGTCTGCGTCCATCGTCGTTTCCTCCGCGGTAACTTTCGTTTCATCGCTGAAGTTACCTTCGATAAGAAGCAACGCGGGACTTCCTTCGGAAGAAATCGTAGTTACCGCGTCCTCGTATTCGGCTGTAAAAACGGTGTTTCTCAAAATCGGCTCGGTGGGGTCGCCGTCCCACGCGGGATAGCTGCCGTCCTTTGACGGAAGCTCGGGAATTTCTGACGCGGAGAGCTTTTCCCCGTATTCCTTTGTGGAGCTTGAAAGCTCCTTATTGTCCGCGACAAAGCTTACCGTGAATCTGAACAGCGCGGCTGACTTCGACGCGTCCGCGATTTTCTGTCTTATCGTCCCGCGCGCTTCGTTTGAAGCGAGCGTTTTTATCTGCGGCAAATATTTGTCGCCCTTTTCCATAAACCAGTTGTTCGCGTCCAGATTCGGCATACCCGTCGGGAATTCGCCTATTCCTACCATGTTGGCGGGAGCGACCGACTCCGCTTGATCCTTCGCGCTCGCGCCGTCGATACCGCCCACGCCCTCGTCTATAAAATAATTATTCTTTGCGGTATTGTTCACGGTTCCGGCTATGTAACCTTTGTTCTGTGCTTCCGTGTTTATCAGGGGGAGAGCGTAGCAGTATTCGATATTATCCGCCGTACCCGCAATACCGCCGACGTTGTTTTTACCGTTCAATCTTGAAATGCCGACGCTGTAAATAATTGATGCGCGCGTGTCGCCGCCGATACAGCCGACGTAACCGCCGTTCTCGCTTTTTACGTCGCCGCTGCCGAGACAATTTTTTATGATCCCTATGCTTGAATCGCCGGCAATACCGCCCGCGCGGTTATTTTTGACCAAAATCTTACCGCTGTTTACGGAGCTGTCTATAACCGCCTTCGCAGCCATATCAGCCATAAGCGGCTTGCCGTCGGGCAGCTTTACGCTTTCGCCCTCTTCAATCAGCGATTCGATACCTATGCTTCCCGTAATACCGCCGCAATTCTCTCCTCCGCTCACTTTGCCTGAATTGAGACAATATTTCACGAGCGCGGTATCCGCTTCTTCTCCGGCTATTGTGCGTGCGAGAGAAACGTCCGTGCTTACCATTCGTTTCATCGCGTCCTTTATCGCGTCGGTATCGATTATTTCTTTGACGCCGCTGCGGGTCGTTTCCTCCGCATACGCCGTCACAAATATATTTGACAGAAATCCCGCAAGGAATCCTTCGGAATCGTTCGAAGTCTCTTCTTCGGAATTCGGTCGGAGCGTCGGAAGCGGTCGAAGCGTCGGCAGCGGGCTGGGAGAGGGGAGTTGATCCGTGAGCGAATGCAGATCGTCCTTCAGCTTATCGGCTTTATCCTTAGTATTGTTAACGTCCGTCTGAACGTCGTGGAGCATATCGTTAAGCTGCTCGAACGGCTCGGTGACCGCGTCCGCGGTATCGCCGAGGTCACGCTCCGCGTCGTTCAGGAAACGATCCGTACTCTCTGTCATATCGTTTATCGAGTCGGAGAGATCGTTAAGCTCATTAAAATCAATATCGTTTACCTTATCTTTAATCGCTTGATTTCTTTCGGCTCCGTTTTGTGTCGCGGAATTTACCGCGCCGTCAAGCGAATTTATCAATTCGTTGATCTGCGCGCTTGTCGCGGCGGTACCGTCCGCAGCGGCGGCTATGCTGTCCGTAAGATTTTGAGCGGATATTTTTATATCCTCAAAATCGTTCATCGTTTCGGTGCTCAGAGAAGAAATCGAATCGTTTACGCCGTAGAGCGCGTCTATTATGCTTTGACCTATCGCCTTTTCGTCCATAACTCCGGCGGCGTTGCGATGCTCGAGACCTTCGGCTATGTCGTTAAGTACGCGCGCCGCTCCGTTTTTTATCATCGAATTACTGCTTGCGACGGAAAAGAGCGCGGCGGGTATCAGCCCCGCAAGACCGTTTGACGAAAGGAGCTTCGAAAAACTTCCGAAGCCGGAAAAAAGATCGTCTATCGTGCCGTTGAGCTCGCTCTGTATTTCGCTTGCTCCGTCCTTTATCGCCTGCTTTGTTTTGTCCGTTTCGTTTTTAATATTTTCTACCGACAAGTCGTAATCTATGTACGGCACAAATATACCGACGATACCGCCGACGTTCTTGTTCCCGCCGACCGACGCGGTGTTTTCACATTCGCTTATAACGCCGCACTGTTTTCCCGCGACGCCGCCGATATTTGTACCGAATCCGTTTTCGCCGACCTCCGCACTGTTTACGCTCGTCTCGATCACTCCCTCATTGAAGCCCGCGATACCGCCTATATCGCGTGTGTTTTCTTCGGCGTCGGTACAAATCGTGCCTTTGTTTTCCGAGCCGCGTATGCGTCCCTCGTTGTCTCCGGCTATGCCGCCTGATATGTACGTGCTGTTTATTTCGGCGTTGTTAACGCAGGTTTCAATAAGTCCCGTATCGGAATTTTCGCCGACGATCCCTCCCGCGCGTTTTTCCGCGGTTATTTTTCCCACATATGTGCAATTTTTGATAACACCTTCGTTAAAGCCCGCGACGCCGCCGAACGACGCGCCGTCGATAGCCGTCGATTCCGTGGTTATGCCGAGATTTTTTTCAAGCTCGCCGCGTATCGCGTCCGCGGAGAAGCCGTCGCTTTCCGACTGCTTCCTTTCCATGCTTCCTTCAAGACTGAGGTTTGAAACGGAAGCACCGGCGGATATTTTATTGAAGAATCCCGTGTATTCGTCTCCCGTGAAAAGCATTTCATAATTGGTTATTTTATGACCGCCGCCGTCAAAGGAACCGAAAAATACCGGCGCGCCGTTTATTTTCTTGCCGCCGAGGTCGATGTCAGACGTGAGGACGAACGCTCTTCCGTTGGAATAGCTGTCGCCCGTACAGCTTTCGAGGAACCTTACAAGCTCCTTTTCGGTCGAAATGCGCTCCGTCTCGGAAGCAAGCGTTACGCTCGGTATGAAATTCAACGTTAAAACCGCCGCCGTGACAGCGGATAATATTCTTTTTCGCTTCATTTTCATTCTCCCTTCTCAAGCATCTTTATTTCCCCTATTTCGGGAATCTTAAAATATGTTTTGGAAATCAGCTTGTCGCATAAAATCATAATTCCCGGCAGCGCGGTCAAAACTATGATGATCGAGATCAGCGTGCCGCGTCCGAGCGCGAAGCCGAGCGAATATATGATAATGTTACTCGACAGCATTCCGAGCAGATAGCCGATTATCGTGAGTATAGAGCCGGACGTCAGTATTGTCGGGAACGCCTCGCTCAGTGCTTTCGCGGCTGCCGCCGTCGCGCTCATGCTTTTGCGCAAATCGGTGTAACGGCTCGTAAATACGATGGCGTAGTCTATCGTCGCGCCCATCTGTATCGAGCTTACTATAAGATATCCGAGGAAGAACAGACTGTTACCCGTAAAATAGGGGAATGAGAAGTTTATCCACGTACTGCCTTGGATTATGAGCACCAGAAGCACCGGCAGACTTGCCGAGCGGAACGTGAACAGCAAAACTATCAGCACCGCCGCTATCGTGATAAGCGTAATACGCATATTGTCCGAGCTGAACGATTCCTCGAGATCGTAACAGCTTGTCGCGTTGCCGGCAACGTAAATCTTATCGTAGAGCTTTTCGCCCTCTCCGCGTATTCGATTTATCAAATCGTAAGTCTCGTCGCTGTCCGGCTCGCCGCTGAAGGTGAAGAGCATCAGACTGTAATTTTCGCCCTGCATCTGAGTTTTTGCGTCGGTGAGAGTTTCGTACATCTCGTCAAGCTTTTCCTTCGAGCTTTCCCCGAGATTTATCACGCCAAGCTCCGACTGCTCGTGTACAAATTCAAACAGATTCATTATAGATATGCGGTAGTCCGAGGTGTCGGAGAAAATACTCTGATACTGCTCGTGTTTTACGCCGTACAGCTGATATAAAAGCTTGCACGCGCTGTAATCTATGCCGACAAGCTCCGACAGCTCCTTCGGTGTGATCTCCTGCGTGAGCGTGTAGCCGTCCTTCACCTCGGTAGTGGAAAGTCCCGTGACCTTGGTGACGTTTTCCATTTCCGATACGCGGTTCAAAAGAATTTTTTCCTTGTCCGCATCGCCGGACGGGACTATTATCATGCCAAGCTCCGTAGGACCGAAATTGCTTTCGATACGCGACACGGAAATTTCCTTGTCGGTAGACGGATTTTCCGTATTCACGGCGTTCGCGTTAAAGCTGTAAGGACATTTGCTCGAGAATATACAGCCGGCGGCGGCGCACACGACGAACACGGCGACGAATATGTATCTGAATTTAACCGCGAAATCCGCGAACGGCTTTATATCGGGAATAAACGAGCGGTGCTGGGTTTTGTCGATTTTGTCGGAAAACATTATAAGAAGTCCAGGCATAAGCAAGAATACCGACAACAGACTGCACAGTATTCCCTTGCAAAGCACAAGACCCAAATCTTTACCTATTTTAAGCTGCATGACGACAAGAGCGGCGAGACCCGCCATAGTCGTAAGGCTTGAAGAGCTTATCTCTATGATCGCCTTTGAAAGCGCGGCGACGATAGCGTGATAATTATCCTTTGTCCGTTTTTCTTCCGCGAAACGGTCGAAGAGGATTATGGAATAGTCTATCGACAGCGCGAGCTGCAATACTATCGCGATAGCCTTCGTTACAGATGATATTTCGCCGAAAATAATGTTGCTGCCCATATTTATCGCGGCGGCAGCCAGGAAAGATAAAAGGAAAATCAAAACCTCCATATAGCTTTGGAGCGATATCAAAAGCACTATCACGACAACGGCAAACGCCGCCGCAAGCAGCGGAGGAAGCTCCTTCTCGATTTGCTGAACGCTGTCGTTTATATTCGGCGAATTCGAATAGCAGTCGTAATCGCTCAAATTGGATTTTATGTTATCGATAACGGCGAGAAGGCAGTTTACGTCGTCGTCATCTTCAAGAGAAACGTCGAAAAGAGCCGCCGAGTTGTTATAATGCTGCTTGTCGCTGTCTATCGTTACGGACTTGACGCCCTCCGTTCCTTCTATAATGGGGAGTATTACGTTTTCCGCCTGCTCGTATGTAATGTTGTTTACCATGAGGTTGACCATGGGTGAAACGCCAAGCTCCTCGTCCATGATGTTTTGCGCTATTTTTGTTTCCGTTTGGTCGGGAAGATATGAGGCGATGTCGCTGTTGACCCGTACATGCGTATAAAGTATTCCCGAAATGACGCACGCGAGCATGAAAAGAAAGATGATAAGGCGTCTTTGGTCGACAATAAGCTTTGATATTTTGTACATAACGCCGTTATTCATAAATACGTCCGCTCCTTTTTACAATATTTCACTTCTTATTATATGACTTGAAACGTAATAATCAATATTCATTTTTCGTCAAAGTGTACAGTAATAAACATGATGTATAAAATTGTTCAATAAATTTGGTATTGCACCACTTGACTAATTTATATATCAACAATATAATAACATAAAGAGGTGATAAAAAATGGAGGATAAACGGGAGGACAGACGCGCGAGAAAAACGCGAGCCGCATTGGAAAAGGCGTATATCGAGCTGATACTAAAGAAGGACATTTCCAAAATCACTATCCTTGACGTGACGGAGAAAGCGGACGTTGCGCGAGGTACGTTTTACATACACTTCTGCGATATATACGAGCTTGCCGACTACGTTGAAGAACGTCTCTTAAGCAATCTTACCCGCTCTATCGAATTTGACAATACGGGAGATTTCAGCGAGGAAGCGTTCATGCTCAAGCTTGAAACGGCAATAGATTATATGCTGGACAACAAGCGTATTTTCAAGCGGCTGATATGCGGAGCGGGCAGCGGGTCTTTTGTCGAAAAGCTGCGCCGTCTGCTCGAAGGTATCCTTTTCACGAACGCCACGCATACGAAGGGTGAAGCGATGAGCGAGGAGAAGCTGTACGATCTTCATATTATAATAAATTACTACATCTCGGGAATAATCGGCGCGGCACAGTTTTGTCTCGAAAACGACCGAGGATACAGCGCGTCTCAAATCGCGCACACGCTCGGACACCGTATTATAAGCGATTACGTTTCGATATCGCGCAACGAATTGTAGAAATACAAATTTTTTTGAAAAAATTTCAAAAAACACTTGAAATATACATATATATATGATATACTGTCATAGATAGATGAATATACTATATTCAGAAAGAGTGGGTCAACCCACTCTTTCATGTTTATATGGGTTATGCCGCCGCGCGCGGCGAAAGGAGAAAACAATGGCGAATAAAACCGAGATAAAAGCGTTGGAACTTGGCGAACCTATCGCCCAAGCGCAGAACGTTTACATCGTGGACGTTACCTACAAAAAGGAAAACGGCGCGTATTCCCTGTGTTATTACATCGACAGAAGCGGAGGGGTCGGTATCGACGAGTGCGAGACGTTTTCGAAAGCCGTCGAGGAAATACTTGACAGCGAGGATTTTATAGACGGCAATTACACGCTTGAGGTTTCGTCGCCCGGCGCGGACAGAAAGCTTACGAAGGAAAGAGAATTTCTTTATTACTTAGGCAGAGAGGTCGACGTAAAGCTTTACGAGCCGCTCAACGGATCAAAGGAATTCAGCGGAATATTAAAGGATTACGCCGACGGTACGGCATTTGTCGAAACGGACGGCGGCACTGTGAAAATACCTGCCAAATCGGCGGTTTATATAAGGTTATCATTCAAGTTTTAGGGAGGAAGACGTAAAAATGGAAAAGGGACTTTTTGAAGTATTAACGGAAATCTGCGATGAAAAGGGTATCTCGCCGGAGGTGCTTATAGACGCTCTGGACGCGGCTCTTGTCGCCGCGTATAAGAAGAACTTCAATTCGGCGCAGAATGTGGAGGTTGAGATCGACCGCGAAAAGGGCGGCGTAAAGGTTTATGCGAAAAAGACGGTCGTGGAAGAAGTGTCGGACGAGCATGAAGAAATATCCGTCGAGAACGCGCGAAAGGAAAATCCGCTTTTGAATCCCGGCGACGTAGTCAACATAGAAGTTACGCCGAAGGACTTCGGAAGAATAAGCGCGATGACGGCAAAGCAGGTCGTCATGCAGAGGATAAGAGAAGCCGAACGCGGAATAATTTACAGTGAATTTACCGAAAAAACAAACGACATAATTTCGGGAACAATAGAGAGAATAGAACGCGGTACGGTATATATCGACATAGGAAAAATCGAGGCGATACTTCTCGAAAAGGAGCAGCCCGCGTCGGAGCATTACGAGGTCGGACAAAGACTTCGCTGCTACGTGAACGAGGTCAGAAGCGGTACGCGCGGCACACAGATGCTTGTTTCGAGGACACACCCGGGACTTGTTAAGAAACTCTTTGAAGCCGAGGTGCCTGAGATAAGCGAGGGAATCGTAGAGATAAAGGGAATAGCGCGCGAAGCGGGCTCAAGGACGAAAATCGCGGTTTATTCAAACGACAAGGACGTTGACGCGCAGGGCGCGTGTATAGGACCCAAGGGACTGAGAGTGCAGAACATCGGCGACGAGCTTCGTAACGAGAAACTCGATATCGTTAAGTGGAGTGAGGATCCCGCGGAGTATATCGCGGCAAGTCTCAGTCCGGCGCAGGTGATTTCGACCGAGATAAACGAAGAAGAAAAAAGCGCGGGCGTTGTCGTGCCGGCGAATCAATTGTCTCTTGCGATAGGCAAGTCCGGACAGAACGTTCGTCTCGCGGCGAGACTGACCGGCTGGAAGATAGACATAAGACCCGATTCGGCTGATTGATCGGGCGTGGGAGTGATAATATGAAGCACATACCGAAAAGAATGTGCATAGTATGCAGAAAAATGTATCCGAAGCAAAGCCTTATACGAATCGTGCGCGAAAACGGCACGGGCGACATCAAGCTCGACACAGCCAACACACTCATGGGACGCGGCGCGTATATTTGCAGAAACGCGGAATGTATCGGCGCGGCGCGTAAGAGAAGAGGAATTGAACGTCATCTGAAAAGCGCGGTTCCGAAGGATATGTATACGCATATAGAGGATTTAATCAGATAGATTAAGCTGATCACTTAGGGAATTTTGAGAAAGGGTGATACTAATATGGCAGAAACATTAAAACTCGGAGAATTAACGAAAAATCTGAAAATTACAAATAAGGACGTTATTGCAAAGCTCGCCGCTTACGGCGTGGAATTAAAAAGCGCGGCAAGCGCGATAAACGAGGATATCGCCGGACTGATCCTCGATATGTACACGCAGTCCAACGAGGTAAGCGAAAGCGAACTGAACGAGCTTCGTTCCGACGCGCTCAAGGCGTTCGAAGCCGAGAAGGAACGCATCGAAGCGGAGGAAGCGCGTAAAAAGGCGGATGAGGAAAAAGCCGCCAAGGAAGAAGCTCAAAAGCAAGCCGCCGGAAAGAAACAGGAGAAAAAAGAAAAAACGCCCGAGAAGCCAAAACGCGAAAAGCACAAGAAGGTAGCGAAAAAGCAAACGGGACAGAAGATAGATTTAAGCAACGTCGATCATTCGGATTCCGGCGAGGAGTATATAGTCAGAACGGAAGAAAGAAAACGCCATGTCGATACGCGTCAGTCGATAGTCGAACTCGATAAAATCGAATCGCGCGAAAGAATAGAAGATATGGTACCCGACCATATTAAAACGGACAGAAAGGGCGGCAAGACAAAGAATAAGAGGGGCGGCAGACAGAACGACCGCCGCCGCGAAAAGGAAAAGCAGCCCAAGCACGAAATCAAGGCAAAGGTAATAACCGAGATAGAAGTCGGAGAGACTATCCCCGTGGGCGAACTTGCGTCGAGAATGGGCAAGACGTCCGCAGAGGTCGTAAAGAAGCTTATGATGCTCGGCATAATGGCGACCCAGAACCAGTCGGTAGACTATGAGACCGCCGCGCTGGTAGGCATGGATTTCGGAATAGAGGTCAAGCAGGAGGTTATCCTCACAAAAGAGGATATGCTTATGATAGAAACAGAGCATGAGGACAAGGAAGAAGATCTCGTTCCGCGTCCCCCCGTCGTTGTCGTAATGGGTCACGTAGACCATGGTAAGACCTCGCTTTTGGACGCGATTCGCCATACGAGCGTGACCGATACGGAAGCGGGAGGTATCACGCAGCATATCGGCGCGTACAGCGTAAAGCTTAACGACAGAGTTATAACGTTCCTTGACACACCCGGACACGAAGCGTTTACGACGATGAGAGCGCGCGGCGCGCAGGTCACGGACGTGGCTATACTTGTCGTTGCCGCGGACGACGGAATCATGCCGCAGACGGTTGAAGCGATCAACCACGCGAAAGCGGCGGGCGTTACGATCGTCGTGGCGATAAACAAGATAGACAAAGAGGGCGCGAACCCCGACAGAGTACGTCAGGCGTTGACGGAATACGATCTCGTTCCCGAGGAATGGGGCGGCGATACGGTTTGCGTTGAAATTTCCGCAAAGAAACGCATAAATATAGACGGACTTCTTGAAATGGTACTGCTTGTTGCGGATATGAAGGAATTGAAAGCGAATCCGAACCGCGACGCGCAGGGTACGGTCATAGAAGCGCAGATAGACAAGGGACGCGGACCCGTCGCGACCGTTCTTGTACAAAACGGAACTCTCAACGTGGGCGACTTTGTCATAGCCGGAACGACGGTGGGCAGAGTGCGCGCCATGATAAACGACAAGGGCAGACGCGTAAAGACAGCACCGCCCTCCACGCCCGTTGAAATACTCGGACTTTCCGAAGCACCGTCGGGCGGCGACACATTTATGGTAGTCGCGAACGAGAAGCTCGCGCGCGACGTTGCGGAGCAGAGAAAACAGCAGATACAGGAGACAAAATTCAACCAGGTCGTTAAGGTATCGCTCGACAATTTGTTCAGTCAGATAGACGAGGGCAACATGAAGGAGCTTAACGTTATTATAAAAGCGGACGTTCAGGGAAGCGTCGAGGCGGTAAAGCAGTCGCTTGAAAAGCTCTCCAACGACGAGGTGAGAGTTAAGGCGATACACGGCGGCGTAGGCGCGATAAACGAATCCGACGTTATGCTGGCGAACGCTTCAAACGCCATTATTGTCGGCTTTAACGTGCGTCCCGACGCGGGCGCGGTCGCATCGGCGCAGCAGCAGGAGGTTGACATAAGACTTTACAGAGTTATTTATCAGGCGATAGAGGAAATTGAAGCGGCGATGAAGGGTATGCTTGACCCCGAATACAAGGAGGTTGTTTTAGGATATGCCGAGGTACGCCAGACGTTCAAGGTTTCAAACGTCGGAACGATCGCCGGCTGCTACGTTACGCAGGGTAAGATACAGCGTAACGCCGACATAAGAATAGTAAGAGACGGAATAATAATCCACGAGGGCAAAATAGATTCTCTGAAGCGTTTCAAGGACGACGCTAAGGAAGTACCCGAGAATTTCGAATGCGGTCTCGGCGTGGAGAATTTCAACGATATCAAGGAAGGCGACACGATAGAGTGCTTCGTAATGGAAGAAATAGAAAGGTAAGGCTCGGACACGAACCGAAAAAAGGATTTATATGGCAAGGATAGACAAGATAAACGAGGAAGTAAAGCGTGAGCTTGCGGCGGTAATACGCGAGCTGAAGGATTCCCGTATACCGCTTATGACGAGCGTTGTGACAGTGAACGTAACAAACGACCTGCGTTACGCGAAAGCGTATATATCCGTCATGGGCGACGAGAAAACAAAGAGCGAAGCCATGCGCGGATTAAGGAGCGCGGCGGGTTTTATAAGGCGCGAAATTGGGGAAAGGGTGGATCTGAGGTACACGCCCGAATTTATCTTCGAGCTTGATTCCTCGATCGAACACGGCGCGCGTATTGAGACGCTCCTAAACGATTTAAACAAACAGCGAAAAGAATAGGGGGATTTTTATGCAGGCGGTCATTGACAAAATAATCAAGGCGAAATCGGTTGCGATTTTTCCTCATGTGAACGAGGATCCCGACGCGCTCGGCTCATGCTTTGCGTTCGCGGCGATGCTTCGTAAAATGAATAAAAAAGCTACCATATACGTAAGCGGCAAGATTGAAAAAAGATTGTCGTTTATCGGCACGGATTACGTGATTTATCACGACGGAATTGAGCATGACCACGACTTGTGCGCCTGTCTCGACTGCGGCGACATCGAACGCATATCCAATCGCCGCGCGATGTTCGACGAGATTGCAAATTCGGTCAATATCGACCACCACTTTACCAATACGCGTTTTGCCGACGCAAATTACGTTGACGGAAACGCGTCCGCGACGGGCGAGATCCTTTTCGAGCTTTTCTCGCGTATGGGACTGAAGCCGGACGACGACATAGCCAAAAGCTTGTATATCGCGATAAGCTCCGACACGGGCTGTTACAAATACAGCAATGTCACGCCGAAAACTATGCGCACGGCGGCAAGTCTGCTCGAATATGATTTTGACCATGCCGAGATCGCGCGGCTTCTGTTCGACTGCGAGTCGATAAACGCCGTTAAGCTTCGCGCCGAGGTGATGAGCTCCGTGAAGCAGTATGAGGACGGCATGATAACGCTTGTTATCACCGACGAGAAAATTGGCAGTAAGTACGGGCTGGAAAAGCAGGATATCCCGAATCTTGTGGATATTCCCAGACGTATAGAAGGATGCGAGATCGCCGTGTGTCTAAAACGCGTGGACGACGGGTTCCGGCTCAACCTGCGTTCAAACGGCGACGCCGACGTTGCCGAGGTCGCCGTTGAATTCGGCGGCGGCGGTCATGTCAGAGCCGCGGGAGCGACCGTGCTCATAAAGGACGCCGACGCTGCGGAAAAAGCCGTCGTCGACGCGTGCAGAAGGGCGTTGAATAAGATAAAATGAACGGCATAATCATACTTGACAAGCCCGAGGGACGCACCTCGCACGATATGGTTTACATAATGCGTAAGCTTACCGGCGAAAAAAAGGTGGGACATACGGGTACTCTCGACCCGATGGCCTCCGGCGTTCTGCCGATATGCGTCGGCAGCGCGACGAAAGCTGCGGACATGCTTACGCTTTCCGATAAACGCTATACCGCAGAAATCACGTTCGGCGCGGCTACCGATACTCAGGATTCGACGGGAACTGTGATAAAAGAAAGCCGAGAACGGCGCACGGACGATGAAATTCGCGCCGCCGTATCGGAATTTGTCGGAGATATCGAGCAGATACCGCCGATGTATTCGGCTGTAAAAAAGAACGGCAGGAAGCTTTATGAGCTTGCAAGACAGGGGATAGAGACGGAACGCGCCCCAAGACGCGTAACGATATATTCGGCGCGCGTCGTTAAAATCGACTTTCCGCGCGCCGTCATAGACGTGTCATGCTCTAAGGGAGCGTATATAAGAACGCTTTGCGCCGATATAGGCGAAAGGCTCGGCATATTCGCGCATATGAGCGCGCTGCGCCGTACAAAGACGGGAATGTTCACCATAGAAGAAAGCCGCACGCCGGACGAGCTTCGCGAAATGAGCGAAAACGGCGCGCTTTGCGACGCGCTTATTCCGACCGACGCGCTTTTTTCGCACCTCGAAGAAATACATCTGAACGCGAAGCAGAGCGTAAGCGTTACAAACGGCGTAAGAATGACGTACAGAGGAGAGGAAAACAAGTCGTACAGAGTATACGACGGGAACGGTGAATTTCTGTGCGTGTCGAAAATCGTCGACGGACGGCTGATGCTTGTCAAATCCTTCTGGACATAAACGGAGCAAGTAATTTTACAACATAAAAAGGAGGGCGGATAATGGAAATAATACGTGATAAAGCCGAATATGACGGCACTGTCGTCGCGCTCGGCAACTTCGACGGACTGCACGTCGCGCATATGACGATAATCCGAAACGGAATAAAATTCGCCCGAGAAAACGGATTAAAAAGCGGCGTGCTGCTTTTTGACGAGAATACAAGAGAGGTAATGCAGGGAGGGATCGAGCTTATCACTCCCAACGAAGCGAAGCTGGAGCTGCTTGAACGCGAGAAACCCGATTTCGTGTTTATGCGAAGCTTCGACAGAGAGTTTATGCGAAAAACGCCGGAGGAGTTTGCGGAGTATCTCAGAGATACGCTCCGCGCGAAAGCCGTGTGCGTGGGATACGATTATTCCTTCGGATATAAAGCGACGGGAAACGTGGACACGCTGAAGAGTCTCGGTGAAAAATACGGATTCGCGGTGCTCGTGACAGACGCGATAAAGATAGACGGCAGAATCGTTTCAAGCACATATATAAGACGGCTCATAAAAGAGGGACGCATGGAGGAAGCGGAACGTTTCCTCGGCAGACGTTACTGTATAGAGGGACGCGTCGTAAAGGGGCTGCAAAACGGAGTAAAGATGGGAATACCCACGGCGAACGTGGATTATGATATAAATATGGCTCTTCCGTCGGAGGGCGTGTATGCGGGAGTCGCGTATACGGATAAACGAAGACTGAAATGCGTTGTGAACGTAGGAAGGAATCTCACGTTCGGCGCGAGCAAGCTGACGGTGGAAGCGCATATTCTCGGCTTTAATGAGGATATTTACGGGAAATATATACGCGTAAGCTTTGCGAAAAGACTGCGCGGCGTAATAAAATTCGACAGCGTTGACGAGCTTATAAAAAGAATACATAAGGATATGGAAACCGTTTCGGATATGGATTTATAGGAGGGAAATATAATGTTTACAGCTATCATTCTTGCGGCGGGTATGGGTACGCGTATGAAGTCGGAAATGCCCAAGGTGATCCATAGGGTGTGCGGCAAACCTCTCGTAAAATGGGTCATCGACGCCGCCAAAAACGCGGGCGCGGACGAGATATGCGTTGTGGTCGGACATAAAGCGCAGATGGTAAAGGAAACGCTCGGCGGCGCGTGCGGCTTCGCGCTCCAGGAGGAACAGAAGGGAACGGGTCACGCCGTGATGCAGGCTATGGATTATATAAAACAGGCGCGCGGCGAGGTCGTTATTTTAAACGGCGACACGCCGCTCATAACGTCCGAGACGATAAAGAGCGCGCTGGAATACCACAGAGCCGACAAAAACCACGCGACTGTTATCACAGCCGTACTTCCCGACGCATCGGGATACGGAAGGATCGTCCGCGCAAAGGACGGCTCGGTCATGAAGATAGTCGAGCAGAAGGACGCGACCGACGAGGAAAAGAAGATAAACGAAGTCAATTCGGGTATGTACGTATTCGACGCGCCCTCGCTTGCGTTCACGCTCGGAAAGCTTACTCCGAATAACGCGCAGGGAGAATATTATCTCACGGACACGCTCGAAATACTTTTGGGCGAGGGCAGAAAAATCGGCGGCTTCGCGCTCGACGATAACGATGAGATACGCGGTATAAACGACAGAGTACAGCTTAGCGAAGCGGAAAAAATAATGTCGAAGCGTATCAACGAAAAACATATGCGTAACGGAGTTACCATACACGCTCCCGAAAGCGTGTATATAGAGGACGGCGCGGAAATAGGACGCGACACCGAAATATTCCGCGACGTGACGATAAAAGCGGGTACCAAAATCGGCTCGGGCTGCGTGATAGGTTCGGGCAGTCTGCTCGACAATGCCGTTGTAAAGGACGGCGCGGACGTGTTAAGCTCCGTCATTCTTTCTTCAACGGTAGGCGAGGGGACGCACGTGGGACCGTTCGCGTACATACGCCCCGGCTGTACAGTCGGACGCGATGTAAAGGTGGGCGACTTTGTGGAGCTTAAAAATTCAAGCATAGGAAACGGCACGAAGATCTCTCATCTGACGTACATAGGCGACAGCGACGTCGGCGAGAGGGTCAATTTCGGCTGCGGAACGGTCACCTGCAACTACGACGGAAAAAATAAGTTCAGAACGGTGATCGGCGACGACTGCTTCGTGGGCTGCAACACGAATTTTGTGTCCCCGATAAACGTCGGCAGCGGCTCGTATATTGCGGCGGGCTCCACGATAACCGAGGACATTCCCGAAAACAGTCTGTCGATCGCCAGAGCGAGACAGGTAAACAAAGAGGGCTGGAAGGATAAAAGAAAATGACACGCGGATTTAAGAATTTTTTGGGGCGGATAAAATTTCCGCCTCATTTGAATTTGAGACATGATACGGAGGACTGTAAGAATATGTATGTGGTTGCGGGTCTCGGAAACCCCGGCGCGCAATATGATATGACGCGTCATAATATAGGATTTCATACGATAGACTATATAGCGGATAAGCGCGGCGCGCGCCTGAACAAGCTGAAATTCAAGTCGCTTTACGGCGAATGTACGATATGTTCCGAAAAGGTATATCTCGTAAAGCCGCAGACGTATATGAATTTGAGCGGAGACAGTATAGGCGAGATCGCGTCGTTTTATAAGATCCCGCCAGAAAACATAATAATAATAAACGACGATATCTCTCTCGATACGGGAAGGATAAGAGTGAGACCGAAGGGCAGCGCGGGAGGACACAACGGATTAAAATCCATAATACAGCGTCTCGGCACCGACGAGTTTCCGCGCGTCAAAATAGGCGTGGGCGCGCCCGACCGTGAGGATCATGACCTTGCCGACTATGTTCTCGGACGCTTCACAAAGGATGAGATACCGATTATGGAAAAAGCTATAATGAAAGCCGATGAAGCCGTCGAGGAGATAATACGCGGCGGCGTGCAGTCGGCTATGAATAAGTGCAACGGCAAATAAAAGGAAGTATATAATGAAATTTTCGGACATATTGAGAGACTACCCGCCGTACAGGGAAATAGCGGACAATTTGCCGGACGCCCCGTCGTCGATCGCGGGTATAGTCGAGTCGGCGCAGGGACAGCTTATCGACGCTCTTGCGCGTGAAAATAAATCGTCCGCGCTCGTTGTCTGTTACAGCGACATGGAAGCGAGAAAGCTTTGCTCGGACATAGAGCTTTACCGCCCCGACGCACTTTATTTTCCGTCGAAGGATTATGTTTTCTACAACATAGAGACGTCCGCGCGTCAGAACGAGCAGCGAAGGATATCCGTTATAGAGAAGCTTATGCGCGGCGGCGAACATATTGTTGTGACAAGTCTCGACGCGCTTTTGGAATATACCGCGCCCAAGAGAGAGACGGAGGATATGTATATACGTCTTTCCGTGGGCGGCAGAGCCGACGTCGGGGAAATATCGAAGCGGCTCGTCGTGATGGGTTACACGCGCGAGGACAGCGTCGAAGCGTCGGGTCAGTTCGCGGTCAGAGGAGGTATACTCGATATATTCACCCCCGGCGGCGACAACCCTTACAGAATCGAATTTTTCGACGACGAGATAGATTCCGTAAGAGAATTTGACGCGTATACGCAGCGTTCCACGAACGCCGCCGAATCCGTCACTGTCCCTCCGGCGAGGGAAGCGATAATGGACGACGAAAAAACAGCCGCGCTTATCGCGGAGCTTGAGAAGCGCGTCCGTGCTGCGAAACGAAAAAAAAGCGATGAAACCGAATTTATAAATATTACCGAATCCGATATTGAAAGACTGAGGGAAACGCGTTATTTTCCGTCGATAGACAAGTATGTTTCGCTCATTTACGGACGTATACCGTCCGTGCTCGACTATTTTTCGGAATCGGATCTTTTGTTCATAGCGGACCCGAAGCGTATAGAGGAGCGGGGACGCTCGTTTGCGTGGGAGAAAAACGAACAGATCGCGGAGCTTAAGGAAAAAGGGATACTGGGCGCGTACAAGGACGCGTATTACCTCGATTACGAGGACGCGGCGCGAATCTTTGAAAAGAGACGGCTGATCTCGCTCGACGTGCTTTCGCACTCCACGTCGCGTTTTAAATATAAAAGGCTCGTGTCGTTTACGACCAAGACCACCGTTTCGTTCCACGGAAAAATAGAATACTTGTACGAGGACTTGAAGCGATGGCAGGAGAGCGGCTATACCGTCGTGATCCTCTGTTCGTCGCGCGGCAGAGGTGAAAATCTCGCGGGCGTTCTCGGCGAAAGAGGAATACGCGCGCGCTGCGTTTTTGACGGAAACGCCGATTTTGAATCGGGAGAAACCGTTATAGTCCGCGGAGATTTGAGCAAGGGCTTCGAGTACCCAGAAATCAAATTCGTCCTCGTTTCCGACAGGGAAATTTTCGAAACGAAAAAGAACCGCCGAAGACGCAGCGAGGACAACGCGAACAGAATAAAAAGCTATACCGACATAAGCGCGGGAGATTACGTCGTACATCAGACGCACGGTATAGGTCAGTACGAGGGTACGCAAAAAATGACGGTAAACGGCGTGACGAAGGATTATCTCAAGATTCGTTACCGCGGTTCCGATTCGCTGTATATACCGATAGATCAGCTCAACCTTCTGTATAAGTATGTAGGCGGCACAGATAAACAGCTTAAGCTCAATCGTCTCGGCGGGAACGAGTGGAACCGCACGAAGCAGCGTGTGAAACAGTCCACCGACGAGCTTGCCGGTAAGCTTGTCCGTCTTTACGCGAAGCGCGAAAGGGCGCAGGGCTTCGCGTTCAGCCCCGACACCCCGTGGCAGCGCGAATTTGAGGACACGTTTAATTATCAGGAAACGGAGGATCAGCTTCGTTCGATAGAGGAAGTCAAAGCCGATATGGAAAAGCCGCGTCCCATGGACCGCCTTCTTTGCGGCGACGTGGGCTTCGGTAAAACAGAGGTGGCTCTGCGCGCGGCGTTCAAGGCGGTGTCGGATTCCAAGCAGGTGGCTTACCTGTGTCCGACTACGATACTCGCGATGCAGCATTACGAGACATTTCTAAACCGTATGGGAAATTTTCCGATAAAGGTCGAAATGCTTTCGCGCTTCCGCACCCCGTCGGAGCAGAAGCGTATACTCAAAATGCTCAAAACAGGTGAAATAGATATTATCATAGGCACCCACAGGATACTTTCCGCGGATTTGAGCTTTAAGGATTTGGGATTGCTTATCGTGGACGAGGAACAGCGTTTCGGCGTCGCACACAAGGAAAGGCTCAAGGAGATCAGGGAAAACGTAGACGTGCTCACGATGACGGCGACGCCGATACCTCGCACGCTGCACATGGCGATGACGGGCGTGCGCGATATGAGCGTGCTTGCCGTACCGCCCGAAAACCGATATCCCGTGCAGACCTACGTGCTTGAGGACAATCCGGCCGTAATAGAGGACGCGATACGCAACGAGCTTTCGCGCGGCGGTCAGGTGTTCTATCTTTATAACCGCGTGCAGGGCATATACAGAAAAGCGTCGTGGATAAGCTCGCTTTTCCCCGACGCCGCCGTAGCCGTCGGACACGGGAAGATGAAGGAAGACGAGCTTGAGGATATCATGTACGACATGGTAAACGGACGTACCGACATACTCGTCTGCACGACGATAATAGAAACGGGACTGGATATACCGAACGCCAATACTATCATCATAGAAAATGCCGACCAAATGGGACTTGCGCAGCTCTATCAGCTTCGCGGACGCGTCGGACGCTCCAACCGCGCGGCGTATGCATATCTCACGTACCACCGTGACAAGATATTGTCGGAGGTTGCGTCCAAACGTCTGAGGGCGGTCAGGGAATTTACGGAATTCGGCTCGGGCTTCAAAATCGCGATGCGCGATCTCGAGATACGCGGCGCGGGAAATATCCTCGGCGCGGAACAGCACGGACACATGGACGCGGTAGGATACGACATGTACTGCAAGCTGCTCAAGGAGAGCGTGGACGAAGCGCAGGGCGTTAAGCAGCGCGAGGACAGGGGCGTGTCGATAGACTTAAACATCGACGCGTACCTGCCGGAAACGTATATATCGAATCATAACAGTCGTATTGAGATATACAAAAAAATAGCGGCTGTCGAAACAGAGGACGATAAGTTTGAAATACAAGACGAGCTTATCGACCGATTCGGAGATATTCCCGCACCGGCGGCGAACATAATCGCCGTGGCGGCTTTGAAGGCTCCCGCGCGCGAGGTCGGTATATACGAGATATCGCAGACGCAAAAAGAGCTTCTGCTCAAATTTGACGCGGATTATGTGGACGCCGATTTGATCATGGGTCTTGACAAAAAATACACGGGACGCATAAAACTCTTGTCGGACGAGTCGCCCGTCATAAGCTTTGCGCTGAGGGAGAACGGACAAAATATGATCGAAATTGTAAACAATTTATTATCTTCAATAAAAGAATTGCAAAAAGACGAAAAATAGTTTATAATTACAGTATAATAAAATAAATGTAAAGAGGAGAAAAATTATGACGAAAAAACTTACTGCCGTACTGATTGCGGGAACGATGCTTCTTACGGGCTGCGGACAGCCCCAAACGCCGGAAAAGACGGTTATGACCATCGGCGACGTTAACGTGTCCGGAGGTATATTTGAATTTTACATGAATTCGTACATGGGAGCGTTCAGCACAGATGAAGCGAAGGAAATAACCCTTGACCAGTGCAAGAAAAATTATCTTGTTGTCGCGCTCGGTAAGGCGATGGGAATAGAGTTTGACGAAAAAACTCAAGAGGATATATCCGATTATAAGCAGAGCATAATCGACAGCTACAAGAACAGCGACTACGAGGGCGGCTATAACGGATTTTTGAAGGATAATAACCTTGTCGATTCGGATATCGATATGCTCATATCCGTGTCGTATTACGGACAGGAGCTTCAGAAAAAGCTCGACCCCGTGGAATATACGGACGATGAAAAAAGACAGTATTTCCGCGACCATTACAGACGCGCGAAGCATATCCTCATCACCGCCGACGATACCATGAGCGAGGAGGAGCAGAACGCCGCGAAAGCAAAAGCGGAAGAGCTTCTGCAAAAGGCGCAGAACGGCGAGAACTTCGACACTCTCGTATCGGAAAATTCCGACGACCCGGGAAGCACGGCGAACCCCGACGGATACTTCTTCACGGACGACGAAATGGTTCCCGAATTTCAGGACGGCGTAGACGCGATCGCGCCCGGTGAATTTACGCTTGTAAAATCCACTTACGGCTACCATGTTATACAGCGTCTGCCCCTTGACGACAACGCCGAGCTTTTTGAAACGGAATACGGAAAGGTGTCCGATTCGATCCAAACAAAGCTTGATAACAAGCGTTTCGAAGAACAGGCGTATAAGTGGGCGGACGAATACGGAATAGAAACGAATGTCGACGATGCGGCTGTGGACGAGATCGCTTCGCGTGTGGGAGATGCATACGAGAAGGCAAAGCAAAAACAGCTTGAAAAGCAGGAGAAGGAGCTTGAGCAGGCGGCACAATCCGCCCAGACCGCTCAGCCCGAACAGACTGAACAACCCAAATAATCAAAGGAGGTATATTTATTATGGACGCGGTACAAAAATGGGCTAACGAAAGACGTATTGAGGATTTAATAAAGGTTCTCAAAGAACGAAGATTCGGCGCGGTGATGGCGAAGGATAAGGACGACGCGAGAAAAATCGTAATGGATATGATACCCGAAGGCTCCACGATAGCCGTGGGCGGCAGCGTCACTCTTAACGAGACGGGCATACTTGACGAGATAAGAAGCGATAAATACAAGTTTATCGACCGCTACAATACGCCGAATTTCGAAGCGATGCTCGAAAAGTACAGAGAGGGTTACCACGCGGACGTTTTCGTGTCGAGCACGAACGCGGTCACGATGGGAGGACAGCTCGTCAACATCGACTGTACGGGCAACCGCACGAGCCAGATAGTTTTCGGACCCAAAAAGGTCATAATCGTCGCGGGAGTAAATAAAATAGTCGAGAACGTCGAGGAGGGCATAAAAAGGGCGAAGTCGATCGCGCCTATGAACGCGAGACGCATTACGCATAAAACGCCGTGCGCTGCGGACGATAACATAAAATGTACCGACTGCCGCTGCGACGCGCGTATATGCAACGTCACAAGCATCGTCGACGGCTGTCATTATTTCCCCGAAAGAATAACGATAGTCCTCGTTCCCGAGAACCTCGGATATTAACTACATAACGTCAAATATGACAAACGCGTTTGCGTTTGTCATATTTTTTTCTTAAAGAGAAAAAAATTTCCTCAAAATAGTTGATATTGGCGGCGATTTTCGGTATAATAAAATAGAATAGGTATAAATAATGAAAGGATAGACAAAACATGGATTCAAACAAACAAATGGCGGAGCTGCTGTTCCCTGATATAACAAAAACTCCCGAGGAATACGAAAAGGAGTATCCCCCGAGAAGTCTTGAAGAGGGCGCGGTAGTGACGCGTTTTGCCCCCAGCCCGACGGGATTTCTCCACTTTGGCGGTCTTTTTGCGGCGTTTGCCGAAAAGGCGGCGGCAAAAAGCACCGGCGGCGTATTCTATCTGCGCATAGAGGACACCGACAAGAAACGAGAAATAGAAAACGGAGTCGGACTTATAGTAAAGGGACTTTCCGACTTCGGTATCGAGCCGGACGAGGGCGTTGTGTCCGAAAATGAGGAAAAAGGAGCTTACGGACCGTACACGCAGAGCAAAAGAACGCATATTTATCAAGCGTTCGTAAAACGTCTTACGGAGCAGGGACTTGCTTATCCGTGCTTTATGACGGAGGACGAGCTTAATGTGATACGCGCCGAACAGGAAAGCAAAAAAATGCTGCCAGGCGTATACGGAGCTTTTGCCAAATACCGCGACATAACGCCGGATAAGGCGAAGGAGCTTATAGACGGCGGCGCGGAGTATGTTGTGCGTTTAAAGTCGCCCGGCAACGCCAAAAACAGAGTTAAATTTACGGACGTGATAAAAGGCGAGATAGAAATGCCGGAGAATTTTTTGGACGTTGTGCTTCTCAAAAAGGACGGTACGCCTACATACCACTTTGCCCACGCGGTAGACGATCATCTTATGCGTACCACGCACGTCATACGCGGCGACGAGTGGATCTCGTCCGTGCCGATACATTTGCAGCTTTTCCGCGTGTGCGGATTCAAGCCTGTGAAATACGCTCATATTTCCCCCATAATGAAAGAGGAAAACGGGGGAAAACGCAAGATTTCAAAGAGAAAGGATCCCGAAGCCGCGGTGAGCTTCTATCGTGAAAAGGGTTACCCGACGGGAGCGGTATGGGAGTACCTCATGACGCTTGCGAATTCCAACTACGAGGATTGGCGACTTGCGAATAAGAACGCGGATATAAACGATTTCAAATTTTCGCTCAAAAAAATGAGCAAGGCGGGAGCGTTGTTCGATTTTGCCAAGCTCAACGATGTGAGTAAAAATTATATAAGCACGTTAAGCGCGGAGGAGGTATACGACGCGGTGACCGACTGGGCGCGCGAGAATAACGAGCGTCTTTACAAGCTGCTTGCCGACGACGAAGAGTACGCGAAGTCTGTCTTTGCCATCGAGCGCGGAAACGCAAAGCCCAGAAAAGATATAGCTTCATGGTCGGACGTCGAGGATTACGTCGCGTATTTCTATTCCGAGCTTTGGGACAGAAAGCGCGATTTCGCGGATAACTTGTCAAACGCGGATATGGCTGAAATCCTCGAAACGTATAAGACAATATACGACGGCGCGGCAACGGCAGAGGAGTGGTTCCCGCAGGTGCGCGATATGGCGGCAGACTTAGGTTACGCGAAAACGCCGAAGGAGTACAAAAAAAATCCCGATGATTACAGAGGTCATGTCGGCGACGTTGCCGGAGTTATCCGCGCGGCGGTCACGGGACGCAGGAATACGCCGGACCTGTACGAAATAATGCAGGTTTTGGGCTGCGACGAGGTTATCGGAAGGATCGACGAGGCGATAGATATTCTTAAGACGCTTGCTTAAAGACGCGGCTCGCCGTTTTATACGCGTCGGCGTATTCTCGGCGGGCGGCGATCGAAATGGTTTTCAGACCGAATTGGAGGAATTTTTGAATGGAAGAAGTATATATAAAGAATTTTATCGAGGAAGCAATCGAGAAAGATTTGGAGGACGGCGCGTACAGCCATGTTCAGACGCGTTTCCCGCCCGAACCGAACGGCTATCTGCATGTCGGTCACGTGAAGGCGATAAGTATCGACTTCGGTATGGCGGCGAAGTATAACGGCGTATGTAACCTTCGTTTCGACGACACAAATCCCACGAAGGAGGATACGGAATACGTCGACGCGATAATGGAGGATATAAAATGGCTCGGCTTCAAGTGGGGCAAGGTACTCTACGCGTCGGATTATTTTGACGATATGTATGAAGCGGCGATCACACTTATAAAAAAGGGCAAGGCGTATGTCGACGATTTATCGGCGGATGAAATACGCGCCTACCGCGGCACGCTTACGGAACCGGGGAAAAACAGTCCGTACCGCGGCCGCAGCGTCGAGGAAAATCTCGATTTGTTCAAACGAATGACGGACGGCGAGTTTGAGGACGGCTCGAAGGTGCTGAGAGCGAAAATAGATATGGCTTCGGGCAACCTTAATATGCGCGATCCCGTAATCTACAGAATACTCCGCGCGCATCATCACCGCACTGGCGATAAGTGGATCGTATACCCGATGTACGATTTCGCGCACCCGATATCCGATACGGTTGAGGGTGTGACACATTCCTTATGCACGCTCGAATTTGAGGATCACAGACCGCTCTACGACTGGGTTTTGCGTGAGGTAGGCTTCGAGAAGCCGTCGCGCCAGATAGAGTTTGCGAGAATGAATTTAAACTATACTCTCACAAGTAAAAGACGTTGCTTGAAGCTTGTCAGAGACGGCGTTGTTTCCGGCTGGGACGATCCGCGTATGTCGACGATCTGCGGTATGCGCCGACGCGGCTACACGCCGGCTGCCGTGCGTGATTTCTGCGAGAGAATAGGAGTTGCGAAAGCGAACAGCGTGATAGATTTTTCGCTTCTCGAAGCGTGCCTGAGAGAGGATCTGAACAAAAACGCGCCGCGCGCAATGGCTGTTTTGAGACCTCTTAAGGTTATAATCGACAACTACCCCGAAGGTCAAACGGAGGAAATAGAGGTTGAAATAAATCCCGAAAAGCCCGAAATGGGCAAGCGCAAGGTGGAGTTTTCGAAGGAAATCTATATCGAGCAGGACGATTTCATGCTCGACGCGCCGAAGAAGTATTTCCGTCTGACCTTAGGACGCGAGGTGCGTTTAAAGAGCGCGTATTACGTGACCTGCACGGGCTATGAAGCGGACGACGACGGAACGATCCTCGCGCTCCATTGTACCTACGACCCCGAAACGCGCGGCGGTCAGTCGCCCGACGGACGTAAAGTAAAAGGTACGATCCACTGGGTCAGCGCGTCGCACGCGATAGACGCGGAGGTGCGGCTTTACGACAGACTGTTTAACGTCGAAAACCCGTCGGACGAAAGTAATGTCGGCGATTTCACGGAAAATCTGAATCCCGAATCCATGGTCGTGATAAATGACGCGAAAGTCGAAAGCACGCTGACAAATCTGAACGCGGGCGACAAATTCCAATTCCTGCGTCTCGGTTATTTCTGCGTAGACCCCGACAGTACGGCGGACAAGCCCGTGTTTAACCGCACCGTGGCGTTGAAGGACAGTTGGAAGAAGATAAATAAATAAGGAGAGAATACACAATGGTATACAAAACATACATGGCGGACCGTGTGAAAAATATGAAAGGCTCGGCTATCCGCGAGATGTTCAAGCGTATGGCGGATCCCGAAATAATCTCGCTCGCGGGCGGCAATCCCGCGTCGGAGCTGTTTCCGGGCGAGGAGCTTTCAAAAATCGCGGGTAAAATTCTTATGACAAATCCGACGCTCGCTTTGCAGTACGGCACGACGGACGGTTATCCGAAAATGCGCGACTGCGCCCGTCAGAGAGCGGAGAAGGTCAATTCCGTCGGCGAGGACGACGCTATTCTTATCATGACCGGCGCGAATCAGGGCATAGACCTCATGGCGAAGGCGGTCCTTAATAAGGGCGACAAGGTAATCGTTGAAAGTCCGAGCTTTATCGGCAGCTTGAACGCGTTCCGCACATACGAGTGCGGACTTGTCGGAGTGACCGTAGAGGACGACGGCATGAGTATGGAGGGCTTGGAGGACGCGCTTAAAAATAACGACGGCGTGAAATTTATCTACACTATCCCGACGTTTCAGAACCCGACGGGCGTTACGATGTCGCTTGAAAAGAGAAAGAAGATGCTCGAGCTTGCGTCGAAATACGACGTGCTTATTTTGGAGGACAACCCCTACGGCGACCTGCGCTTCTCCGGCGAGGACGTAGCGACGATAAAGTCAATGGATACCGAGGGCAGAGTAATTTACGCCGGCTCGTTCTCAAAGATTTTATCCCCGGGTATGCGACTGGGCTACATAGTCGCTCCGTCGGAGCTTGCCGAGAAAATCGAGATGCTAAAGCAGGTCAACGACGTTCACACGCCGATGCTCACGCAGCTTATGTGCGTGGAGTTTATGAAGAAGTACGACATCGACAGCTACATCGAGAAAAACCGCGCGCTGTACGGCAAGAAGTGCGCGTGCATGATAGAGAATATGGAAAAGTATTTCCCGAAGGGCAAGGTAAAATGGGTAACGCCCGAAGGCGGCATATTCCTCTGGTGCGAATGTCCGACTATCACCGACATCACGCCTGTGGTCGACCGCTGCCTTGAAAAGAAGGTCGCGATAGTCCCGGGTTCGAATTTCGCGACAGACATATTCGCGCCGTCGAATATGTTCAGATTGAATTATTCGTCGGCGACGCTTGAAAACATCGAAGAGGGTATCCGCCGTCTCGGCGAGGTATTGACGGAATTATTATAAAAAAGGAATGAAAACAAATGGACGATAAGAAAATAATTTTTTCCGGCATACAGCCGTCGGGAAATTTGACGCTCGGGAATTATCTCGGAGCGATACGGAACTGGGTCAGCCTGCAAAACGACTACCACTGTATCTACGCGATGATGGACATGCACACTATTACGGTGCGCCAGACCCCCGCCGATTTGCGGCGCAGGACGCTGGAAATTCTCGCACTCTACATAGCGTGCGGAATAGATCCCGAGGAAAACGTGCTCTTTATTCAGTCGCACAACCCCGCTCACGCGGAATTGGCATGGGTACTGAACTGCTACACGTATATGGGCGAATTGCAGCGTATGACGCAGTTTAAGGACAAATCGGCGCGTCACGCGGAAAACATAAACGCGGGACTGTTTACGTATCCCGTGCTTATGGCTGCCGATATTCTGTTGTATCAAGCCGATTTCGTACCCGTCGGCAAGGATCAGATGCAGCATATCGAGATATGCCGCGATATCGCTCAGCGTTTCAACGCTTTATACGGCGACGTATTTACCGTGCCGGAGGGACTTTTGCCGAAGGTGGGCGCGAACGTTATGAGCTTGCAGGAACCGACAAAGAAGATGTCAAAATCCGACCCGAACCCTAAGGCGTACATCTCCATGATGGACGATATGAACGTTATCGCGAAAAAGATAAAAAGCGCGGTCACGGACAGCGAGGGCGTTATAGAATACCGCGAGGGCGACGAGACAAAGGCGGGAATAAATAATCTGCTCTCCATTATGTCGGCTGTGACGGGACGGAAAATCGACGATATAGTAAAGGATTACAGCGGCAAGGGCTACGGCGATTTCAAGAACGACGTTGCCGAAGCCGTAGTCGAATGTTTAAAGCCCATACGCGCGGAGTACGACAGGATAATTTCGGACAAGCGGTATTTGATGGATATCTGCGAAAAGGGCGCGGACAGCGCGAGAAGAATTTCGCAGAGGACCTTGAAAAAGGTGTATAAAAAAGTCGGTTTCGTGATATAAGTCGTCGAAGCCTTGATACATAATGGAGGGGAAAATGAATACTCAACAGATTTTATTTATGATTTTTGCATTTATAGTGTCGTTCGCTTTCACGTTCGCGACAACGCCGCTCGTCAGACGACTTGCCTTTAAAATCGGACAGGGAGCGGTGGACGTGCCGAAGGACTCGCGGCGTATGCACAAAAAACCCACTCCGAGGATCGGCGGTATCGCGATCATTTTCGGATTCATCGTTGCGACGCTGTGTTTTGCCCAGCCGTCGCGGCAGCTCTTCGGAACGCTCGCCGGCGCGGCGATAATCGCCGTCATGGGCTTTATCGACGACTGTAAGGATCTGAACGCGAAAATTAAATTTGTAATACAGATAATAGCCGCGCTCGTCGTTATTTTCGTCGGCGACATAAAAATCAGCGTATTTACAAACCCCAACGTGCTGAGCGACAATCCGTACTGGGTGCTGCCGGAATGGCTGTCGATAACTCTCACGGTGCTTTGGATAGTATTCATAACCAACTCGGTCAATTTTATAGACGGTCTCGACGGACTTGCCGCGGGAGTAAGCGCGATAATGTCGATTTCGCTCGTGTTCATCTCGATACGCGTGGGCGAATACCCGATAGCGATACTGGGTATCGCGCTGATGGGCTCGTGCTTCGGATTTCTGCCGTTTAACTTTAATCCCGCGAAAATCTTTATGGGCGACACCGGCTCTACGTTTTTGGGATTCATGCTTGCGACGCTGTCAATTCAGGGCGTGTTCAAGTCCTACGCGGTAATATCGTTCGCGGTACCGCTTTTGATTCTCGGACTGCCGCTTTTCGACGCGTCCTTTGCCATGATTCGCCGTATGGCGCACGGACAAAGCCCGATGAAAGCGGACAGGGGACACCTGCATCACAGACTTGTGGACATGGGATTTTCGCAGAAGCAGACCGTATTTATTCTGTACGCGATAAGCGGCGTTTTGGGAATAACGGCGGTGCTTCTCGCCGAGAGCGGCGTGCTGAGAGCACTTTTGCTTGCGATATGCGTGCTGATACTCCTTCTTATCGGAGGATTACTCGGCAAGAACAGCTACGTTCATCATCATCCCGACAACAGAGACAAAACCGACGACACGGAGGAGAATTAAGGAGAGTAAAATGAAAAAAATAAAGGTAATGACAGTTTTCGGCACTCGTCCCGAAGCGATAAAAATGGCACCTCTCGCACTTGAACTGAAAAAATATGACGAGATCGAACCGATCGTATGCGTAACGGCGCAGCATAGGCAGATGCTCGACCAGGTGCTTGAGATTTTCGGCATAACGCCCGATTACGACCTCGATATAATGAAGGAGCGGCAGACGCTTGTCGGGATCACGTCGCGCGTTCTGGAGGGTCTCGACGAGGTAATAAAAAAGGAAAAGCCGGACGTCGTACTCGTACACGGCGACACATCGACGAGCTTCGTCGCCGCGCTCGCGGGATTTTACAATCAAGTCAAGGTCGGTCATGTGGAAGCGGGACTGCGCACGTATGACAAGTATTCGCCGTTTCCCGAGGAGATGAATCGTCAGCTTACGGGAAGAATAGCCGATTTAAACTTTTCTCCGACGCCGCAGAACAGACTGAATCTACTCAAGGAAAACGTTCCCGACGAGTCGATTTTTATTACTGGAAACACTGTCATAGACGCGATGAAAACTACCGTGCGCGACGATTACGCTTTTAAATGCGCCGCGCTTAACGACCTTGATTTTAAGAATAAGCGCGTGATAATCGTCACGGCGCACAGACGTGAAAATCTGGGAGAGCCGCTTGAAAACATCTGCGCCGCGCTCAAGGAGATCGTCACGGATTATCCCGATACGGAAATCGTTTATCCCGTGCATTTAAATCCCGCGGTACGCGAAACGGTTTTCTCCGTTCTCGGCGGACTGGACAGGGTACATCTGATAGACCCGATAGACGTTGAGGATCTGCATAACGCCATGGCGCGCGGATATATGGTAATGACCGATTCCGGCGGCATACAAGAGGAGGCTCCGGCTCTTGCGAAGCCCGTGCTCGTGCTAAGACGCGAAACGGAGCGGCCCGAAGCGGTCGCGGCGGGTACGGTAAAAATCGCGGGCGTGGATAAGGATGAGATCGTTCGTCTTGCAAAAGAGCTTTTGGACGATAAAAACGCATATAATAAAATGGCGCGCGCCGCTAACCCTTACGGAGACGGCGAAGCGTCGAGAAGGACCGTCGAAGCGATCCTGTATTATTTCGGTATGCGCAACGCCGCGCCGGAAAATTTCAAAGCGAAATAATTAAAATCTTTTTTATGAAGGAGGCGAGCATATGGACGGCTTGATAGACAGCATAGAATATCTTATGCAAAAGCGCGACTATGTTCGCCTTCGTCAGCTTATAGAAGGTGAAAACGAAGCGGATCTGGCGGCTGTTTTCGACGAGCTTTTCGACCGTTACGGCGGTGAAAAACGCGATACTCTCGTAGTTTTGTTTCGGCTTCTTCCCAAGGACATGGCAGCCGAGACGTTTTCTCTCATGAACTCCGAAATGCAGGAGGAGCTTATCGGTACGTTCTCCGATAAGGAGCTTCGCGAAATCCTTGACGAGCTTTATATAGACGACACCGTCGACATGATAGAGGAACTGCCCGCGAACGTTGTGGCGAGAATTTTAAAAAATTCCACAACGGGCGAGCGTAAGGCTATAAACGAGATATTGCGTTATCCCCGCGACAGCGCGGGAAGTATAATGACTATCGAATACGTAAGTCTCCATAAGGATATGACCGTTTCGGAAGCGTTTGAAAAAATACGCAAGGTGGGCGTGAACAAGGAAACGATATATACCTGCTATGTCACGGAGAACAGACGGCTCATAGGCGTTGTCACGGTAAAGGGATTGTTTATGGCGGAGGAGGACGCGAGGATCTTCGACGTTATGGAAACTAACCTCATTTGCGTCGATACTCACGAGGATAAGGAAGTCGTGGCAAATATGTTCGCGAAATACGATTTTCTCGCGCTGCCTGTTGTCGACAAGGATATGAGACTTGTCGGCATCGTCACTTTCGACGACGCGATGGAAGTAATACAAGAGGAGAATACCGAGGACGTAAGAAAAATGGCTGCTATCGCGCCGAGCGAGGAAACATATTTCCGTACCGGCGTATTTAAACACGCGCGTAACAGGGTATTGTGGCTGCTGATATTTATGATCTCTGCGTTCATAACGCAGAGACTGCTGACGCATTACGAAAACATACTTCTCGCCGTGCCGACGCTTGTCCCTCTGATGCCGATGATAACGGACACGGGAGGAAACTGCGGTTCGCAAAGCTCCACCATGATAATACGCGGACTCGCGCTGTCGGAAATACGATTTTCGGATTTCTTCAAGCTTGTGTTTAAGGAATTCAGGATTGCAATAATGGTAAGCTCGGTGCTTGCCGTTGTCGCGGGAATAATGACGTATTTCCTCTGCGACCGCGATATCCTTACCGCCGTCGTGATCGTCGCGGCGATAATATGCACCGTGATAATGGCAAAGCTCATCGGAGCGGCTCTGCCGATGTTGGCGAAACGCGTAGGTCTCGACCCCGCGCTCATGGCTTCGCCGCTTATAACGACCATTGTGGATTGCTGCTCCATATTTATATATTTCAACATAGCGGCGTACGTATTTAATTTATAAACGGAGGGACGACAATGGATATACGCAGAGCGGTAAAAAGCGATATTAAAAGAATAGACGATCTTCTTTTGCAGGTCCTTACGGTACATCATAACGGCAGACCCGATTTATTTAAGCCCGACTGCCGAAAGTACAGCGACGCGGAGCTTGAGGAGATCATAAATGACGACGCGCGCCCGATTTTCGTCGCGGACGACGGCGAAGTGAAGGGGTACGCGTTCTGTATAATAAAGGAAGAGAAAAACAACAACGTTCTCACCGACCGTAAAACGCTGTACATAGATGACTTATGCGTGGACGAAAACAGCAGGGGAGAGCACATCGGAAGCGCGCTTTATGAATTCGTAAAGCGGTATGCGAAAAGCATAGCTTGTAACAGCGTCACGCTGAACGTCTGGGAATGTAACGGCGGCGCGCGGGCTTTTTATGAAAAGCTCGGTTTAAAGCCTATGAAAACAACAATGGAAGAGATATTATAAAAAAGACAAACAAAAAGGAGACGCCGGATTTCGGCGTCTCCTTTTTAATCGGTTATTTCCACCGGCTTTGTAATCCCGGCGTTCGCTCCCTTACTTTCGGTATATATGATAAGCGTTATATCCGTCTCGCCGCGTATGTCGGAAATATCCATATAAACGGTTTCGCCGTGCGGACATTCCCCGCTGAATTTCAAGACCCCGCCGATGAAAATTTCAACTTCGTTTCCCGTCACCTCGCGGAAAATAATGTGATTGTCGTCCGCGCCGACTGTGACGCGCGTCTTATACAGACCGTATCCCTGCGCGCCGCTAAGCATATCGTCGCGTCCGTTTCCGACGGTCACGACACTCCACGTATTCATGTCGCTGTCCGTGATTTTTGCGTCCGGGTCGGGACGGGCTTCGGTTACGATTTCCGCTCTGCGCCACGTCGATATATAACGTTCGCTGACGGAAGGAATAAATATCGGCTTGCGTTCGTTTTCAATCGATTTGACCTCGGCTTGCGCCGACAAAAGACCGTCGGACTCGGCGGTCAATACCACTCTGTCCGCTCCGTCCGTTTGCTTTACGATTACCTGACACAGCCCGTTAAAAAGACGGCGTTCGTCAGCCTTGTCCGGCTCGTGCGAATTTGGGTCGCCGTTGCCGACGCCTATTATCTCGCCGCCCTTCGCCGTGAATTTTATCAGGTTGTTCGCCGTCGGGACGGGAAAACCTTTTTCGTCCGAAACGGAAATATTGAATATCGCCGCGTCGTCCGAAGCGTCGTATACATGCTCCGTACACGGCGTTATGATGATTTTTTTCGCTTCGCCCGCGGTCGTGACCTCGTCGGAGCAGACGGGCGCGCCGTCAATATAACCGACCATTTTCAGAGTACCGCTTTCAAAAGGAACGTACCAGTCAGCCATATCGTATTTATCGACCTTCTTTTTGCCGAGCGTCCTGCCGTTGAGGAAAAGCTCCGCTTCCGCGCAGTTCGTGTGCGTCATTACGCGCACTCTTTCTCCTTCAGCAAAGTTCCAGTGCGGGACGATATGGATCATAGGCTCGTCCGTAAAGAAGGATTTGTTTAAGTAAAAAGCGTCCTTTTTAAAGCCGCACGTGTCCATAATGCCGAATTGCGTGCTTATTGACGGCCATTCGAAGGGCGTCGGTTCGCCGCGGTAATCGAAGCCTGTCCAAATAAACAAGCCCATTATATGTTCGCGTATGTCGACCTGCTTGAATCCGTCGCGGTAGGTATTTCCCCACGGTGCGGCTTCGCTGTCATAGCAGTCTATCACATTTTTCGAATGATCCGTCTTATACACTCCTCGCGTCTCGAACGAGCTGTCGTTTTCGCTTCCGAGCATCGGCATATGAGGGTATTTCGCGCGGAAATCGTCATAAATATGCGTATTGTAGTTAATGCCGGTAATATCCAGCGCGTCTGCCGCGCCGTCGTCGCTCGTTATACCCGTGTTCATCGCGCCGAGCAGGAAACGGGTCGGGTCGAGCTTTTTTATTTCAAGCCGGAGCCTTTGCGCCAGCTTTCTGCCCGTCGGCGTACCTTGCAGCGGTTCCTCGTTAAACAGCGAATACATTACCACGCACGGGTGGTTACGGTCGCGCGTTACCATATCGCGTACCTGATTTATTCCGTCCGGCGAGGAATTGAAGCTGCGGTTTTCGTCCATGACGAGCAATCCGTACTTGTCGCAGTAATCGAGTATTTCACTGTTTGGATTACCGTGCGCGGAACGGTAAGCGTTTGAACCCATTTCCTTAAGCAGCCGTATTCTGTATTCGTTTACTCTCTTCGGTACGGCTACGCCCACACCCGCATGATCCTGATGATTGCACGTCCCGAACAGTGTGACGCGTCTGCCGTTGAGGAAAAATCCGTTGTCGGGATCGACGGAAATCGTACGGAATCCGAAGTTGTTTGACACGCTGTCCGTAAGACAGCCGTTTTCATATACCTCGCTTATCATAGTGTACAGATTCGGCGCGTCGATATCCCACAGCAGAGGACTGTAAGTCAGTACGCTTTGGACGATTTTGACCGCCGAACCGCTGTCCGCCGAGAAATCCGTTTCGCTTTTGCCGACGGTATTATTTTTTTTGTCGAGTATATATGTTTTGAGCGTAAAGCTCTTCTTTTCGCACGACGTATTTTCGATCGTAGTGTCCGTGAGCGCGTCCCATACGTCGGCTGTCTTTTTTTCGGGGTGAACAAAAACGCCTCGGTGCGCGATATGAAGCGGATTTTTCTTGTAAAGCGTTACGTCGCGGTATATGCCCGCGCCCTCGTACCACCAGCCCTCCGTCACGTCGGCGTCGACAAATATTGTGAGGTCGTTTATTTGCTCGCCGTAAAGTGCCATATCGGTCGCGTCGGCTGTGAACGAGTTATAGCCGCCGAAATTCCTTGCGATGACCGAACCGTTAAGGTAAACGACGGCGTGAGAAGAAATGCCGCCGAACTCTATCAGGATCTGCTTTCCTCTGTCGTCCTCTCCGAGACGGAAGCGTTTTGAGTACCATGCCTTGCCGCGTTCCTTGTATCCCTGCGACGGTCCCCATTTTTCGTCGAACGGTGAATAAACAGCCCAGTCGTGCGGAAGGTCGACCGTCTCCCAGCCGCTTTTGTCATGATCCGGCGAAGCCGCGCCCGTCGCGCCGCCGGCTTTTGAAGCCATATAACATTCCGTATGGGAACGCGTTCGGCTTTCGGTTATGTCTCCTTTATGAAATTTCCAATCTCTGTTTAAACTGAATTTTTCCATGTCGATCTCCTTGGGTTTAGTTTTGCTTTCTTACGATGGTATAATCGTCGCCTTGTCTGAAATAACGGCATCTTTTTCCTTTTTGCGTCAGAAAGGCGTACATTTCGTCCTCGTCGAGCGGGACGGAGCAGCACATGCAGTCGTATTCCTCGTCATAATAAAGATTCATGCAGTATTCGCAATCGTTTTCCATTTTCTCACCTCATTTTTCCCGATATATTCTATCATAAATATTCCATACATTCAATCATTTTCATAAAAATAAACCGCCTGCCGCATGAAGAATACATTACCATTGAAACTCTTTTGCAAAAGTGCTATTATACGGTTGCGGTAAGAATAAATACCGCAGAAAAATATATGAAAGGATGACTGAAAATGTCAATTTTTCCATCGCTCCTTTTGTCGCTTGCACTGTCATGCCAGTCCGTACCGGCGGGATGCGTCGGCTCGCAAAACGGCGCGAATGCCAACGCGGTACTCGAACGGCATATCGCAAGCCTGAAGGACACGCTCTGTTCAGTGGGCGTGCAGCTTCCATCAAAAGATAAATATGCTTCGCTTGAGAAGTTTTTAAACGATTGCTTCGGAGAGGGAGGTTCCTGCGGTAACGAAGCTTCGCCCGCACCCGCGCCCGAAGCAACGCCTAAGCCGACCCCTCAGCCGACGGCTGCGCCCGTTCCGACGGCAACGCCCAAACCGACGGCTGCGCCCGTTCCGACGGCTGCACCTATGCCGACAGCGACACCCAAGCCGACGGCAACGCCCAAGCCGACGGCTGCACCCGTTCCGACGGCAACGCCCAAGCCGTCTCAAGGAAATTCCTCATACGCGTATGAGGTGATAGAGCTTGTGAATGTGGAACGCGCAAGATACGGGCTGTCCGCACTCTCGCCGGACGATACTCTTATGAGCGCGGCTGACGAACGCGCCGCAGAAATCGTAAGGAGCTTTTCTCATACGCGCCCGAACGGCTCGAAGTTCAGTACGGTTTTGTCCGAATACGGTGTAAGCTACCGCCACGCAGGAGAGAATATCGCATACGGACAGGGAAGCCCGTCCGAGGTAGTGAACGCGTGGATGAATTCCTCGGGACACAGAGCGAACATATTAAACGGTTCGTATACAAAAATAGGCGTGGGCTGCCGTAAATCCGGCGGTACATATTACTGGTCTCAGTTGTTTACGGGATAAAAAACGCGGACTATATGTCCGCGTTTTTTTAAGATTTATTTTCATCTTACCATTTCATCTTGACGTCCCGTAGACTTATGAGACTTTATAATAGCCTCGACCTCGTCTATCGAGCTTATGGACATATCGCCCGAAACGGTGTTCTTTATCGCGCTCAGAGCGTTTCCGTAAGACATTGCTCCTTCGATGTCCATTCCGGCGAGAATACCGTAAAGCACGCCCGCCACATACGCGTCGCCGCTTCCCACGCGGTCGATCACTTCTATGTTTTCGTAAGGCGGTTCCTCGTAGAAGTTACCGTCACAGTAAATGCGCGAGCCGAAATTATGCTTTGTCGGACTTACGACCTCGCGCTTTGTCGTCGCGACGATTTTGCAGCCGTATGTATCGGCGTAACCCTTCATGATTTCGTCGAGAGTGCCGGTCCTTTGGAGCATTCTTCTCGACGTCTCCTCCGAAACAAAGAGAATATCCACGAGCGGGAATATTTTCTCGATCACGCTTCTCGCTTCCTCTTCGCTCCACAATGTCGCGCGGTAGTTTACGTCGAAGCTTATCGCCACGCCGTGGCGTTTCATAAGCTTGATCATGCTGAGCGCGGTTTCTCTGAGATTCGGGTCGAGAGCAAGCGAGATGGAACTGATATGGAAAACTCTCGGCTTCTCGTAAATGTCGTCGGGGATCTCCGAAAGCTTCAAAGAGCATACGGACGCGTTCGCGCGGTCATATACGACAGCCGATTTTCTCGGATAAACGCCGCTTTCGTAATAATAAATTCCAAGACGCTTCGTATCGCTCGTATCCCATACAACGTAGCGGTCGGATACGTTGCCGTAGCGAATACGTCTCGCGATAAAGTGTCCCATTTTGTTTTTCGGGAGCTTTGTAACGATCGCCGCACGTATACCGAGATTCGCCGCGCCGGACGCGACGTTAAACTCCGAGCCGCCGCAGTTTTTCTCAAACGTCTCGCTTTGCGAGATCTTATCCTTGTTGGGCGGCGACAGACGAAGCATTACCTCGCCGAAGCTTATCAGATCGTATTCTGCGTTTTCTTTAATAAAATCCATAAAATCTCCTCCGTTCTCTTTAATTTATTCTTATGGTTTAATTATACAATATTTACGCTCAATAGTCAATCTTTATTGTAAAATTTATATAACGCGCGTATAAAAAATTTGTCGTATTATTTGGTGATTTTTATCGTTTTCTGCTTGATATTTTTTTCGCATAATGGTAATATATTTATAGTTTTAAATGCGGGGGTAAAAGAAATGAGTGATAAACAGCTGAGCCTGCTGCTGAAGGCGGCGGTCGCTTTTTTAATATTATCGGTTGCGTTCTGCGTAATATCGTTCTGCGCTCACCCCAAGGGCGAGGATAAATACGAGATATCCCAAAGGATCGAAATGACGGCTCCGCCGACAGCCGCTCCGTTACCCGTCTCCGCGCCGCCGACCATGTCTCCCGACGCCGCGTCCGAGCAGAATACCGTATCGGAAAACGGTGCCGACACGACGGAAACGAAAAAAATAATCGTGCTCGACCCAGGACACGGAAAATCGTCGTCTCAAATGAGCGCGGAGGAAAAGGAAAACGAGGGATATGAATATAACGAAGCGCGCGGCAGCTGGGGAGAGTGGCGTCACTACAAAAACGGCACATTCGGCGACGACTGTCACGGCGAAGACTGCACGCACCTCGCGCCCGAGGGCGGCTCGTGCTGGTATCCGATGGGCGAGGGCGACCGCGATACCGAACCCGAAATAACGCTTCGTAACGCGCTTGCGGCAAAAGCGCGTCTTGAGGAGCTTGGCTACGAGGTTCGCATGACCCGTTCTTCAAACGACGAGAATCCGTCGATGAACAAACGCGTCTCGTTCTGCTTCCCGAATAACGACATAACCTCGCAGCCGGACGCGACGGCTTACATATGCATACATTCAAATGCCGGCGGCGGGCGCGGCAGCTCATATATAAGCCTGTCGGGACCCTACGGACAGAAATATATCTCCGACAGCTTTGCGGAGGAATCAAACGAGTTCGGACGTTCGCTCAACGCCGCCGTGTGCGAAGCGTCGGGACTTAGAGAAAACGCGCCGATAGATACTCCGTATTTGATACTGTTTAACAAATGCCCCGTGCCGATAGCGTATCTCGAAATAGGATTTTACGACGACCCGTCCGATCTCGCCATACTCAGGGAGTCGTCGGATTCGGTTGGAAAAGCGATAGCCGACGCGGTACGCGCTTTTTATCCGTGACGTAATTAAATAAAAAATAACCGCAATTTTATATTGTTTCAAAAAGAAAATAGTGGTATACTAAAATAAATTATTTAATCGGAGGAATATAACATGAAATATGTTGACGGAAAAGCAGAGGATATAAAGATAGCGTACATAGGCGGCGGCTCGCGCGGCTGGGCGTGGGGATTTATGAGCGACCTCGCGACGGCGGGCGATATGTGCGGAACGGTTTATCTGTACGACATAGACGCCGAGGCGGCAAAGAAGAACGAGGTGATAGGCAATAAAGTAAAAAATGCCAAGGGCTGCAAATCAGCTTGGAAATACAAGGCTGTCAAGCGCATTTCGAAAGCGTTGGACAAGGCTGATTTTGTTATCATTTCTATCCTTCCCGCCACCTTCGATGAAATGGAAAGCGACGTGCATCTTCCCGAAAAATACGGAATATACCAGTCCGTGGGCGACACATCGGGTCCCGGAGGTATAATAAGATCGCTTCGGACAGTGCCGATGTTCGAGGAAATAGCGGAAAATATAAAAAAATACTGCCCCGACGCGTGGGTAATAAACTATACGAACCCGATGACCGTATGCGTGAGGACGCTTTACAAAGTGTTCCCGCAGATAAAGGCGTTCGGCTGCTGCCACGAGGTTTTCGGCACGCAAAAAACGCTTGCGGCGGCTTTAAAGGACGTTAAAGGGATCGCGGACGTAAAACGCGAGGACATAAAAGTAAACGTTGTGGGCGTGAATCATTTCACATGGCTTACGAAGGCGCAGTACCGCGACGTCGATCTGTTTCCCATATATCGTGAATTCGCCATTAAGTATAAGGATACGGGTTATTCGGAGAACATTGATGAAAATTGGTTTAATAAATTCTTCTCGTCACGTGAAAAAGTAAAGCTCGATCTGTTCCTGCGCTACGGATATATCGCCGCAGCGGGCGACAGGCACCTTGCGGAGTTCTGCCCTGGCAGCTGGTATCTCAACGATAAGAAGACCGTCAAAAAATGGGGCTTCGAGCTTACGCCCGTGTCATGGCGTAAGGAGGATCTAAAGAACAGGCTCGAACGAAGCGAACGTCTTTTCAGCGGCGAGGAAGAGTTTGAGCTTAAGGAAACGGGCGAGGAGGGCGTACAGCAGATACGCGCGCTTCTCGGCTTGAGAGACCTTGTTACAAACGTCAACATACCGAATTACGGTCAGATACCGAACCTGCCGCGCGGCGCGGTCGTGGAGACAAACGCCTGCTTCAGGGCAAATTCTCTGACACCCGTATTCGCCGGCGATGTGCCGGAAAGTATTTATCCGCTCATCAGCCGCGTGTGCGGCGAACAGGAAAATGTTGTCGACGCCGCCCTTAATCGCAGTCTTGACGACGCTTTCAATGCGTTTGTGACGGACGCGAACGTTGATATTCCGCTCGACAAGGCGCGCGCCTTGTTTGACGAGATGGTTGAAAATACAAAAAAATACTTAAAAATGTATTTTTAAAAAGGAGTGTTGAAAAATGAAGCCGTTCATGGACGAGGATTTCATGCTGACAAATCCTACCGCGTCGGAGCTGTATCACAAATACGCCGAGGAAATGCCGATATTCGATTATCATTGTCATTTAAACCCGCAGGTCATGTACGAGGATAAGCCGTTCGACAACATAACTCAAATCTTTCTGGGCGGGGATCATTATAAATGGCGGTACATGCGCTCAAACGGGATAGATGAGGAGTATATCACGGGTCCTGCGGATGATTTTGAAAAATTCAAGGCGTTCTGCTCGTGTCTGCAATACGCGATAGGCAATCCGCTGTATCACTGGACGCATCTTGAACTGAAGCGTTATTTCGGCATAAACGATATCGTTTCCGAGGAAAACTGCGGCGCGATATGGGAGAAGTGCAACGAAATTATACGAGAAACGCACATGAGCCCGTCCTCGCTGATAAACAGCTCGAACGTAGCCGTAATATGCACGACGGACGACCCTGCGGATGATCTTGAATATCATGAAAAAATAAAAGAAAAGGGACACATAAACGCAAAGGTGTATCCCGCGTTCCGTCCCGATTTTCTGATGAACATCAACAAGGATACGTTCATACCGTACACGGAGAAGCTTTCAGCCGTTTCGGGACGGCTGATAAATACATACGACGACCTGATAGACGTGGCTTACGGAAGGATAGATTTTTTCCACCGTGCCGGCTGCCGCATAAGCGACCACGCGCTCGACTCGGTACCGTCGCTCACGGAACAAAGCGCGCGGGCGGCTTTCAGAAAGGCGATCAAGGGTTCCGCTCTGAGCCGTGAGGAGGTTGAAGCGTATAAAAGTGCCGTACTCGTAGATTTGTCGAAAAAATATAAAGAGCTTGGCTGGACAATGCAGCTTCACATCGGCGCGCTGAGGAATAATAACAGCGTGATGTTCTCGAAGCTCGGTGCCGATACCGGCTTCGATTCGATTGCCGATTACTCGATCGCCGCGCCGCTTTCCGCTCTGCTCGACGAAATGGAAAAAAACGCGTCTCTGCCGAAAACCATTCTTTATACGCTTAACCCCAAGGACAATTATCCGCTCGCGACAATGCTCGGCAACTTCCAGTCGTCCGAGACGGCGGGGAAAATACAATTCGGCTCGGCGTGGTGGTTCAACGACCAGCGCGACGGTATGGAGGAACAGATGAAGGCACTTGCCAATCTGGGCGCGCTCAATAAATTTGTCGGTATGCTTACCGACTCGCGCAGCTTCCTCTCATATACGCGCCACGAGTATTTCAGACGCATACTCTGCAATCTTATAGGCACGTGGGTGGAAAACGGCGAATTTCCCGCCGACTTCAACACCCTCGGTAAAATAGTAAAAGATATATCCTTCGATAACGCGAAGCGATATTTCGGTATCGAAATTTAAAAAATTGCGCGTCCGCCGCGCTCACAATGCGGACAGAAAGGTAATGATGAAATGAATACAAAAGTAACAGACACAATTATTTACGCCGGAGTGGACGACAAGACGATCGACCTCTTTGAGAGCCAGTACGTTGTACCGAACGGCATCTCTTACAATTCCTACGTTATACTTGACGACAAAATCGCCGTCATGGACACCGTTGACAAAAGAGCGTCGGACGAGTGGTTCGCGAACATAGAAGAAATTTTGGGCGGCGCGAAGCCGGATTATCTCGTGATCTCGCATCTTGAGCCGGATCATTCGGCGAACATAGCGCGTTTCTGCGATAAATATCCCGAAGCGAAGCTTGTCGGCAACGCGAAAACATTTAATATGCTCCCCGCCTTTTTCGGCAAGGATTTTGCGGACAGACAGGTTATCGTCGCAGAGGGCGGCGAGCTTTCGCTCGGAGCGCACACGCTCACGTTTTTGATGGCTCCGATGGTACATTGGCCCGAGGTCATGGTAACATACGACAGTAAGGACAAGGTTCTTTTCTCGGCGGACGGCTTCGGAAAATTCGGCGCGCTTTCAACGGACGAGGATTGGGACTGCGAAGCGCGCAGATATTATTTCAACATCGTTGGCAAGTACGGAGCGCAGGTACAGTCGCTTTTGAAGAAGGCGGCGCAGCTTGATATCGAGATAATATGCCCGCTGCACGGACCCGTACTCAAGGAAGACCTCGGACATTATATAGGCAAGTACGACACGTGGAGCAAATACGAGCCCGAAAACAAGGGCGTTACTGTCGCTTACGCGTCGATCCACGGAAATACCGCCGCCGCCGCAAAAAAAATGGCGGAGATACTGAAAGAGCAGGGCGAAGAGAAAGTATCCTTGTTCGATTTGTCGCGCGACGATATGGCGGAGGCGATAGAGGACGCGTTCAGATATGACGGACTGGTGCTCGCATGCGCGACGTATGACGCGGGACTGTTCCCGTGCATGGAGGATTTCCTCGCGCACCTCAAGTCAAAGACTTACAGATCGAGAACGGCGGCACTCATAGAGAACGGCTCGTGGGCTCCGACGGCCGCGAAACAGATGCGCGCCGCGCTCGAAGCGATGAAGGACGTTACGATAGTGGACAAAACCGTTACGATAAAGTCGGTAATGACGGACGGCAATATAACAGATATGGAAGAAATGGCGCGGGAGCTTCGCGCCGCGCTCGGCAGATAACAAAAAATACCGCTTCGGATATCGAAGCGGTATTTTTTTGTTCGAACATTTTCGAAAAGTATGCTCGAAACAGTTTTGTCATCGTAAAAAAAGACCTCGCGCTCCGCTTTTTCTATTTACAAAAAATATAAATTATGTTACAATAAAATTGAGGAAATATATAAAAAATTTTGTCTGTGTGCGAATCAGCGTTTTGAGCCTAAATTTTTGTCGTGCGCAGAGGAGGTATACAGTTATGAAAAAAAGAATTTTATCGTTTGTTATCTCGTTCGCGCTCATCGCGATGCTGCTTCCGGTATATACCGTTACGGTGAGCGCGGCGCAGCTTACTCCGGCAGGCGCGCCGGTTTTTGTGCATGACAAGGAGGAGCTTGACTATGACGGACTTGCTTTAAACAAAACGAAGGAAGAGCTTCATAATCAGGTGATGTACGTATCCTTCACGGAAGCACCGTCCGCAGATACGTATTTATGGTTTGAGATAGGCTCGTCAACGGGCAGTATATACGCCGTATCCTTGAAATGCGACGGAACGGCGCGCTCGTTCGCGTGGAGCTTCCTTAACAAAAGCGATTTCAGAATTTGGGCGAAACGTTTCGGCGACGACGTCGACCCGGGCGTTGTTGACGACTCAACTTACTATATAAGAGCCTTTTCAAGCGATTCGCCAATACGCATAAGCCCGATAGATCATAACGGAGACGTTGTCGAGGGCGTGACGGAGATCGCTTTCCCGAACAATAAAAACGAGGTGCATATCAATGCTGTCGACGATACCGAGAATTTGCTGACGATAAGTAACGTTAATTACAGAAACTATGCGTCAATGCTGCCACAGAGCATAAACAGCTTCGGTATAGACGAGGATAACGTGATGTGGACAAAGTTCAGCGAGCCTGTGCCGGACGACGCTTACGACAGCGAAAACAAGCTCTATACTATCGAATCGAACGGCAAAACGTATTATTATCAGCTTGACGTTGTGCGTCCGGCTCACGGAAGCGCGGACGGAACGGAACAGCACCCCAGAGCGACTGCCGTCCCCGGGAATCTTATCGAGACGCAGAGCGGCTCCGATCATTATCACGCGTGGACGCTCGGCACCGGCGACGACCCTCTTTTCCCGCGCGACAGCAGCGACGACGAAACGATGCTCGGTACATATACCGTAAGGTGGTGGCTGCTCATTCCTTCGGATACGGAGACTACCAACGCGCAGATCGCCGCGTGTGAGGACAGAATACTTATAGATTCGCGTTCCGTGTCTATCCTTGATTTGACGTTTACGATAAACGAACAAAACCTTGCGCAGGGACATAAATTCAGCGACGGCGCATTGACCAATATACTAGCTCAGACGGGAGACACGCTCACCTCGACGGAGGGCGACGCGGGAATACAGCCGTCGATAGATCTTGTTCAAGGCGAACCGAACGTTTTCTTAAACGGTTGGAGGGTTACCGGCAGTACGGATAAATACACGTCGACATACGTGCCGCAGCCGCTTTCTTCGAGCGGCAATAAGCTCGTTCTCGAAGCCGATATCGGAGAGCGTCCCGACTGGACGTGGGAGGTACAGGACAGCGACGAAAATTCTATCGAACCCGAGACCGCTCCCGAAACGGGCGTAAAACCCTACGTCATACCGCCCATATCCTTTAACGACACAGACAAGGACGGCGAAGACGACGAGGTTTATGAGTACGGCTATGAAACCGCGCCGCAGACGCTTACGTATTACCTGGTAAATAAGGGTAACCAGGAACTTCGCTTTGCCCCGAACGGCACCCACGGAGATTTTGAAGTAAGGATAACGCCGCCGCAGGGGTCGAGAATGGTTAAACCCGGGGAAAGGGCGACGCTCACGGTCAGACCTAAGGCAAATCTTTCAGCCGGAGTACATAAAGCGAATATAGCAATATACGAATATGAACAGAAATTCGGTATACGCCAGATGACGTTTACCTTTACGGTAAATCCCAAACCCGTAAAAATAAATCCCAAGGGTATTGAAAAGGAGTACGGAGACACAAAGAGCGCGTCGGACGTTCAATGCACCGTCACGGATGCGGAGGATAACCCGATGAGCGATCTGACGGCTCAAATGCTTGGCGTAACGCTGTCAAGCGAGGGCTTTGCGCCCGACACAAACGCGAGAGACGAGGTATATCCTTATATAATCGATATGGACAACAGCGGAGGTAACTACATCGTCACTCTTGCGACGGGCGAGAGCAGCGGCTCGATAACGGACGACGAGGGCGTTAAGGTGGTTCCCGCGACGCCGCTTATGGAAGCGGTAAACGCGTCGGGACTTGACGACGGCGGCAAGCTGTCGCAGTCGGTGCTTATGGGACGATATAAGAACGGATACACGAACGCTTACGTAGACGGTGATTTCTCATGGAACGGCGATCCGAATAAGCAGTTTGATCTTGACGCGGACATGCAGCCGAAGGTTTTCAGCGAGGAATACACGTTTACCCCGAAGGACGCTCAGAATTATAAAACCGTCATCGGCACTACCGAAATAATCGTATCAAAGAAAAGTCCCACCGAGCTTTACGTGTCGCCCGCTCAGGATCTCAACCCGATATATAACGGTCAGCCGCAGACTGTCGATTTTATATGCGACAGGAGAATTTCAGACGAAGAAAAAGTAGAATACAGACCGAGCGTATTTTCGGGCGGCACCGACGACGACTGGACGACGGAACCGCCGATAGACGCGGGAGTTTACGAGGTGCGTGCGACGCTTCCCGAATCTGTCGACTACGCCCCGGGCTTGGCTTCGGCTGTGCTTAATATTCAGCCGAGGACAATACAGCTGAGCTATACGAATCCGATTTATGACAAGATATACGACGGCAGCGCGGCGGCGCAGGTCAACGCGTCAAACGTACAGATATTCAACAAGGCGATGCGTACCTTGCCGCAGGGCGACGTCACGGACGACATTCGCATTTCCGACGCTGCTTTTTCCGCATACTTTGACCTTGGAGCGGAATCGGGTTACGACAAGGACGTTACGGTGAACGTTGACGGAAGCGTTGAGGGCGCGCTTGTAAGCGATACGCCGAATATGACGAACAACTATGTCCTGCCGAATTCGACGTTCAGCGCGAAAGCGTCGATAATGCAGCGTCAGGTAAACGTTAAAGTAAACAAAATAGTAAAAGAATACGGACAAACACATACGATATCGCTTGCGGATTTCGATGTTGTTTCCGAGGAACAGCCGGAATACGGAGGACTTGCCGCGGGCGATACCAAAGCCGATATTCACCCGATACTTGAAAGCGACGGCTTCCTGTACAGCACTCCCGTCGGCACATATGACATTACCGGCTTCGCGTATCCGCTCAAGAATAATTATACCTTTACGGGCAACGGCGGTTCGCTCGGCACGGCGGAAGTTATAAAGAACGTCCCGTCGCAGGTTTATGTCAGCGCGGAAACGGGACTTTCTGGAGCTGCGCTGGGCAGCGTAAATATCACAGGTACGTTTGTGAACAAATACACAAACGCGTATGTGCATGGCAGTATCGAATGGGACGAGCCGGACAGCGTTCTCGGTGACGATGAAAGCGAATACGCATGGACGTTTACGCCTGAGGACGATGAAAACTACGAGACGGTACACGGCAGCACGACCGTAAAAACTGCGGATATACAGCCCGCGCCGATGAATTTTGAAGTAACGAATTTTATAACGTTCGACGGGCGGGAGCATAAGGGTAACCTCACGACGTCCGTCATTGGCGCGCAGACGCGCGTCGAGTACAGAAAAATAAGCTCCGTGGAAATAATCGGCGAGGAAACGCCCGTGCCGGATTCAACGGACTCAACGGGCGATATATGGACGGAAACGGCTCCGAGCGACGTGGGTACTTACGCCGTCAAGGCGACTGTTTACGCCCAAGGCAACTTCTCGCCGAATGAACGAACGGACGTTATGATAATCGACCAGCTTCGCCCGTCGGGCGGCGTGACCGCCGGACCTGTCGACGCAGGCTCGCTGCTTGTCGATTCCGTACTTACGCATACGTTTAAGGATATAAACAATCAGCCTGTCGAAGGACTTCTCACGTGGGCGCGCGTGGGCTGCGATATGCCCGATGCGGTCGTCGCCGCCGAGGGTATTCCGTACAGATGGAATTTTATCCCCTCGGATCACAATTACAGAGCCATGACCGCAACGACGCTCGTACCTGTCGCGCTCAGTCATCGCGCGGCGCAGTCCGAGATATATAATCTTCCCTCGTCCGATTACGCTTACGTTGACGTTGACCAGACAAACGTAAAGACGGGCGACAGCGTGACGTTCTATCGTGACGCGGACGCGACCGACCCTGTAAGCTCGACGCTTACAGTCACGGACGAAATGCACGGAAATGTGCGCGTGGCTCTCGATAAGGACGCTTTGAAAAAGGGCGGCGGCACGCTTTACGTCAAGATAAACGGTTCGAGCGTGACGCGCGAGGTAACGTATGATCCTGAAATCGACTTTACGCTCGATCCGCTTGAAATTTACGTCAGCGAGGGCGACAGCGCGGATGTGACGGTCATTCCTTCGAGCGACGTTTACAAGGTTGACAGCGTCTCATGGACGACATACGAAACGTTTATAGCCGAAGCCGCCGCGAAAGAGGGCGGCGAGGTCACACAGGGCGTTGTCAAGGGCGTGAGAGAGGGTGAAGTTAAGCTTGACGTCACCGTTACGTTTAAGCATCCCGACCCTTCGGCCGAGACAAATACGCTCACGATAAACAAAACGGCTTCCGTGACCGTTACCGACGAGGAACCGCCGACGTATAACTACACGACGAAGGACGCGACCGAGATAAGCGAAACAAGCGCGGTATTGAACGGACGCGTGGATATAACGACAGCCGAAGGCTCGTCGCTCACACCCCATGCCGAAAAGAAGTTTATTCTGTGGGAGAAAAACGATGATAACCGTGTTTTGCTCGGCGACGACGCGACCGCGTCCGAATCTGTCGATTACAGCCTTGCGATAGACGGCTTAAAGCCCGGTACAACGTATGTGTACCGCGCGGCGGGTTCGGGACTTGAAGCGTCTGAAACAAAGGAATTCACGACGCTTGACGCTTCCGCAAAGTATTATATCGTTTCAATAGATCTAAACCCCGCCTCCTCCGGCGTTACCGTAAGCGTAGCCGCCGAAAATGCGAAGCCGGCAATACTTGTGACGGCGGCTTACGGCGAGAAGGGTGAGCTTCTTGGCGTGGCGCAGTCCGATATTTCACGTTCGGACACGATCCCCGTAACGCTCGATTTGAGCGGAGCGAAAACCGTAAAGGCGTTCGTATGGGACGGCTTATCCGGCGACGGTTTAAAACCGCTTGCGCAAACGAAGGCAATAAATATATAAATGAAAAATGTCCGGCAAAATGCCGGACATTTTCTTATGCGAACAGCAGCAGGCTTAGCGCGATTATCGCCATACCGAGGATAACGCCTATGATCGTCACCTTGCTTTTCTCGTACTCGCGCGCCATCGGCAAAAGCTCCTCAATGGATATAAAGACCATTATACCGGCAATCATGCCGAAAAGCACGCCGAACAGCGCGTCGTTGAAGAACGGTCGCAGGATAAGATATCCTATGACCGCACCGAGCGGCTCGGTAACGCCGGAAAAAAACGATACCCAAAACGCCTTTCGCCGGCTTCCAGACGAATAATATATCGGTACCGACGTGGCTATCCCTTCGGGGATATTGTGTATCGCTATCGCCACGGCTATTGCGACGCCCAGACGCGGATCTTTGAGTGCCGAGGTGAAGGTGGCGAGACCTTCGGGGAAATTATGTATACCTATCGCGAGTGCGGTCATGATCCCCATACGTTTCAGCGCGACCGAGCGGTTTTCCTTACCGCTCAGGTTACCTATATCGCCTTCTGCGGACGGTACGAAGTAATCTATAAGCCCGATAAAAAGGATACCCGCAAAAAAAGATGCGGCGGCGAGATAATATCCCGTCTTATCCCCGACGGCGGCGGACAGATATGTTCTTGATTTTTGAAAAATCTCTATCATTGAAACGTATATCATAACGCCTGCGGAAAAGCCGAGCGACCCCGCGAGGAATTTTGTGTTTGAAGTTTTTGCAAACAAAGCTATAATGCTTCCCGCGCCGGTCGCAAGTCCCGCGAGAACGGTGAGCGACAGCGCGAACGTTACGTTTGGCTGCAATTGTATCATCTCCTTAATGCTTCTTATGTGTATAATACGCGCGTGCGATACGCGGCGTTACATAAAATTATTATTGATAATTCAGGGAAAAAGGTATATAATGATTTGAGAAGAAATTGCGGGGGAATCATTATGCTTGAAATAACGTCTGCATCGAACAGTAAATGCAAATATATAAAATCGCTTTCACGCAGGAAGGGACGCGACGAGCACGGAGAATACACCGTAGAGGGTATAAAATCCGTTCGCGACGCGCTTCGGTCGGGAAAGGAAATAAGCGCGCTTTGCGTGAGCGGTTCGTTTTATGAGAATACTCGTTTCGATTATCCCGAAAATACGGAAATTTACAAAATAGCCGACACGATATTCGAGGGATTATGCGACACGAAAGCACCGCAGGGTATACTTGCGGTCATAAAAATCCGCGAGGACGCGTTTGAACCGTCGTTGGACAAGGCGTATATTTACTGCGACACGGTGAGCGATCCGGGTAATCTTGGTACGATAATACGCACCGCCGACGCGGCGGGCTTCGGCGGCGTATTTTTTTCGCACGGATGCGCCGATATATACGCGCCGAAGACTGTGCGCGCGAGTATGGGCTCCTTTTTTAACATACGTCTTATGAAGGACGTTTCGCCTGAATATCTCGCCGCCTGCCGCGACAGAGGGTTTACGCTTTACGGCGGCGCGTTAAGTCCCGACGCGGTCGATTACCGTTCGGCGGACATGGCGAAGCCGACGATCATAGTAATAGGGAACGAAGCGAACGGAATAAGCGATGAAGTCCTGCAAATCTGCACGCCCGTAAAAATCCCTATTTTGGGAAAAGCCGAATCCCTGAACGCCGGAGCGGCGGCTGCGGTGCTTATGTATGAGCTTGTGAGACAAAGGACTTGACATTTTTTTGATTTTGTAGTAATGTAACAAGGGAATTTTGGTGGTGTGCGTATGGAGCATGTTATATACTGGCTGTGGCTGACGACTAAATTTCGCGTGGCAAATGCAAAAATAACACAGCTTTTTGAACGATTTGACAGCATCGAGGACATATATTTTTCTAAAAGCTATAATAATATATACGGCATAGGCGAAAAAGAAAAGGCTCTTCTCGCCGACAAGGACACGTCCAAAGCGGAACGCGTCCTTGAACAAACCGCGCGGCTGCGGGGAAAAATCATCGTATACGACGACGAGTGTTATCCCGAGTTGCTCAAGCAAATGCCGGATGCTCCTTATGTTCTGTACGTTATCGGAAAAATTCCCGAGCTTGACAAGGTGCTTACAATAGGCGTTGTGGGTACGCGCCGTACCACCGAGTACGGAACCGTTGTTACGGAGCGCATATGCCGGGACCTCGCCAAAGAAGGCGCGGTGACGATAAGCGGACTGGCGGCGGGTATAGACGCGGTGGGCGCGTGGTCGACGATAGAGCAGGGAGGTATCGCCGTAGGCGTAACGGGCTGCGGTCTCGACGTTGTGTACCCGCGTGAAAACGCCGAGCTTTACACCGCTATGGCGCGGCAAGGCTGTATCATGACGGAATTTCCGCCCGGCACTCCTCCGGCAAGGAATAATTTTCCCGTAAGGAACAGAGTGATCGCAGGGTTATCGCGCGGAGTGCTCGTAACGGAAGCACCGGCTTCGAGCGGCGCGCTCATAACAGCGCGTTACGCGCTTGAAAATAACCGCGACGTATTTGCCGTCCCGCGCGACGTCACGGATACGGCTTATTCGGGAACAAATCTTTTAATACAGCAGGGCGCGAAGCTCGTGTGCGGCGCGGAGGATATATTGAATGAATATCCTTACGCGAGAAAGATAGAGCCTAAAAAAGAAAACGCCGTGAAGCGTAAAGCGGACGAAAAACGCCGAGACGTGAAAAAGGACGCGCCCGACGCTCCAAAGAGCGTTATCAAAGGCGAAAGGTTCGGGTCGCTCAATGATGAAGAAAAAAATATCGTCGAGCTTCTTGCGCGCGGCAATATGCACATAGACGAAATATCAAGACAGACGCTTATACCTGCGGGAGACGTAAACACAAAGCTTGTAATGCTTGAAATGAAAGGGTTTGTGAAGCGTCTGCCCGGGGGAATATATCAGATAATAGTATAAAGGGGAGAAAAATATGGCAGGGAAGAAATTGCTTATTGTTGAGTCGCCGGCAAAGGCGGGTACCATAAAAAAATATCTTGGCAAGGACTATAACGTACTCGCGTCCATGGGTCACATCATCGATCTGCCGAAAAGTCAAATGGGCGTAGATATCGAAAACGATTTCACGCCGAGATATATCACGATAAGAGGAAAGGGACAGCTGCTCAGCCAGCTCAAAAAGGAAGCAAAAAAAGCGGACGCCGTATATCTCGCGACCGACCCCGACCGCGAAGGCGAAGCGATAAGCTGGCATCTGGCGAACGCGCTCAATATCGACCCTCAGTCGGACTGCCGCGTAACGTTCAACGAAATTACAAAAACGGCTGTAAAAAACGCGATCAAAAGTCCGAGGAAAATAGATATGGATCTCGTGGACGCTCAGCAGGCGCGCCGCGTTTTGGACAGGATAGTGGGTTATACGATAAGCCCCATACTTTGGGAGAAGGTAAAGCGCGGTCTGAGCGCGGGACGCGTACAGTCCGTCGCGACGAAGCTCATATGCGACCGAGAGGACGAAATAGAAAATTTCACGCCGCAGGAATATTGGACGATAGAGTCGCTTCTTGCGGATCCCGCGTCAAAAAAGGAATTTACGGCGAGGTATTACGGCGAGAACGGTAAGGAGAGGAAGCTTTCCAACGCTTCCGAGACGAAGGAAATTACGGACGATTTAAAGAACGCCGAATTTATAGTGGAAAGCGTAAAGCGCGGACAGCAGAAACGCAATCCGCAGCCGCCGTTTACCACAAGTACGCTCCAGCAGGACGCGTCAAGGAAATACAATTTCCAGGCGGCAAAGACAATGCAAATCGCCCAGACGCTCTATGAGGGCGTGAATTTGGGCGGCAGGATCGGCTCGATCGGTTTGATAACGTATATGAGAACGGATTCGCTACGTATTGCGGACGACGCGCAAAAGGAAGCCGTGGAATATCTTACAAGGGAATACGGCGCGGAATATGTAAATCCGAAGCAGTACAAAACGAAAAGAAACGCGCAGGACGCGCATGAAGCGATACGTCCCACGTCGATAAACATAAAGCCTATCGATATCAAGGATAAGCTGACGAACGACCAGTACAGACTGTACAAGCTGATTTGGGAGCGTTTTGCGGCAAGTCAGATGGCGAGCGCGGTATACAATACCATGCAGGTGACGATCGACGCGAACGGACACACATTTAAGGCGAACGGTTCAAACGTAAAGTTTAAGGGTTATATGACCGTGTACGTCGAATCCGGCGAGGAAAAGGAAAAGAAGGAAAAAATGCTTCCTCCGCTTGAGGAGAATAAAAAACTTACGCTCAAAAACACCGAGGAGAAGCAGCACTTTACGCAGCCGCCGGCGCGTTATACCGACGCGACGCTCATAAGAGAGCTTGAGGAAAACGGAATAGGCAGACCGTCCACCTACGCGCCTACCATTTCAACTATCGTTTCGCGCGGATACGTCGTAAGGAACAAGCGTCAGCTTATCCCCACGGAGTTGGGCTTCGTCACATCCGAAATCATGAAGAATAATTTCTCCGACATTGTAGACGTGGAGTTTACAGCCGGAATGGAGGAGGAGCTTGACGAGGTCGAAGAAGGCACGGTCGAGTGGAAAAAGGTACTCAACGAATTTTATCCGTCGTTCAAGCGCAGTCTTGACAAGGCGCAGAAGAATGTCGAAAAGATCAAGATAAAGGACGAGGAATCCGACGTCGTATGCGAGAAGTGCGGCAGAAAAATGGTATATAAGCTGAGTAAATTCGGTAAATTCCTCGCCTGCCCGGGTTACCCCGAATGTAAAAACACAAAAGCGATACGCGAGGAGACCGGCGCGAAATGCCCAAAATGCGGCGGCGAGATACTTGTGAAACGGTCGCGCAGAGGAAAGGTTTATTACGGGTGCGAAAATCTGCCGAAATGCGATTTTATGGCATGGTATATGCCGCTAAAGGACGAGGTATGTCCCAAATGCGGCGGACTGTTACTGAAAAAGACCGGAAAATCCGGCAAGATATTCTGTTATAACGAGGATTGCAAATACGAGCGCAAAATTTGACGCGGAACGCGGTCGGATCAAGGAGAATGGTATGGTAAAAGTCATAGGAGCCGGACTTGCCGGCTGTGAAGCGGCGTGGCAAATCGCGAAAAGGAATATTGACGTGACGCTTTGCGAGATGAAACCGTATAAATTTTCACCGGCGCACAGTAACGCCGACTTCGCCGAGCTTGTATGCTCAAATTCACTGAAGGCAAGCAGGATAGAGAACGCGTGCGGACTTCTGAAAGAGGAAATGCGTTTGTTCGGATCGCTCGTGATGGAAGCTGCCGACGCGACCGCCGTACCCGCCGGCGGCGCGCTTGCCGTGGATCGCGCCGCGTTTTCACGGTACATAACCGAAAAGATAGGATCAAATCCGCTTATACATATCTCGCGCGGCGAGGTGTGCGGCATTGATACGGACGAGTACACAGTGATAGCGACGGGACCGCTCACGTCGGACGCGCTCGCAAAGGAAATTGCCGAGATGACGGGCGTTGGATCCCTTTACTTTTACGACGCAGCCGCGCCGCTCGTGACGGCTGAAAGTATAGATGAAGATAAGGTTTTCCGCGCGTCGCGTTACGGCAGAGGTACGGACGATTATATAAACTGTCCTATGACCGAGGAGGAATACGATGCGTTTTACACCGCCCTTACGGACGGTGAAACGGTGCCGCTCAAGACTTTTGAAAATCAAAAGGTTTTCGAGGGCTGTATGCCGATAGAGGTAATGGCGAAACGCGGACGCGAAACGCTGACCTTCGGACCTCTCAAGCCCGTGGGACTTGTGGATCCGAAAACGGGCCGCGACGATGCTTACGCCGTGGTTCAGCTGCGCAGGGACAACCGTGAAGGCACGCTTTACAATATGGTCGGTTTTCAGACGAATCTGAAATTCGGCGAGCAGAAGAGGATATTCTCAATGATACCTGGGCTCGGCAGCGCGGATTTTGCTCGTTTCGGCGTAATGCACAGAAACACATACATCGACTCGCCGCGTATTTTGGACAGGTACTATCGAATGAAAAAATTCCCGAAGATTTTTTTCGCAGGACAGATAACGGGCGTGGAGGGATACGTCGAAAGCGCGTCGAGCGGCATAATAGCCGGATACAATTTGGCAAAGCTGCTTTCGGGCGGGGAAATGCTTGAACCCGACGCGAGAACGTGTATCGGCGCGCTGCCGCTGTACATATCAAACGGCGCAAACAGCGTGTTCCAGCCTATGAACGCAAACTTCGGAATTATCGAAGGACTTGAGGAAAGAGTCAGAAACAAACAGGACAGATACGGTAAGATAGCGCGTCGCGCGCTTGATATAATAAAAAAACAATTAAAAACGGAGGAATAAAAATGAACAAAAAAATAATTTCTGTAATTTTGGCGATGATGCTGACGGTACCCGCTCTCGCGTCCTGCGGCGGCAACAAGACGGACGAAGACGGCTCGGACGTGAACGTAACGGAACAACAGGATGAAGTAATGCCCACGTTCATGTACTTTGTATCCAACAGCGACGCCGATTTCGACGCTGCGAACAAGGTCGTTGACGAGCTGAAAGACGAATACGACGGCAAGGTAAACTTTAACATCATCAATATCGATGAGAATCCCGACGCTGTAAACAGTTTCCCCGTACAGGGACAAACGCCGATGCTCATCATGCTGAATACGTCGAACGACATTTCCGCTCTGTCGCCGAAATGCTCCGACAAGGAACAGCTTAAAGCGGCGATCGACGCGGCTTTTGAAGGCTGACGATACCGAAAAACGCTTTCGCATATGCGGGAGCGTTTTTGTGTATAATAAAATAACGCTTTCACTTTGAAGCAAAAGGAGATTTTATTATGCAGAATATACGAACCGACCTCGCCGTGGAAGCTCATGAGATGAGCAAAAGAGAAGCGAAGAACTCCGCTTCCGTCGACGGAGTGATTTCCGACGTTGAAAAAAAGGGCGATATAACCGTGACGCGCGTCAAAATAACAAACGACAACGGAAGCAGGACGCTCGGAAAGGCAAAGGGTACTTATATCACGATCGACGCGCCCAATTTAAAATACAGTCTCGAGACGTATGAGCGCGCGTGCAGCGTGATCGCGGAGGAAATACGAGGATTGACTAAAATCGACAGCGACACGCTTACGCTCGTCGTCGGATTGGGGAACCGCGAAATAACGCCTGACGCGCTCGGGTCGAGCGTCGTGTCGAAGCTTTTGATAACGCATCACATAAAGGAATGCTCGGATAACGAAATTTTCGGCGAGAATATAAGCGGCGTATGCGCTATCGCGCCGGGCGTTTTGGGAACGACCGGCATTGAAACAGCCGATATAATCAGAGCCGTGTCAGAAAAGGTAAAGCCGCAGCTTATAATCGCTGTGGACGCGCTTGCCGCCGCGGATATCGAACGCGTGAGCAATACCATACAAATATCGGACGCGGGTATCCAGCCGGGCGCGGGCGTCGGGAACAATCGCGACGGACTTAACGAAGAGACTATCGGGATAAAGGTCATAGCTATCGGAGTGCCGACAGTGATCGACGCGGCGACGATTTCAAAGATAAAAATACCGAAGGAGCTTTCGCCGCTTATGGTCACAACAAAAGATATCGATCTTGTCATCGAACGCGCGGCAAAGACCGTGGCTAACGGTATAAATCTCGCGCTGCACAGCCGTTTGACGCTCAGAGACGTCGAAAGCTATGTGAGTTGACATATGGCATGTCATGGAGTAAAATAACAATATAAAAAAAACGAAAGGGAAATGTACATGGAAATCTTGAACATAAACGACAATATAAGTCTGTATTCCATACCTATGAAAAAATTGAAAACGTCGTCCTTGGGCGTGTATATACATCGTCCGCTGTGCGAGGAGGAAGCGTCGGCGAACGCGGTGCTGCCTTACGTGATGAAGCGCGGCTTCGGACTATGCCCGAACGCCAAGGCGGTATCGGACTATTTGGAAAATCTTTACGGCGCGTCGCTCGGCGCGGGAGTGCTCAAACGCGGAGACGACCATATTATTTATTTTTCCGCGGAGACCATTTCCGATAAATACGCTCCGCAGGGCGAATGTCTTGTTGCCGATACGGCGGAGCTTATGATGTCGCTGCTCTTTGAACCGCGCGCGTTTGACGAGGAGAATGTGGAACGCGAAAAGAAAAACGCCGTCGACAGGATAACTGCGGAAATAAACGATAAAAGACAGTATGCCCAGCTTCGCTGCTGTGAGGAAATGTGCAAAGACGAGAGCTTCGCTCTGTCGCGTCTGGGAACAAAGGACGGCGTGGACGCGCTCAACGCCGAAATTCTTAAAAAAAGATATGAGGAAATAATAACGTCGTCGCCGATATACATTTACGTGTGCGGCGACGCCGATATAAACGCCGTTGCCCAACGTATACGCGCGTACGCGTCGAAGCTTACGTTCAAGCCCGCGTCGATGCCGAAGGAAAAGATTTTCGAAAGACACGGCGACGTTCGGCGCGTGACCGAAAACATGGACGTTGTGCAGGGTAAGCTTTGTATGGGATTCAGAACAGGCACGCCGTCCGACGACGGGGACTATATTCCGCTTACTGTCATGAACAGCATATTCGGCGGCGGCGCGCACTCAAAGCTTTTTAACAATGTGCGCGAAAAGCTCAGCCTGTGCTATTATGCGTCAAGCAGTATCGTGAGAAGCAAGGGTCTCATGTTTGTCAATGCGGGTATAGAGTTTTCAAATTTCGACAAGGCGTACAATGAGATCCTTGTTCAGCTCGACGCGGTAAAAAACGGCGATATATCCGAGTTTGAATTCGAATCGTCCGTGAACGCTTTGATAAATCAGCTTGAATCCTATAACGACGATCAGAACGCCATGCAGATCTTCTGCATGGGCGAAAAAATTTCCGGCACGAATTACAGTATAGACGACATGAAGGAAATGATTCGCCGCGTGACGATAGAGGACGTGAAACGCGCCGCCGCCAAGACTGAGCTTGACACGGTGTACTTTCTTGCCGGAAAGGAGGAAAAATAATGGATATGCGTCATATAAAAAACGAGCTTACCGGCGAGGAAATGTACTTCGGCAAACATTCGTCGGGTCTGGGCGTATACGTAATACCGAAAAAAGATTACAGCAACACCTTTGCGATTTTCGGCACGAGATACGGATCGGTCGATTCGGAATTTATTGTCCCCGGTGAGAAGGACGTGACGAGCGTGCCGGACGGAATAGCGCATTATCTCGAACATAAGATGTTTGACCAGCCCGACGGCAGCAACGTGTTCGATAAATTTTCAAAGTACGGCGGTAACGCGAACGCGTTTACTTCGTTTAACATTACCGCTTACCTTTTCAGCGCGACCGCGAACGTGGAGGAAAATCTTGCCGCGCTCATAGATTACGTGCAGTCGCCGTATTTTACCGAGGACAGCGTGAAAAAGGAACAGGGGATAATCGGACAGGAAATACGTATGTATGACGACAGCGGAAGCTGGAAGCTGTTTTTTAACCTTCTGAACTGCCTGTACAAGAACCACCCCGTCAAAAAAGAAATCGCGGGAACGGTTGAAAGTATAAGCCGTATAACGCCCGAGCTTCTTTATAAGTGCTACAATACCTTCTATAATCTTTCAAATATGTCGCTCGTAGTAGTCGGGAACGTCGACGTTGATAAAATCGTTAAAGTGACGGAGGACGGTATCAAGAAAAACGAGCCGTTTTCCGAGGAGATAAAAAAGATTTACCCCGACGAGCCGGACGAGACAGCCAAGCAATTTGCCGAGCAAAGCTTAAGCGTCGCGTCGCCGCTGTTTATGATTGGATTCAAGGACACGGACACGGGCTTCGGCGGCGAAAATCTCCTAAAGAAAAGCATCGAAATCAATATTCTCCTGAGGATACTTTTCGGCAAAGGCTCGAAGCTGTACACGGAGCTTTACGAAAAAGGACTTATAAACAATACCTTCTCATTCGACTACACAATGCAGCCGTCCTACGCGTACTCTGTGCTTGAAGGTGAAAGCGGCGACCCGAAGGACGTGTACGCCGCCGTTAACAAAGAGATCGAACGCGTGAAAAAAGAGGGGTTGAGCGAGGACGATTTCAATAGGATCAAAAAGGTGATGTGGGGCGAATATATACGCTCCATGAACGACGTTGAAGATTACGCCGTGACGTTTATCCAGTATTTGTTTATGGACATAGACTACTTTAATTATTACGACGTGTACAAGCAGGTAACGTTCGACGACGTAAAAAAACGTTTCGAAAAACATTTTGTCACGGAGCGTTCCGCGCTTTCGATAATAAATCCCGTATAACGGGGACACTAAAACTCCGCTCGGCGGGGACACTAAAATAAAAAATGGGGACACTAAAAGAGACGCTCAAATCAAGCGTCTCTTTTTTGCTGCTTTATCATCTTTACGTAAAGCGCGACCGCTACGCCTATACACAGCGCGACCGCCGACAGAGCCGTTAGCGTCTCGAAGACGGACGCTGCGGCGAACGAACGGCTTATCGACGGCTCAAATACCGCTTCGGTAATGGGATTTAAGCGAAGATAAATAAACATATACAGTCCCGCGATTATTCCGTGAAGTGCCTTTCCGACGATATACGGAAGCAGACTGAGATTATATTTCGCTATCACAGCCATGACCTGAGCGTGGACGCTTATACCGGCGAAGCCTACTATGACAGACGTAAGTATGAGCTTTTGCGTCATCGGGATATCAAGTCCGGCGATGTTGACCGTTCCCGTGACAAATTCGCTCAGCCCCGTCAGAAATGCGCCGAAGGCACCGTTTACGGGAATAAAGTCCGTTACAAGTCTCGATAGCACGCTGAAAAGCAAAACCGCTCCGCATACGGTCAAAATACTGCGTATTCCGTTTTGCAGCGCGATATTGAATATTTCGCCGACGCTCCTTTCCGGCGTCGTCATTCTTGTCGGCGGCGCGCTGTGTCTGTTTCTTCCGTAGAAGCGGAAAAGAATACCCACGGTCAGCGCGGCGAGTATGTGCGACGCGTACAGTGCCGCGCCGCAGCGCATATCGGCGTACAGTGCCGCGCCGACGGACCCTAAAATAAAGAGCGGACCCGAGTTGTTACAGAACGCAAGCAGACGCTCCGCTTCTGTTTTGGAAAGGTAGGCGTTCTCGTACAGCTCGCCCGCCGTGACCGCTCCGAGAGGGTAGCCGCTCACAATACCCAGAATGAACGCGCTGCTTCCGGCGGGACTTACGCGGAAAAGCGGATACATACAAAAGCGGAACGCTTTTGCCAACAGCTCGCAGAAGCCTGAATAGATCAGTATGCCGGAGCAAACAAAGAACGGAAACAGCGTCGGCACTATCATTTCAAAACAGATATTGAGCGCGTCTTTGGCGTAAAGCGCGGCATTCTGCGCCCGCATAACGAACAATATTACGGCGCACACGGCGAACGACCATATCAGCATTCTTTTAAGTTTCATTTTTCATTTCTCCTTCTCGTCCCGTTTATAGAATTATATGATTAGTTTTTGGTACTTAAAACCGTTTGATTTTCATAAATTATATTCGGGAGCTGATGTAGATGAAAAAAAGCTTTTCGGAAATATTATCGGACGCATGGGGCGTGCCGAAGGACGTTATCATGAATATCCCGCGTATGACGATTTCCGGCAATAAAGAAATATATATAGAAAACCACAAGGGCATGATTTTATACACCGATACGGAAATTCGCCTTGCCACGGCTGCGGGGAGCGTCCGCATACTTGGGAAAAACCTTTGTATTAAGCGTATACGCGCGGAGGACGCGCTTATTTTCGGCGATTTTTTATCCTTGGAGTACCAAAACTGAAAAAGGGAGCAAAAAATGTTTAATAAGTTCTTTAAATTTCTGTTCGGATATGTTATAATAAGAATATACGGCAGGGGAGCCGAAAGATTTTTAAACATCTGTCTGCGCCGCGGCATGGACGTATGGGACGTTTTTCCGCGAAAGAACGGCATTGAAATGAAGCTGTCCGTCGACGCGTTCAAGCGTATCCGTCCCGTCGCGTTCAAGTGCGGCGTTAGGGTAAAGATGCTTGAAAAACGCGGACTTGTCTTTACGGCGCGCCGATACGGAAAAAGATACGCGCTTTTCGTGTCGATCCTGCTTGCGGTAACGCTTTGTTTCGTTTCGTCACAGTTTATATGGCTCGTGGAAATCAACGGCGCGGAAAAAAGCGATATAGACGATATAATTGCTTCGCTCGATTCCGTCGGAGTGAGGAGCGGCGCGTGGAAGGGTTCGCTTCCCGACGGAGACGAAATGAAACGCGCGATAATAAACGGGTCGGATCATATCGCGTGGGCGTGGGTCTATATCGAGGGCGCGAAGGCGCGCGTCGAAATATACGAGAGTATAATCCCGCCGGTCGTACTCGACAGAGAAACGCCTTGCGACGTCGTTGCGTCCTGCGACGGCGTTATAAAAAAAATCAACGTAAAAAACGGTGAGGGGCTTTTAAAGGAGGGCGACGCGGTAAGCGCGGGAGACGTTATAGTGTCGGGCAGGGTACCCGTGTACAAAGAGGATAAGCCGGAGGAATATATGTTCGTCCATTCCATGGCTGACGTTGAAGCGTACACATCGGAGAAGAAAACGGGCGATTACAAGCTGTATTACGAGTCGAGAACGCCGACGGGAAGGAGAGGACGGCGGCTGTCGGTAGAGTTTTTGGGGAAAATATTCCCGCTGCCTTTTTTCGGCGGCGGCTACGAAAATTTTGACAGCGAGGAAAGACGGCATGAATTGTATATCCCGTTTTTCGGCTACACCGGCGTCGCTCTCGACGTGATAGAGTATGACGAGGTGAACGTCAATCGGGAACCGATAAGCACGGAAACGGCTCTCGAATTTGCAAAAAACGATCTTGAGGGAAAAATATCAAAAGAACTAACGCCGATGAGCGTGCTGACAGACGAGAAACTTGAATACGAAAAAACAGATAATGAAACAATAAGAGTGACGCTGGAGATGAATTTTGTCCGCAATATAGCCGTTGAACAACCGCTCGGCGGCGAATAATATAAAGGAGAGGGAAATTTTTGATAAACAGACAGATAGAAGTGCCGCAGAACGTCGACTTGTCGTCGTTGTTCGGCAGCTTTGATGAAAACGTGAGAATGCTCGAAAAGGCACTTTCGGTGAATATAGCGGCGCGCGACAACGCGCTGCGCCTGACGGGCGAGGAGGATAACGTCGAAAAGGCGGCGCAGGTCGTGAATCTTTTGATGCAGATACTCGAGCGCGGAGAAACGATCGACAGCCAGAGGATACTTTACGCGATCGCGATGGTACAGGAAAACGGCGGGATCGACATCAAGCTCATGGGCGACGACTGCATAGCGGTAAGCGCGAAGGGACACCCGATAAAAACAAAAACTCTCGGTCAGAAGAAATATGTCGAAGCGATCGAGAATAATACGGTCATATTCGGAATCGGTCCGGCGGGTACGGGTAAGACGTATCTTGCGGTGGCAAAAGCCGTAACCGCGCTTCGCAGCAAGGAAGTGAGCCGCATAATACTTACCAGACCGGCGGTAGAAGCGGGGGAAAAGCTCGGATTCCTGCCGGGAGATTTGCAGAACAAGGTGGATCCGTATTTAAGACCGCTTTATGACGGTATGTACGAAATGCTCGGCGGCGAGGGCTTCCTGCGTTATCAGGAAAAGGGAGTTATTGAGGTCGCGCCGCTTGCGTACATGCGCGGACGGACGCTCGACAATGCGTTTATCATTCTCGACGAGGCACAGAATACGACGCCGGAGCAGATGAAAATGTTTCTTACGCGCATAGGTTACGGCTCGAAAGCTATCGTTACGGGCGACATAACGCAGATAGACCTTCCGGGGGAAAAACGCTCCGGGCTTAAGGAAGCGGTAAAGATACTTAAGAATATCGAGGGTATCGCCTTCTGCACGTTCACAGACAAGGACGTTGTGCGCCACCCGCTCGTACAGCAAATCATCAAGGCGTACGCGAAGTACGACGAGGAACAGGAACGGAGAAAAAATAAGAGGAAATAACATGGTTGACGTAATAATTGAAAACGAACAGGATAAGGTGGAGTTTACTGACGACTGCGAAAGAGCGGTACGCGACGTGTGCGCGGCGGCTTTGAACGAGGAGGAGTGTGATTTTAACGCGCAGATCAGCGTGACCGTCACAGACGATGAACGCGTGCGCGCCGTCAATCTGGAACAGCGCGGGATCGACCGCGCGACCGACGTTTTGTCTTTTCCCATGCTTGAATTTGACGAGAACGGAACGGCGGACGGCGAATATGAAACGGACGGGGATTATATCATGCTCGGCGACATAGTAATATCGGCTGAACGCGCGCGCGAACAGGCGAACGAATACGGACACAGTTTCCTCAGGGAGATATCGTTTTTGACGGCACATTCAATGCTGCATCTTTTGGGGTATGACCACGAGGAGGAGGACGAGGAGAGGATAATGTTCAAAAAACAGGAGGACATTCTTTCTTTATTGGGAATAACAAGAGATATAGGAGAAATATATGAAAAAGAAAAATTTTAAATCCGGCTTCGCGGCGATAATAGGTATGCCGAACGTCGGCAAATCGACGCTTCTCAACGCGATAGTCGGGCAGAAAATAGCAATCATATCGGATAAACCGCAGACGACGCGAAACAAAATACTCGCGATTTATTCCACGGACGAGGAACAGATAATATTTACGGATACGCCAGGTATACACGACCCGCGCAACAAGCTGGGAGAGTATATGGTAAATGTCGCAAACGACAGTATGGACGGCACAGACGTGCTTATATTCGTCGTCGACGCGAGCAGGCGTATACAGGACATGGAAAGACGGATCGCGGAGAATATATCGAAATGCGGCGCGCCGTGCATACTTGTTTTGAATAAGGTCGATCTGATGCGTAAAGAGGAGCTGCTGCCGATAATCGCGGATTATTCGAGCATACACGAATTTGATTCGATCGTACCGATAAGCGCGAAAAGCGGCGACGGAGTCGATATCCTGATCCACGATATCGAGGATTACCTGACGTTGGGACCCGAATTTTATGATTCAGATATGGTAACGGACCAGCCGGAAAAACAGATCGCCGCCGAAATAATACGCGAAAAACTGCTGTGGCTGCTCGATAAAGAGGTGCCGCACGGAATAGCGATCGAAATTACCAAAATGCAGGAGAAACCCAAGGTAACAAGTATTTACGCGACGATCTACTGCGAAAAAGCGTCGCACAAAGGGATCGTCATCGGCAAAAACGGCGAAATGCTGAAGAAAGTCGGGACGATGGCGCGTGGAGACATTGAGAAAATGCTTGACAAAAAAGTCTACCTCGAGCTTTGGGTAAAGGTAAAGCCCGACTGGAGAAACAGCGACTTTTTGATCAAGAATTTCGGTTACTCGAACGAATAGAAAATAGTGTCAGTATAACCGCTGAAAAAATGAAAAACATAAGCATATACGTATAACACTTGTTTTTTCGGAGGGTATTACTATGAGTGAGCTTGGCAGAATTTCATGGGAAACGTTTGCGCGGACGGGGAACATAGAAGCGTACCTTTTATATAAATCAACCGCTGAATTTGAGATGCAAGAGGATAAGAAGGAGACATGGCACAAGTCAGAGCAAGAGGCATTATCATAAAGCAATCCGACTACGGGGAAGGACACAGAATGCTTAGCATATTTACCGAAGAATACGGCATTGTCAAGGCTGTAAGCTACGGTGTAAAAAAGACAAAAAGCAGAAGCGCGGCGGCGAGCCAGTTTCTTTCATACGGCGATTTTAACCTTTACCGAGGTGAGAACAAGGATATAATGACGCTCAACAGCGTAGACACGTTAGACGCGTTTTATCCGATTTCGGAGGATATAAAAAAATTATCGCTGTGCGTGTATCTGTCCGATATAACGTACTGTCTGCTTGGGATGAACAATCCCGACGCAAGGATACTGCACCTGTTCCTGAACAGTATTTACGCGCTCGCTTACCGCGCTGAGAGTACCGATAAGGTCAAGGCGGTGTACGAATTGAAGCTTATGTGCGCGGGGGGATATATGCCGCTTCTTCGCGGCTGCTCCGTGTGCGGCGGCGAGGAGTACGCCTTCGACCTGCTGCGCGGTACCACGGTATGCCGCAAATGTGCCGGAGCGGACTCTATAAAGCTCAGCACACCCGTATGGCGCGCGCTTGAATACATATGCTCGTGCGACGACAAAAAAATGCTCTCGTTTAACGCAAGCGACGACGTTATCGAGAAGGTAGGGAGCATAACGGAACGGTATATAGCCGAACAGACGGAACTGCATTTTAAAAGTCTCGACTACTACAAAGCGATGTTAATAATGTAACGCGCCGGACATGGTTTACATAAAATATACTGTTCATGTGCAAAAATATACCCGGCTTTTGGTTAAAATAGATAAATCAGCAAAAAAAAATAAAAAAAACTTGCAATTATAAAAACCTTGTTGTATAATAGTACGGTATTATAGATTAAATTACCGGAGGTGTACAAAAGTGCCAAATATTAAGTCGGCGAAGAAAAGAGTTAAGGTTACGGAAAAGAAAACTCTTATCAATCTGTCACACAAGACTGCGCTTAAGACGGCTATCAAGAAGTTTGAAGCCGCTGTTTCGGCAGGTGACAAGGATAATGCTAAGACACTTTTCAACGAGGCTTCAAAGAAGCTTGACCAGAGCGTCAGCCGTGGTATCATTCACAAAAACAATGCCGCGAGAAAGAAGTCTCAGCTTGCTCTTAAGCTTGCAAAATTAGCGTAAAAAGAAATGCCGCCCAAAAGGGCGGCTTCTTTTTTTGCTCGATCGGCGCGGAGTATTTTTCACGCGTCGTTCACGCAATAAAATTTGACAAGCGCGTCCAAAAATGATATGATTTTTACATTGAAGTATTGAAAGGAATGATAATATGTCGATAACAAAAACGGAATACGGCAAAATGCCGTCCGGCGAGACGGTATTCTCGTATTTGCTCGATAACGGCAATATTTCGGCGGAGATACTCACATACGGCGGTATAGTGCGCCGATTGTGCGTGCCGGACGCGGACGGTAAAAAAAGAGACGTTGTGCTTGGAAGGGCTTCTCTTGAGGATTACCTTCACAACGACGGATATCTCGGCGCGCTTATAGGCAGACACGCGAACAGGATCGCCGGCTCGCAATTCGAAATAAACGGCACGACGTATCATGTGGGGGTAAACGAGGGCAGTAACAGCCTTCACGGCGGAATTATCGGTTTTGACAAAAAAATATGGACGGCAAAAGAGGACGATTCCGACGAGCCGTCTCTGACTCTTTCGCTCGTGTCGCCCGACGGCGACGAGGGTTTCCCCGGAGAGCTTAACGTAAATGTCATATATTCACTCACGCGCGAGAACGCGCTTAAAATCGATTACGCCGCCGTATGCGATAAGGATACCGTCGTCAATCTTACAAATCATTCGTATTTTAACCTTTCGGGACATGATTCGGGAACGATAGACAATCAAATACTTAGTATAAATTCCATGTTTTACACTCCCAACAACGCCGAGTGTATGCCTACCGGCGAGGTATTGTCGGTCAAGGACACGCCGTTCGATTTCACGGAGCCGAAAAAAATAGGACGCGATATAGATTCGGATCACGCTCAAATCATGATGTTCGGCGGTTACGACCACAATTTCGCGATAGAGGGACGCGGATACAGGCTTGCCGCGTCAGCCGTGTCGGAGGAGAGCGGCGTGTGTATGGAGGTATATACCGATAAGCCCGCACTCCAGCTTTACACGTCGAACGGATTGAAGGAGGGCGAATACAAGGACGGTGCAAGATACGGCAAACACTGTGCGTTCTGTCTTGAAACTCAGTATTTCCCCAACGCTATGGCGCACAGCCATTATCCGTCTCCTATTCTCAAAAAGGGAGAGGAATACCGCTTCACGACGGAATATCGTTTCAGCGTAAAATAGTTACGATTGACTAACATATATTGTTATGGTATACTTATTAGCATAGACCGCATAACGTAACGTCTGCGTTATCGGATTGTATGGAGGGTTTTATAATGACATATAGGGAAATGACAAAGGAACAGCTTTGCGCGGAACGCGAAAAGGTCAGTGCAAAATACGAGGAGCTGAAAGCAATGGGACTTAAGCTCGATATGTCCCGCGGCAAGCCGAATACCGAGCAGCTCGATATATCGATGGAAATGATAGACACGCTTTCACGCTCGCACGAATTGGTCGGCGAGCAGGGTGTGGACTGCCGCAATTACGGCGTGCTTGACGGTATAATAGAAGCAAAGAGACTTTTAAGCGCGATGATAGAATGTCCCGTTGACAATATCATAATATACGGAAATTCAAGCCTTAACGTGATGTACGATACGGTCGCGCGCTCCATGACGCACGGAGTTATGGGGTCGACCCCGTGGGCGAAGCTCGATAAAGTAAAATTTCTCTGTCCTGTCCCGGGCTATGACCGTCATTTTGCAATAACGGAGTTTTTCGGAATAGAGATGATAAACATACCGATGACGGACGAAGGTCCCGACATGGATATGGTTGAGGACTTGGTTTCAAAAGACGCGGCGGTAAAGGGAATATGGTGCGTCCCCAAATATTCAAACCCTTCGGGAATTACATATTCTGACGAAACGGTAAGGAGATTTGCCAATTTGAAGCCCGCCGCCGAGGATTTCAGAATATACTGGGACAACGCATACTGCATACATCATCTCTATGAGGACAGACAGGATCATATTCTTGAGATACTCGATGAATGTGCAAAGGCGGGAAATCCCGATATGGTTTTCAAATTCTGTTCGACTTCGAAGGTCACGTTCCCCGGCTCGGGTATAGCGGCGATCTCCGCGTCAAAGGCGAATCTTGAATTTATAAAGAAGCAAATGGCGGTTCAGACAATAGGACACGACAAGCTCAATCAGCTTCGACACGCGCGTTTCTTCGGCAGCTTCGAGGGAATGCTTGAGCATATGAAGAAACACGCCGCAATTATCAGACCGAAGTTCGAAGCCGTACTTAACACGCTCGAAGCCGAATTGGGCGGTCTCGGCATAGCGAAATGGACGCGACCGAACGGCGGCTATTTCATAGGCTTTGACACAATGGACGGCTGCGCGAAAAAGGTGGTAAGCATGTGCAAGGACGCCGGAGTTATAATGACCGCGGCGGGCGCAACTTATCCTTACGGACGCGACCCTCATGATTCGAACATTCGTATCGCGCCGACGTATCCCTCCGCCGACGAGCTGAAACAGGCGTGTGAGATATTTGTCACATGCGTTAAACTGGCGAGCATAGATAAGCTTCTTGAAACGGCGTAAAATATTTTATGAGCATTCTTTACGGATGCTCATTTTTATGTTGAAAAATTCGTTTCCGTTTGATATAATAATTATATATATACGTATGCGTGAAGGGAGGGGACGGAGATGAACGCGAGGCTTTATTTGAAAAAATCGCTTCGGTATTCTTATTGCGCCGTGAAATACCTGGCGGCTGTCGCAGTCGCTCCGTTTCTGAAACGGCGGGACGAGTACGCGGATCTATGGCTGATATCCGAGCGCGGCATAGACGCGCGCGACAACGGGTATTATTTGTTTGAGTACATAACCGAAAACAAAAAGGATATAAATATTGCGTATGTAATAAGCAAAACGTCGCACGACCGCGAGCGCGTGGCGAAGCTGGGAAAAATAATAGACTACGGTTCCTTCAAGCATTTTATCGCCATGATACTGTCGAAGGTGAAGATAAGCACGCATATAATGGGATACACTCCGTACATAGATTTTTTTGTCCGCGCCGATAAGCTTGGACTTGTCAAGGGAAAGAAAATATTCCTCCAGCACGGGATCATAAAAGACGATTTGCCGTATCTCTACAACGACCATGTGAACATAGATTTGTTCGTAGTCTCGGCGAAGCCGGAGTATGAATATATAAAAAATAATTTCGGATATCCCGAAGGCGTCGTGCGTATGCTCGGTCTGTGCCGCTACGACGACTTGTATAAAATAGATTCGCCCTCGAGGAAAATACTTGTAATGCCGACGTGGCGTTACAACCTGAACGGAGCGAATAAGCGCGAATTCGAGGAGAGCGAATACTATAAGGCGTTTTCGTCCTTGCTCAAATCCGAACGGCTTGCGCGTATACTCGAGGAGTACGACTACGAGCTGCTTTTTTATCCGCATATCGAAATGCAAAAATTTATAGACTGCTTCGAGGGAAACGGCAGAGTGAGCGTGAAATCCTTCGACGACTGCACGGTCCAGGAGCTTCTGATAAATTCAGACGTGCTCATAACAGATTTTTCAAGCGTGTTTTTCGACTATGGATATATGGAAAAGCCGATGATTTTTTATCAGTTTGACGAAGAGGAGTTCCGCAGGAACCATTACGGAGAAGGATATTTTTCATATGCGTCGGACGCGTTCGGCGACGTTGTGTACACGGAGGACGCCGTCCTTGACTCGCTTGAAAAAATACTCCGAAACGGCGCGCGTATCGAGGATAAATATCTTGACAGAATAAATTCATTCTTCACGCTCAGAGACAAAAGTAACTGCGAACGCAATTTTGAAGCCATAAGGAATGTACTTGACAGGGGTTAGACTATGGAAAAAGTAAGCGTTATAATTCCCGTTTACAACATGGAGGACAACATCGAGGAGGGTCTGGGCTGCGTGACGAGCCAGACGTATGAAAATCTTGAAATAATAATTATTGACGACGGCTCAAAGGACAAGACCTATATGAAATGTCTTGCCGCCGCGGACAATGACAGGCGTATAGCGGTATTCGGCAAGAACAACGAGGGTCCCGGCAAGGCGCGTAATTTCGCGCTTCGTAAGGCGACAGGCAAATATGTCTACTTCTTCGACATGGACGACTATATTAAACCGAACGCGATCTCGCGTCTCGTCGAGACGATGGAGAAAACGGACGCCGACCTTGTCGCCTGCGGATTCGATATGTTTGACGGAAAGAAAATCACACGTACTGTCAAAAAAATCGACGCGGTATGCGATACGCCGAGCGCGATGAACGATTATTCCGAATATATGCTCATGTACGGAGAGAAGGGTATACAAGGCGCGCCGTGGTACAAGCTGTACAAAATGAGTATAATACGCGAAAACGGCATAGAGTTTCCGCCGATACGCTACGGCGAGGACGACGTTTTTATCGCCGAATACGTAAAATGCACGAAGCGTTTCGCGCTTATAAGCGACGTGCTGTGCCGCTATTATATAAACAACTGCCGTCGTTTTTGGGATAAGTACAGATTTGATATGTTCGACACGGCTGCCGAGCATACGCGCTTGATGCTTGAGACGGTATGTAAGTGGAATCCGTCGGATATCGAGACGCGCAGCGTCGTGTACCGCGATTATTTTCAGAAAACGTTTTCGAGCCTTTGCTCGCTGTTTAATCCGTATACGAAAATATCGCCGAAACGCAGAATGGAACGTATAAAAGTGATATCGGACACGTTTGCCGCGCAAACGCCCGATGACGATTTCGGAGTGGATCATCCCGTTTTCACCGCCATGAAACGCGGGAAATACAAGAAAATTTATATACGTATCCTGCTGCACGTCACACGGCACAGATTTGACACATAACAAAAAACGGACTGAAGCTCAGTCCGTTTTGTTTTATTTTATATCGGACAGCGACACGACGTTGACCGATTCGGACGTGTAACGCTTTTCCATTACGTCTGTCAGCGCGGTCACGGTGTCGAGACTTGTCATGATAGTAACGTCGCATTCTATCGCCGTGCGGCGTATTTTAAAGCCGTCGGAATGAATGTCGTTACCCTTTTTCGGTATGTCGATTATTAGGTCGATCATGCCGCTCCTGATTACGTCCAGAACATTCGGCACGCCCTCGGAAATTTTCTTTGCCGTCTGTACGGGTATTCCGTTATCGCTTAGGAGCTTCGCCGTACCCGACGTGGCTATGAAGCTGCATCCGAACGCGGCGAATTTTTTCGCGATCGGCAGGAAATTTTCCTTATCAAGGTCGCGTACCGTAACAAGAATTGTCGAACGCTCCTTCGGTATCGTCGTACCGGCAGCCACGAATCCCTTGTACATCGCTTCCGTAAAGCTGTGTCCCACGCCCAGCACCTCGCCTGTGGAACGCATCTCGGGACCGAGACTGACCTCGACCTGCGGCAGCTTTTCCGTCGAGAATACGGGTACCTTTATGGCGACGGTATTCGTCTGCTTGGCGATACCCGTCGAATATCCCATTTCCTTCAGCTTTTTGCCGAGCATTATATTGGTTGCGATGTCGATAACAGGCACATTCGTCACCTTAGTTATATAAGGCACGGTACGGCTTGAACGCGGGTTGACCTCGATGATGTACAGCTCGCCGCGGAATTCTATGAACTGAATATTTATCATGCCTATAACTTTAAGCTCGATCGCTATTTTGTATGTGACGTCGACGATTTTATCGATTATGTCGTTCGTAAGGTTCTGCGGCGGGTATATTGAGATAGAGTCGCCGCTGTGTACACCCGCTCTTTCGAGATGTTCCATAATACCGGGTATAAGCACGTCCTCGCCGTCGCATATCGCGTCGACCTCTATTTCGCGGCCGCCGAGATAACGGTCGATAAGCACGGGGTTTTTCGAATCCTTGGCGAAAGCGTCGGTCAGATAGCGTACAAGATCGATTTCGTTGCGCGTAATTTCCATACCCTGACCGCCGAGTACGTATGACGGACGAACAAGAAGAGGATATTCGAGCTTACCGGCTTCTTCGACGCCCTCCTTGACGCTCCATACCGCTTTACCCTTCGGACGCTTTATGCCGAGCTTTTCGAGCATTTCGTCAAATTTTTCCCTATCCTCCGCTTCGTCGATGTATTTCGGCTGCGTACCGAGTACGGGTACGTTCATCTCGTCGAGGAAATTCGCGAGCTTTATCGCCGTCTGACCGCCGAACTGGAGGATTACGCCGCTCGGTTTTTCGAGAAGAATAATGTTGTAAACGTCTTCTTCCGTGAGCGGTTCGAAATACAGCTTGTCGGAGGTGTCAAAATCCGTTGAGACTGTCTCGGGATTGTTATTTATGATTATCGTTTCAACGCCCGCCTTTTCGAGCGCGAGTATACTGTGTACGGAGCAATAGTCAAATTCTATACCTTGACCTATGCGTATCGGACCCGAACCGATAACTATTACCTTCTTCCTATCCGAGGGGAAGGACTCGGTCGTATCGTCGTAGGTCGAGTAGTAATACGGCGACACGGCTTCAAATTCACCGGCGCACGTATCGACCATTTTGTAAACGGGAGTAACGCCGAGCTTTACGCGCAGATCGAATACGTCGTTCGCGCGGCAGCCGGTAAGCTCGGCTATGCCCTTGTCCGAGAAGCCCATTTTTTTGTACCTTTTGAGAGTGTCTCGGTCAAGGTCGCCGAGCGTGAGTTTTTTCAAATCCTCCTCCGCGTCGACTATATTCTTTATCTTTTTGAGGAAGAACGGATCCATACCCGTTATTTCCGCAAGCTTTTCCATATTATAATTACGCCGTATCAGCTCGGCAAGGTCGAATAAGCGTTCATCGTCGGGGACGATAACGCGCTGTTTAAGCTCGACGGTCGAACGTTCCTTCGACGATTTTCTTTCAAGCGTAAACTGACCGATCTCGAGCGATCTTACGCCTTTGAGCAGCGACGCTTCGAACGTGTTGCCGATAGCCATGATTTCACCCGTCGCCATCATCTTTGTGCCGAGACTGCGCTTCGCGCCGAAGAATTTATCGAACGGCCATTTCGGTATTTTGGTAACGATATAGTCGATCGTCGGCTCAAAGCACGCGTATGTTTTACCCGTAACGGCGTTTTTGATTTCGTCGAGATTGTATCCGAGAGCGATTTTTGCCGCTATCTTGGCTATCGGATATCCCGTCGCCTTTGACGCGAGCGCGGACGAACGGCTCACGCGCGGGTTTATTTCAATAACGGCATAATTAAAGCTTTCGGGATCGAGCGCGAACTGAACGTTGCAGCCGCCCTTGATTTCTATTGAGTTTATAATGTCAATTGCGGCTTTCCGAAGCATCTGATATTCCTTGTCGGCAAGCGTCAGCGACGGAGCCACAACTATCGAATCGCCCGTATGTACGCCGACGGGATCGACGTTCTCCATCGAGCACACCGTTATACAGTTACCCGCGCCGTCGCGCATTACTTCAAATTCAATTTCTTTCCAGCCCTTAATGGATTTCTCGAGAAGAACCTGACCGACGCGCGAAAGGTGAAGTCCCTGAGACAGGATCGTTTCAAGCTGCTCGGGATTCTCTGCGATGCCGCCGCCCGTACCGCCGAGAGTGTAAGCCGGACGGACGATCACGGGATAGCCTATCTGCTTAGCGAAGGCTATGCCGTCATCGAGATTCGTTACGATTTCGGACGGCGCGACGGGTTGGTTTGTACGTTCCATAAGTCTCTTGAAGCTGTCGCGGTCCTCACCCTCCTTTATGGACGGTATCGACGTGCCGATAACCTTCATATTGTATTTTTCAAACACTCCGTTGTCATAAAGCTCACAGGCGAGATTCAGACCCGTCTGACCTCCCATACCGGCGATGATCGAGTCGGGACGCTCCTTTTGTATGATTTTTTCGACGTACTCCGCCGTCAGCGGTTCTATATACGTCTGATTTGCCATGCCGCGGTCGGTCATTATCGTAGCGGGGTTGGAATTGACGAGGACAACGTCTATTCCTTCTTCCTCTATCGCGCGGCAAGCCTGCGTGCCGGAATAGTCAAACTCCGCAGCTTGACCGATTACGATTGGACCGGAGCCTATCACGAGAACTTTTTTTATACTTTTATCTAATGGCATAGTAATCCTCCGTTCTTAAATTTGTGGGACGGGCGGCCGATGACCGCCCCTGCGTTGTATTGGGAACGGGCGACCGATGACCGCCCTACAATTATATTTCCTTTAGAAATCTGTCAAACAGCCAGCCCGTATCCAAGGGACCGGGGGAGGCTTCGGGGTGGAACTGTACGCTCATGATAGGAAGCGTTTTATGGCTTATACCCTCGCATGTCCCGTCGTTTACGTTCACGAACGTTTCCTCAACGTCGTCGGGCAGGTCGGAGACTATATAATTGTGATTTTGACTCGTGATAAAAACGTTTCCCGTTTTCAGGTCCTTGACGGGGTGGTTGCCGCCGTGATGACCGAATTTAAGCTTTTTTGTCTTTGCGCCGAGCGCGAGACCGATGATCTGATGCCCCATGCATATACCGCAGATAGGGATTTTGCCGATAAGCTTTTTGACCGTCTCGACGGTGCCGGGCGCGTCGAGCGGATTGCCGGGTCCGTTCGAAAGAAATACGAGATCGGGCTTTACGCTCATTATCTTTTCCGCGTCCGTGTCGGCGGGGAATACCGTCAGCTTACAGTCTCTTTTTACAAGATCGCGGACGATACCCTGCTTCGCGCCCATGTCTATGAACGCCGCATGACGGGAACCTTTTTCGTTGACCGTGTATATTCCGTCCGCTGTCGTGCTCATTATCACGCGGCTGTTATCGAGTGAATCCATAAGGATTTTTACGTCCTCGTCGCGCGGCTCGCCCATCATTATAACGCCTTTCATCGCGCCCACGTCACGTATGATTTTCGTAAGAGCACGCGTGTCTATGCCCTCCAGACCCACGACGCCCTGCTGCGCGAGAAAATCCGCGAGGTTCATTTCGTTTCGGAAATTGGAAGGGAAGTCGCATTTTTCTCTTACGACCAACGCTTTTAAATTTGCGCGGTTCGCTTCCATGTCCTCAAGGTTTATCCCGTAGTTACCTATAAGAGGAAAAGTCATCGTGACGATCTGCCCCGCGAACGACGGGTCCGTGATCGTTTCCTGATAGCCCGTCATACCCGTTGTGAATACGACCTCGCCGACGATGTTTTTCTCCGCGCCGAACGTATCTCCGACAAACCGCGCGCCGTTTTCAAGAATAAGCTGTGCTTTCATATAATTTCTCCTTGCTCACATAAAAAACAGCAACGCCGCCGAATCGGCAACGTTGCCTGTAAATGAATTACCTTTTAAATTGAAAATAAAAAATGAAGGAATACGAGAACGACCTTGCTCACAACGATAAACGCGCGAATCCATGGCACTCTCCTCCTTCAATCTATCTCAGATATTATAGCACCGCCCTTTATGATTGTCAACACGTTTCAAAAATTTAGTGCAGGTTTATTATAATTGTTTTTGTCGTTCGGCATGCGTTTGTAAACATTTTATAAAAATAAAAAAACATATTGACAACCGAACGGCGTAAGAGTATAATAACACCGAAGTCAGAAATTCGGCACAACGGCGTGTTTGCGTGGGATATCCCACCGCAGACGCGCTTTTTTGTTTCGAACGCGGCTCAAAAATTTTAATTTAAACACAAAGACGTGTTTGCCGATTTAAACGGCGGACGCGTCTTTTTGTTTAATAAATGAAAGGGGAGATTTTGTCATGGCTGAAATGACGAAAATCGAAATTATCACCAGGCAGAGCAAGCTTGAGGAACTCAAGGAAGCACTCAACGAGATCGGCATAAACGGTATGACCGTGTGCAACGTCCTCGGCTACGGAGTACAGAAGGGACAGAAGCATCAGTACAGAGGAGTTGAGTATAACGTCGATTTGCTGCCGAAGGTAAAAGTGGAAATGGTAGTATGCACCGTTCCCGTGGAGGACGTTGTGAATACGGCGATATCCGTTTTGAGAACGGGCGAGATAGGCGATGGAAAAATCTTTATTTCTCCCGTGTCGAGAGTAATCAAGGTCAGAACGGGCGAAGAAGACAGAGAAGCGTTACTTTAAGGACTATATATTTTGGAGGTTGATTGATTATGAGTACGGAATTATTAACCGCTGCCGTCGATTGTTTCTGGTTATTTTTCGGCGGCGTACTGGTATTCTTTATGCAGACGGGCTTCACCATGGTCGAAGCCGGCTTCACAAGAAGCAAAAACACAGGTAATATTATAATGAAGAACATTGTCGACTTTATGTTCGGTTCAATTGTTTATTGGCTTATCGGCTACGGACTTATGTACGGCAAAGGAAACGGATTCATCGGTATTCCGTTCGGCGATATGTTCATGAACGGTATGGCCGGCGCGGCAAACGTCGATTATACGGCACTGTTCTTCCAGACGGTATTCTGCGCGACGTCCGCGACGATCGTTTCGGGCGCGGTTGCGGGCAGAACGGACTTCAGAGCTTACTGTATTTACAGCGCGTGTATTTCGCTCTTTATATACCCGATCGCGGGTCACTGGGTATGGGGCGGCGGCTGGCTCAGCGAAATGGGCTTTCATGATTTTGCGGGTTCCGCTATCGTTCATATGCTCGGCGGTACGATGTCGTTTGTGGGCGCGGCTATCCTCGGCCCGAGAATCGGCAAATACAACAAGAACGGAAAGCCGAACGCTATCCCGGGTCACAATATTCTTATCGGCGCGCTCGGAGTGCTTATACTGTGGGTAGGCTGGTTCGGATTTAACCCCGCGTCGACGGGCGGTCTTTCGGACGGCGGCGTTGACGTTGCTGCAAAGGTATTTATTACCACAAACCTCGCGGCGTGTGCCGCTGCTATCACGGCGATGTTCTTTACATGGATCCGTTACGGCAAGCCCGACGTGTCGATGACGCTCAACGGTATCCTCGGCGGTCTCGTTGCGATCACCGCGCCGTGCGACGTCGTATCTCCGCTTGATTCGGTTATTATAGGTGTTGTGGGCGGCGTGCTGATGTGTCTCGCGATACCGTTTATCGACGCGAAGCTCAAGGTCGACGACCCCGTCGGCGCGATCAGCGTACACGGCGTATGCGGACTTTGGGGAACGATCGCGGTCGGCTTGTTTGCAAGCGACCCCGCGCTTCTCGGAGACAGCTTCCTTCCCGGACTTTTCTACGGCGGCGGTTTCCACGCTCTCGGCGTTCAGGCACTCGGTGCGGTATGCCTTATAGCATGGGCGACGATCATGTCGGGTCTGCTGTTTACGATACTTAAGAAGGCTCATATCCTGAGAGCGAAGCCCGAAGACGAAATTAAGGGTCTTGACTCCACGGAGCATGGTCTTGCGTCGGCTTATCCCGATTTTGTAAAATCATACAACGAAAACATAGGTTAATCTCTTTTAACAAAGATTTTAATATACCCCCTCGAAGGACCGCGTTTCGCGGTCCTTTTCCCTTACGTGAAAAAACCGCCCTTGCATATAGGGCGGTTTAACGCGTTATTCTTTTATCGGATTTTCGGGCGTAACATATATCGTATTGTACCCCTCGTATATGACCATACCGGGTTTCGCGCCGTTCGGCTTACGCACGTTCTTTATACGCGTATAATCCACCGGCACCTGCGACGAAGAACGCGCCTTGGAGTAGTACGCCGCCGCTCTTGCCGCTTCCTCTATCGAGGAACGCGGAACGTCCTTGTTTACGCCGAGCTTTATTATGGCGTGCGAGCCGTGTATGTTTTTCGTATGGAACCACAGATCGGACGAGTTTGCGAATTTGAGCGTGAGATAGTCGTTTTGAGTGTTATTTTTGCCAACATATACGTCGAAACCGTCGGACGTGACAAAGTGCAGCGGCTTCGGCGGTGACTGCTTGGCGCGCTTTTTCTGACCTCGACCTTTTCCCGCGTACCCCTGCGCGGCAAGCTCCGCGCGTATCGCGTTCAAATCCTCGTCGTTTTCCGCGTTTTCGACGGCGGTAAGCGTGCTTTCAAGGTATTCAAGCTCGCTTTGACCGCTTTCGATTTGTTTTGCCGCTTCGACGAGAGCGGTTTTTGCTTTTGAGTATTTTTTATAGTATTTCTGCGCGTTTTGAGACGGCGTAAGACGCGGGTCGAGCGCGATACTTACCGTCGGCGCACCCTCCTCGTAATAATTCTGCGCGTCGAAGGAATCCTGCCCCTGCTTCAGAGAGTGCAGATTTGCCGTGAGCAGATCGCCGTATATCTTGTATTTGTCTCTGTTTTCGGATTCCGACACAGTCCTGGCGAGTATGGCAAGCTTTTTTGATATACGTTCCGTGTTCGTATTTATAAGCTTTACGAGATCCGCGCTTTTTTGTCTCATTCTTTCCTGCATGTCGCGCGTTATAAAAAACGCGTCGAGCATCTCGCTTACGCCGTCGTATTTCCTCACTTCCGCAAGCGTTTCGTATTGACCGATCGGCGTAACGCTGAAATCCATCGGCTTGCCGGACGCGGCGTTCAAAATCACGCACGGCGAAAAGTTCCCTTCGCGGACGTCGCGCGCGAGACGCGTGAGCGAATACAATATTTTGTTTTTACCGCTGTCCGTGAGCGCGGCACAGTGTACGTCGGTAGTGTGCATCGCGTCGTACACTATCTCGCGCGCGGTAAGCGGACTGATACCGCCGATACATGAAAGGACAGCCTTGTCAGCGGAGGACGCGGCTGAGAAATCGACGCTCGCCGTTTCGCGTATGTCGGTCAAATCCGTTTTTCCCTGCGGCGGCGGCGCGGTGTAGGTAAGCCCCGGCATTACCTGCCTTACGGAGCTTATCGTGAAATCAATATGCTTTATACAATCTATTATTTTCATATCGGCGTTCGTAAGGATAATATTTGAATGTCTGCCCATGATTTCGGCGATAAGATATTTTGTCGTGAGGTCGCCAAGCTCATCGTAGCTCTCCACGGATATCCTGATTATTCTTTCAAAGCCCTCCTGCTCCACGGCGGTGATTTTTCCCCCGCCTATATGCTTTCTGAGAAGCATACAAAACATCGGAGCCGATATCGGGTTCTTTTTTGCCGCTTTGGTAAGATGTACCCTGGGATGCGCGCTCGAAGCCGACAGAACGAGCCTTACGTTTTCCGTGAGGAGACGTATATTTATTGTTATTTCGTCCTTTTCCGGCTGGTATATTTTATCTATGCGCCCGTTTACCAGCTTATGCGACAGCTCGCCGGTAAGCGCGCGGACCGTTACTGCGTCGAATGCCATTGTGTCCTCCGATTTTACAAAAATTTGAAAATTGTCCTGAAAATGAACCGTTTTCCTTAATATAATATAACATACGCGCACGAAAAAAACAATAAAAACATTGACTTATGCATTTATTTATGATAGAATAAATACGAAATATATATCTGTTGGAGGGATATGATATGAAGAAATTAACGGCTGCCGCTGTCGGAGCGGCATTGTTTATGTGCGTGTCCGCAAGCGCGGGCGCGGCGGGAAGAATGGCTGCCGTAACCGATAAAATCGCGGACGATTCCGAAATACATATACTGTATAACGACAGCATAGTACAATATGAGGACGTAAAGCCCGTCAACACCGACGGAAGGGTTATGATACCGTTTAGAGCCGCACTTGAAAATATGGGTGCGACTGTCGATTATGACGACGCAAACAGACTTGTTACGGCGAAAAAGGGCGATATCACAATATCCTTTACGCTTATGGACGACACAATATATATCGACAAAAACGGTGTATCTTCCACAATAACGATGGACGTTCCGATGATAATCGTCGAGGACAGAACGCTCGTACCCATACGCTTTATGTCGAACGCGCTCGACATGCAGGTCGGCTGGGACGGCGAGACGGAAACCGTCATTATAATGGATTACGACGATTACTTCGTCGATCTGCCGGATGTAATGCCGAACATGACGAAGCTTTTGCAGCTCAAGGTCCCGACGTATACGAAAAAGGAAACGGTTTTTGACGCGTCCGTTTCGTATGACGCAGCCCTTGCAAAGCTCAACGCGGGAATTTCGGGAACGGCGTCGGGTTCGCAGGGCGAGGGTAACGCCGACATCAAGCTGAGCGTAAACACCGGCGTTGTAAATATTGACGGAGAGAACGTAAAGGCAGTTTACAAGGACGGGATCATTTATATAAACAACGAGGCGGTTTCAAAGCTTGCCGCGGAGAAAACGGGACAGCCCGCGTCCGAATGGTGCAGCATAGATATAAACAAATTTATCGACTCAATGGACGTTTTCGGCGTGGACAAGGCTGTGTTCAGACAGATCATGCTCGGCGGCACGGACGCGGAGGACTTTAAGGACGCCGTAATGTCGAACGTGAGCCTTGACGGCGACGCCGATATCGACACCGCCCTGAAAGTCGCCATGCAGTTTGACATTTACGAGGAAATAGACAAATTTGTCAGCGTTACGGAAGGTGAAAACGGAACGTACCGCGCAGAGATAAAAATGTCGAACGACGACTTTATAAACCTTATCTCGTCGATGGTAGGGGAGCTTACGCCCGAAGAGGTACGCGAGCTGAAGGACACGATGTCCCTTGACGTATCCTCGGTAAGCGAGTTTAACGCCGATTCGATAAAGACGGAAACGTATTTAAAGACGAGCGTGAATATGGACGGCGCAAAAACCGATATTACGGTCAACGTCACGCTGACCGGTTCGAACGAGAACGGCGCGTCCGCGCAGATCCCTGCGTCAAGCGTTGACATAACAAATCTTTTGATTGGCTGAAGGCGGCAGACCCCGCTTTTTTGACGAACGACATTAAACGAAAATACCGTATAATACGCGTTATACGGTATTTTTTTTGTGCGGAAGTATAAAAAAGCAAAAAAATAAAATTTTTTTTGAAAAAAGAGTGTGCAAAACGAAATAAATGTGTTATAATGATTAAATAATGGGTTATTATGCCTATATACAAACCGAAACAGGGAGAGAAAACAATGCTCAGAAGTATGACCGGGTACGGCAGACGCGAAGCCGTAATGAACGGGAAAAAAATACTTGCGGAAATAAAATCCGTAAATCACAGATATTCCGATTACAACATAAAGGTACAGCGGCACCTGGGATTTCTTGAGGACAGAATAAGAAAGTACGTTTCGTCCTATATAACGCGCGGCAAGACGGACATATACGTAAACGTCGAGAATTACGAGACAGCCGAAAAGGAAATCAGATTAAACCGCGCCGCCGCACAAAACTACATAGACGTTCTGCGGGAGCTTCGGGACGAATTCGGACTTCGCGACGATATATCGGTTATGAGCGTCGCGCGCAATTCGGAGATTTTCAAGACGGACAGGATCGAGGAGGACGAGGAAGCCGTATGGGAATGTGTGAAACCCGTTCTTGACGGCGCGATAGAGGATTTTGTCGCCATGCGTTCGCGCGAGGGCGAGAGAATACAAGAAGATTTGTGCGCGCGGATAGAGTATATGAGCACTCTTGTGAAAAAGATAGAGGAACGTTCTCCGCAAACCGTCAGCGAGTACAGCGACAGACTGTACGCAAAGATAAAAGAGGTACTCGACGGCAGAGAGATAGACGACGCGCGGATACTTACCGAAGTTGCGATATATGCCGACAAGGTAGCCGTGAACGAAGAGACGGTGCGTCTTGCAAGCCATTTTTCGGAATTTGGGGAGATAATCTCGAGCGGCGAACCCGCCGGACGCAGACTTGACTTTTTGATCCAGGAAATAAACCGCGAGGTGAATACGATCGGTTCAAAAGCGGGCGACATAGAAATAGCGAAAACGGTCGTAACGCTCAAAGGCGAGATAGAAAAGCTGCGCGAGCAGATACAGAATATAGAATAGCAGGTGATTTCAGATGAAGCTCATAAACATAGGCTTCGGCAACATGGTAAACGCGGAACGCGTAATAGCTATCGTAAGCCCCGATTCCGCGCCGATAAAGCGAATAATCCGCGAAGCGGAGGACAAGGGGAATCTCATTAACGCGACATACGGCAGAAGAACGAGAGCCGTCATTGTGACGGATTCCGACCATATAGTTCTCTCGGCACTTCAGACCGAAACCGTCGCGTCGAGACTTGGCGCGGAAACAGATACGGAAGGAGTACGCGCCGATGAGTAAAGGGATTTTATTCGTAATGTCGGGACCGTCCGGCACGGGTAAGGGAACGATATGTTCCAGACTTCTTGATAATAAAGAGAACGACGTTTTCCTGTCTGTGTCGTCGACCACGCGCGAAAGGCGCAAGGACGAAATCGACGGGGTGACGTATAACTATACCACGACGGAGCATTTCAAGGAAATGATAGACAACGGAGAAATGCTCGAATACGCCGTGTATAACGGCAATTATTACGGCACGCCGAAACACGCCGTCGAAACGACGCTTGACACGGGACGGAGCGTTCTTTTGGAGATAGAGCCGCAGGGCGCGCTCAAAGTAAAGAAAATATTTCCCGAAGCGACGCTTATCTTCATTTTGCCGCCGTCAATGGCTGAATTAAAGGCACGGCTCGAGGAGAGGGGACGCGAAACGCCCGAACAGATCGCCGAGCGTCTCGATGCGGCGAAATGGGAAATGGAACAGTCACGGTTGTACGACTGTGTTTTTGTTAACGACGACCTTGACGACTGCGTGAAGGAAGTCGAGAAATTTATGCGCGACAAGATGGAAAAGAAACGTCTTGTCGAGGAACTGTTAAACGAAAAATATTAAAATCGGAGGAATGCTATTATGATGATCAAACCCGGAATTTCAGAACTTTCCAAATGTGTCGACAGCCGTTACACGCTTGTGACCATGGCTGCGAAGCGCGCGAGAATGATAGGCGAGGAAAATGCGAAGGACGACGAATATAACGGCGCGGAAAAACCCGTATCGGTCGCCGCGGAGGAAATACTCTCCGGCAAGGTGAGCTATATTCGTTCCGAAGCGATAGAACGCGCAAAGGCATGGGCTGACGAAAAGGCGGCGGCTATACTTTCGATGAATTCCTCCGATATCGGAGATACGGAGAACGAGTACGGCGCGGAGGATTCCGAATAATTAAGGTGATAATATGATTGCGAAGGTTATCGTGGATTGCAGGTCGAAGAACGTCGATCGTATGTTCGACTATCTCGTGCCTGAGGAAATGGCAGACTCTCTGCAAATCGGCAGCAGAGTTTTGGTGCCGTTTTCGTCCGGCAACAGAGAGGTGGAGGGCTTTTGCGTCGGATTTTCCGAAAAAAGCACCGGAGTAAAGCTAAAATCCATAATAAAATCCGCAAACGACATACCGGCGTTCGACGCGGATATGCTTGAGGTCATCGAATGGATGAGAAAAAAGTATCTCGCGTCTTACCTCGATATTATACGCGCCGTCGTTCCGGCGGGGACCGCGCTAAAAAGCGAAGAATGGATAATTCTCGAGAACGTCTCTTTGCAGAGATCGTCCTCGAGAGAAAAAATCATTGAAATTATACAGGATAACGGCGGCGGTATTGAATATACTACATTAAAGGAACGAATGAACAAGGACGTTTCATCCGTCGTGCGCTCTATGATAAAGGACGGCGTACTTCGCCGCGAATACCGCTCGTCCGCTGCGGTGAGCGATAAAAAAATCCGATACGTGCGTCTCACGGTAAGCGGCGACGACGCGCGCGCAGCGGCAGCGTCGCTTGTAAGGAAAGCACCCGTTCAGTCGCGTATGCTCGATATCCTTGCTTCGGTACGCGTTTTGCCTACGGTCGATTTGCAGAAAATGACAAACGGCTCCTCGAACGCGGTGAACGCGCTCGAAAAAAAGGGGCTGTGCGAAATTTACGAAGCGCAGACGAGACGAGACCCATACAAGGGAAGAACCTTCAAAAAAAGCGAAAAACTGCCGCCGACGGAAGAGCAGAAAACGGCGATAGACGCCATAACGAAATCGGAAGAAAACGGTTTGGGCGGCGTGTTCTTGCTTCACGGCGTGACGGGCAGCGGTAAAACGGAAGTTTTTATGCAGGCGATCGAGCACACTGTAAACATGGGGAAAAGTGCCGTTATGCTTGTGCCGGAGATATCTCTTACACCTCAGATGGTATCGAGATTCATGTCGCGTTTCGGAGAAAGAATCGCGATTTTCCACAGCGCGCTGTCTCTCGGCGAGAGATACGACCAATGGAAAAGGATAAAAACGGGCGGCGCGGATATTGTGATAGGCGCGAGAAGCGCGGTTTTCGCTCCCCTTAAAAATATAGGTATCATAATAATGGACGAGGAACATTCCGATACGTACAAGTCCGATATGACGCCGCGCTATCATGCGCGGGACGTGGCGATTTTCCGCGCGCGTCAATCGGGCGCGGCGGTCGTGCTTGCGTCGGCAACTCCGAGCGTGGAGAGCTATTATAAGGCGAGCGCGGGAGAATATAAGCTGCTTGAGATGAACACGCGCTTCAATAACAATAAAATGCCGGACATTTACGTTGAGGATATGCGTACCGAGCTAGCGCGCGGCAACAAAAGCATGCTTTCCGCGCGGCTTTACAAGGAAATAAAGAAAAATCTCGAATCGGGCGAACAGACGATCCTGTTCCTGAACAGACGCGGATTTTCGTCGTTTGTCTCCTGCCGTACCTGCGGTTACGTACCTCAGTGTCCCAATTGCAGCATTTCACTTACGTACCATAAATTCGGCAATAATTTAAAATGCCATTACTGCGGATACGCCGCGCCGAACTACACCGTTTGCCCCGAATGCGGAAGCAAATATATACGCTATTTCGGAGGAGGTACGCAGAAGGTCGAGGAGGAAATACATAAGCTTTTCCCGGACGCGACCTCGATACGTATGGATATGGATACGACAGGGAAAAAGCAGTCGCACGAAAAAATACTCTCAAGATTCGAAAAAGAAAAAATCGACGTACTTATCGGTACACAGATGGTTGCGAAAGGGCTTGATTTCGAGAATGTGACGCTTGTGGGAGTAATAACGGCTGACACAATGCTTCACCTGCACGATTTTCGCAGCGGAGAACGCACCTTCGCGATGCTCGAACAGGTTTCGGGACGCGCGGGTCGCGGAGGTAAAGAGGGACGCGCCGTCATACAGACATACACGCCGGAGCACGAAGCCGTGAAGCTTGTGACGACGCATGATTACAAGGAATTTTACAAAAACGAGATCGCCGAACGCCGTCTTATGTGGTATCCGCCGTTCTGTTCGATGATAAGCGTTCAGTTTCAGGGCGCGTCCGACGAAAAGACGTCGCGGACGTCTCGGTATTTCGTCAAAGCACTCGGCGACATAAAACAAATGGGACAGAAGATACAAGTGCTGGGACCGATACCGTCTTTTGTGTCAAAAATTAAAAACAAATACAGATGGCAGATAATTTTTAAATGCGAGGACGGAGACAAACTCGGAGAAAGTCTTCACGATGCGGAAAAAAAGTGCAGGAGCAGCAAAAACTGCGAAGGCGTTTCGATAGTTATCGACAAGTCCCCGAGCATGATTTATTAAAGAGGTGTTTAGTAATGGCTATACGTGAAATAAGAAAAGAGGGCGACGAAATCCTTTACAAGAAGTGTAAGGAAGTAAAGAATTTTGATAATAAGCTTCACATACTTCTTGACGATATGTACGATACTATGAAGAAAAACGAGGGCGTCGGACTTGCCGCGCCGCAGGTCGGGATTTTGAAGCGCGCGGTCGTGATCGACGCGGGAGAAGGTTTGGTCGAGCTTGTCAATCCCGTAATTCTGGAGGAAAGCGGAGAACAGACGGGAAGCGAGGGCTGCCTGAGCGTTCCCGGCGTTTACGGGGAAGTGACAAGACCCAACAAGGTCGTCGTTAAGGCTCAGGACCGTAACGGGAACTGGTTCAAGATGACGTGCGAGGAGCTTATGGCGCGCGCCGTCTGTCATGAAACGGAACATCTCGACGGCAAGCTTTTTCTTGAACGCGTAACGAAATTTTTGGATTGACGGAGATATAGACATGAAAATACTTTTTATGGGTACGCCCGACTTTGCCGCCGCCGCGCTCAGAACGCTTGTGAACGCCGGCGAAAACGTGGTCGGAGCGGTTTCCCAGCCGGACAGACCGAAGGGAAGGGGACATAAAACCGTACCGACGGAGGTGAAGATCGCCGCCGAAGAAGCGGGGATACCTGTTTTTCAGCCGTCAAATCTCAAGGACGGCGGTTTTATGGACGTGCTTGACGCTCTCAAGCCCGACGTGATCGTCGTAGCGGCATACGGCAGGATATTACCCGAATATATTATAAATTATCCAAAGTACGGATGTATAAACATTCACGCGTCGCTCCTGCCCAAATACAGGGGAGCGGCACCGATACAGCACGCCGTAATGAACGGCGAAAGCGTCACGGGCGTTACGACCATGCTGATGGACAAGGGACTTGACACTGGCGATATGCTTATGAAGGAGGAAACGCAGATAGGCGAATACGAAACGTCCGACGAGCTTTTCAAGCGTCTCGCGCAGATCGGAGGGCGGCTCATGCTCAAAACTCTCGAAGCTCTCTCGGACGGCAGCGTAAAGCCCGTTCCGCAGAACCACGAGGAACATACCTACGCGCCCATGATTTCCAAGGAAACGGGACGAATCGACTGGTCCAAGAGCGCGCGTGAAATATCAAAGCTCATATGCGCGATGAATTCCTGGCCCATGGCAAGTACCGAATATATGGGTGAAACGCTGAAAATAGCGGAAGCAAGAGTGTCGGACGACGAATCGGACGAGTCTGCCGGAACGATACTTTCTCTCGATAAGGGAAAGGGTCTTAAAGTTTCATGCGGTAAAGGAACGCTCTATATCGTCTCGGCGCAGTTTGCCGGAAGCAGGAGAATGAACGTTGAAGATTACGCGCGCGGACACAATATAGAAATCGGACAGGTATTGAAGTAAGGAGGAAGGAATATGCTTGGATTATACGGCTTTTTTGATCCGACATACGTATTGGTAATCATTTCTTTTGCCCTGACGCTGTTCGCGTCGTTCGGCGTTAAGGCGACTTTTTCAAAATATAATGAGATACACAGCTCAACGGGACTTACCGCGGCTATGGCGGCAAGAAGAATTCTTGACGCGAACGGACTTCAAAATATACGGATAGAGCATACGGCGGGCGAGCTTACCGACCATTACAGCCCGAACGAGGACGTAATAAGACTTTCGGATTCGACGTACGATTCCTCATCCGTGGCTGCGATAGGCGTCGCGGCGCACGAGTGCGGACATGCCATACAGCATAAAGTCGGATACGTACCGATAAAAATCCGAAACAGTATAGTCCCCGCGGTAAATTTAAGCAACGCCTTGTCAATGCCGCTGTTTATAATCGGCATTATATTTGGCTTCACACCGCTCCAGCTTGCCGGCGCGATCCTTTTCGCCATGGTGCTCGTGTTCCAGCTTGTGACGCTTCCTACCGAAACAAACGCTTCGCGCCGCGCCATGAAAACGCTTGAAAGCATGAATATGCTTGAAGGCGACGAGCTTGTCGGCGCGAGAAAAACGCTTATCGCGGCGGCTATGACATACGTTGCGGCTGTTGCGTCGACCGCGCTTCAATTCCTGCGTCTGCTGATGCTTGCGAACCGAAGGAGACGCTGACGGTGTCCGCGAGAGAAACCGCGCTGAAGATAATATACGACATTGAATTTAACGGCGCGTATTCAAACATGGCACTGAAAAAGTCGATACCAAAGGACATGGAAAAACGCGAAAAGGCACTTGTGACCGCACTTGTTTACGGCGTTATCGACAAAAAGCTTACGCTCGATTACGTCATATCGCAATTTTCAAAGCTTAGGATAAACAAGCTGTCGAAATATATTTTGATAATACTCCGTATGGGACTGTACCAGCTCATGTTTATGGACAAAATACCGAACAGCGCGGCTGTAAACGAAAGCGTAAGACTTGCGAAGAAATACGGACACGGTGCGTCGGCGGGATTCGTGAACGGAGTTTTGAGGACCGCGTCCCGTTCGGAAATCGAATATCCGAGCGACGGGAACGAGTTTCTGTCGGTACGCTATTCGTTCCCGCTTCAATTATGCGAAAAATGGGTAAAGGATTTCGGGTACGGCTTCGCTGAGGAGTTGCTGAAGTCTTTTGAAGAAACGCCCAAGCTGTACTTAAGACCGAACAGATTGAAAACGACCGCGGAGGAGCTTCTTTCAAAGCTCGGACGCGGAGGGAGGGTCGTCGGTGATATGATAGTGACGGACGAGGGCTTCGACGTGTCGGACGACGAGTTGTTCAGACGCGGTTATTACACGGTGCAGGATCCGGCGGCATACGGCGCGGCTCGGACGCTCGCGCCGCGGGAGGGCGACACGGTGATAGACGTGTGCGCCGCGCCGGGCGGCAAAACGACCGCCATGGCTGAAATGATGAACGACACGGGAAGGATATATGCGTTCGACATATATCCTCATAAAACCGAGCTTATCAATAAAAATGCCGAAAGACTCGGCATAACTATCATAGAAACCGCCATAAAAAACGGCTGCGAATTTGACGAACGCTTCTCGGAAATCGCGGACAGGATCTTATGCGACGTACCGTGTTCGGGACTTGGGATCGTGCGGCGTAAGCCTGAGATAAAATGGCGCGCCGCAGCAAATACGCTTCCCGAGACACAGCTTGAAATACTGTCGAACGCCGCGCGTTACCTCAAAATCGGAGGGGAGATCGTCTATTCCACCTGCACGGTCGAACGCGGTGAAAACGAAGGCGTGACCGACGCGTTTCTCAATGGAAACAAGAATTTTTCAAAACTTTGCGAAAAGACCTTCTATCCGCATATCGACGGCACGGACGGCTTTTATATATGCAAGATGAAAAGGGTAAAATAAATGATTGACTTAAAAGATTTCGAATATAAGGAGCTTGAGGAATACATACAGTCTTTGGGCGAGAAGAAATTCCGTGCCGAGCAAATTTTCTCATGGCTGCATAAGGGCGTGCAAAGCTACGCCGAAATGACAAATCTTCCAAAGACGCTCCGCGAAAAACTTGAAAAAGAGACATATGTCTCCACGCTCAAAATCCGCGAGAAATACGTTTCAAAGCTCGACGGCACAGTAAAGTACCTGTTTGAGCTTCCCGACGGAAACTGCATCGAAAGCGTTGTGATGCGGTATCATCACGGATTGACGATATGTATATCCAGTCAGGTGGGCTGCCGCATGGGCTGCCGATTCTGCGCTTCAACGATCGGCGGTCTGTACAGGAGCCTTACTGCGGGAGAAATACTGAATCAGGTGATTTTCGCGTCGAAAGACGTGGGCGAAAGAATAAGCAACATTGTAATGATGGGCATAGGCGAACCGCTCGATAACTATGACAACGTAATTAAGTTTTTGCATAACGTAAACCATGAAAAGGGTATTTGCATAGGGTACAGACATATTACGCTGTCAAGCTGCGGTATAGCGGATAATATAAACCGTCTTGCGGACGAAAATCTTCCGATAACGCTCACGATATCTCTTCACGCGCCGAACGACGAGGTGAGAGATACGATCATGCCGATAAATCGTAAATACAATATAAGCGCGCTTCTCGATGCGTGCGGGTATTACGCTAAAAAGACCGGCAGGAGGATAAGCTTCGAGTATTCGCTTATAAGCGGCGTGAACGATTCAACCGCTCATGCCGAAGAACTCGCCAAGCTCGTGAAAGGGCTGCACGCCCATGTAAATTTGATTCCCGTAAACAAAGTCGAGGAACGAAGCTTCAAAAAGGGAAGCAGAGAAGAAATAGACGCTTTCCGCGATAAGCTTACGTCGCTCGGCATTAACGCTACCGTTCGCAGAGAATTGGGAGCCGATATTCAAGCTTCCTGTGGACAACTGCGGAAAAAGGTGCTATAATACAGAATGAAGAAATATTGAATTGAAAAGAGGTGAATTGCGAACATGAAATTTGGTGCGATTACCGATATAGGAATGCACAGAAAAATCAACGAGGACAATTACTATGTCAACGAAAGCGATGTGTTTCCGTATGCGATAGTGGCGGACGGTATGGGCGGACATCAGGCGGGCGAGATCGCCAGCATGATGGCTGTGGACATAATCGAGGAATATCTTGCAAAGAATCTCAGCGAAGAGCTTGACTACGTGGAAGCGGGAGAGGTTATGCGTCAGTCGTTCATATCAGCCAACAGTATCATCTACAATTATGCGAAAAACCATTATAAAATAATGGGAATGGGAACTACCGCTACGCTCGCGCTTATTTACCGCGGCAAGCTTATAACGGCTCATGTCGGCGACAGCAGAGCGTATTACATCGCTGACGGGACGATAACGCAGGTCACAAAAGACCATTCCTACGTTAACGAACTGTTGATGCGCGGCGAAATAACGCCCGAAATGGCAAAAAATCATCCGAAAAAAAATTACATAACACGCGCTATGGGTGCCGAAGACACGCTAAAGGTGGACATAACCATAAAGCCGTACAACGGAGGAAGGGTCGTGCTGTGCAGCGACGGACTCACCAATTTTGTAAGCGATGAAGAAATCATGGCGTATATTTCAAGAGAAAAACCGCTGGACACGAGTTGCGAAGAACTCGTCGCCCTTGCAAATTCGCGCGGCGGCGCGGATAATATAACTATTGTGGCTTTGGAAAGGGAGAAATGCGATAATGAACAGTGATAATTTAACGGGAATAACACTTGCAAATAGATATGATATGCTCGAAAAAATCGGTACGGGCGGTATGGCTACGGTGTATAAAGCCAAAGACACGCTTTTAAACCGCAACGTTGCCATAAAAATACTGCGTGATTCGCTTGAAGACGAAAAGAACGTGGTATCAAATTTTATAAAGGAGGCGCAGTCCTCCGCAAGCCTTGTACACAATAACATTGTGTCCGTATACGACGTCGGCGAGGAAAACGGACTTAATTATATGGTCATGGAGTACGTTGACGGAATAACCCTGAAAGAATACATAAAGCAAAACGGCGCGCTGCCTTGGCAGGAAGCGTGCGATTTTGCGATACAAATCGGACAGGGAATAAGCGAGGCTCATTCGATAAATATAATACACCGCGACATAAAACCTCAAAATATACTGATGACGAAGGATAAGACGCTTAAGGTAACGGACTTCGGTATCGCGCGCGCGGTCGCGGGCGAAACGACGGTCGTAGGCGGCAGCGCGCTTGGCAGCGTGCATTATATTTCGCCGGAACAGGCGCGCGGCGGCTATACCGACGCGCGAAGCGACATATATTCTTTGGGTATCGTCCTTTATGAAATGCTCACGGGCAAAGTGCCGTTCGATGGCGACACGGCTGTGAGCGTCGCGCTGATGCACCTCGAGAAGGAGCCGGTAAACGTAAAGGTCATTAACCTTGACATACCGACCGATTTGGCGTATGTGACGATGAAGTCCGTGTCGAAGGAACCGTCCGCGCGTTACCAGAGCGTGCAGGTGCTGCTTGACGACCTTCACGCCGTACTTGCGGACGAGCCGCTTCCGAGCCGCGAAGCGAAATACAGAAAAACAATGTCAGAGACGGAACAGGAAAGCGACGACGATTACGACGTTTTGGACGAGGTCGACGACGATATCGCCGAGATACCTGAAGATATTGAGATCGGTGAAGACGATATGGAGCAGCGCGGACGCTCAAACAGGAAAACAGAGGTAAAGAAAAAGAACCAAAAACAGAAAAAAGAGGACAGAATAGCGGTCGTGCTCGCCATATCGACCATCGTTGTCGCCGCGCTCGTCGCGCTTGCCGTATATTTCGGAGTAAATATGAGCAAGGAAGCGAGCGTACCCGACTTTACCAATATGACGATAGAAGAAGCGACTGCTGCGGCAAATAAGGAAGGACTTAAAATTGCGGACGAGATAGAGTATTCGCTCTCCGATACGGTCGAGGAAAACCGCGTAATATCGCAGAATCCCGAAGCCCGCAAGATAGTGAAGAAGAACAGTGAAATAAAGCTTGTCGTTTCGATAGGCTCGTCGGGCGGTAATATTTCCGCGCCGAACGTGGTAAACAAGCTGTTTGACGAAGCCGTTGCCGAAATAATAGGCGCGGGTCTTAATTATACGGTACAGGAGGAAAATTCGGACGAGATAGCCGCAGGATATATAATTCGTCAAACCCCGCTTGCGGGAACAAAGCTTACGCAGAACGACACAATAAACCTGCACGTCAGCAAGGGCAGCGCGAACGCGCAGCCTACGGCAGCCGCGGAAACTGTGTCCGTACCGAGCATAATCGGTCTCGGCAGAGATCAAGCGGAAGCGACGCTTCGCGCGAACGGACTGGGGCTGGGAAACGTGTCGAGAAAAGCTTCCACCGCCGCCGAAGGCACGGTAATATCGCAAAGTCCCGATTTGGGCAAGAGCGTGCCTAAAGGCTCGTTCGTAAGCGTTGTTCTGTCGCGCGGACCCGAAGCTGAAACGCCGCAGACTGAAACAAACGCACAAAACGAAACTCCGCAGAATGAGAATAATGAATCTCAGCAGAACGAGCCGGAGACTTCGGGTGAAGATAATGAAAGCTCGGAGATGTCGACGCGTACCTTTACGGTCAAGATACCCGACACGGCGAACGACACGGTAAACGTGGAGATCGTCGTGAACGGCAGGACCCATTACAGCGGCGTTCACTCAAAGTCCGAGGGGACCGTCTCTCTCGACATAAAGGGATCGGGTACGGCTGAGGTACAGGCGTATATCGACGGAAGCAAGGTAAGCGACAGAACAATAAACTTTAACTAAATGAACAGTACGGTCGGAACTATAATAAAAGGAATAGGGGGCTTTTACTATGTAAAAGTCTCCGAAAACGTATACGAATGTAAAGCGCGCGGCGTACTCAGGAAACAGCGTGTCACACCGATGATAGGCGACAGAGTCGCGATATGTCTCGACGGCGAAAAGGGGAGCATAGAGGAGATATTTCCGAGGAAATCATATCTTATACGCCCGCCTGTGGCAAATATAGACACAATGGTCCTTGTCGCCGCGTCAACAATGCCCGAGTCGAACACATTCACGATAGACAAAATGCTCGTCAATGCGGAGATAAGCGGCGTCGAGCCTGTTGTCTGCGTAAATAAAACGGATATAAAAAACGGCTCTTATCTCGAAGAGATTTATTCGAGCGCGGGATATAAGGTCTTTTGCCTGAGCGCGGAGACGGGAGAGGGGGTCGGCGACCTCACGGATTATCTGCGCGGCAGGACGAGCGCGTTCGCCGGACTTTCCGGCGTTGGTAAATCAAGTATTCTGAGCATAATTACCGAGGACAGTCTTGAAACCGGCGGCATATCGGAAAAGATAAGCCGCGGCAGACATACGACGCGTCACGTCGAACTGTTCGAGATGAAGGACGGCGGTTTTGTGCTCGATACGCCGGGCTTCAGCTCGCTTGAGGTGGAAGGGATCAAAGCGGACGATTTGCAGGATTTTTTTCCCGAGATGTCCGGCGTGAGGGAAAAGTGCCGTTTCCGCGGCTGCTCGCACATAAACGAGCCGGACTGCTTCGTAAAGGAAATGCTTAAAAACGGAGAAATGGCTCCCTCGCGATATGAAAGCTACGCGGAGCTTTACAATAAACTAAAAACAATAAAGGAATGGGAAAAGAAATGATACTTGCTCCATCTATACTTGCGGCTGATTTCGGTATTCTGGCGGAGCAGATAAAGCGCGCGGAAAAAGCGGGCGCGCAATGGCTGCATATAGACGTTATGGACGGACGGTTTGTGCCGAATATATCATTCGGTCTGCCGGTCGTAAAATCAATACGCAAATACACAAACATGTTTTTCGACGTTCATCTCATGATAGAGGAACCCGAAAAATATATAGACGCGTTTATCGACGCGGGCGCGGACGGCGTGACGTTTCACATTGAAGCGGCAAAGGATCCGTCGGCCTGTATAGATATGATCAAAGGACGCGGCAAAAAGGTCGGGATATCGATAAATCCCGCCACGCCCGCGGAGGATATCAAGCCGTACATAGACAGGATAGATATGGCACTCGTAATGAGCGTCGAACCGGGGTACGGCGGTCAGTCGTACATGGACGGGGTGAACGAAAAGATAAGAGAACTGCGTTTATACGCGGGACAGGATTTCCATATAGAGGTCGACGGAGGAATCGTAAGGGATAATATATGCGCCGCACTGGACGCGGGCGCGGACGTTATAGTTTCGGGTACGGCGGTTTTCGGCGGCGACATAGAAACTTCGGTAAAGGAATTGCTTGAGATATGAGAGCTGTAATTATCGGTAACGGACAGATAAACGATTATGAATATATAAAAAGTAAAATCCGCTCTGCGGATTTTATAATATGCGCCGACGGCGGTTATAATCACGCGCTGAAAATGGGAATTACGCCCGATATCCTTATAGGCGACCTCGACAGCGCGGAGAATATCGGCGCGGGTATAGAGAAGCTGCGTTATCCCGAAAGAAAGGATTTCACTGACGGAGAGCTTGCCATAGATTACGCGCTCAAAAAGGGATACGGCGATATACTTCTCCTCTCGATGACCGGCGACAGAGCCGATCATACGATCACCGACATACTCCTGATGACAAAATGCGCGAACGCGTGTATGATAGACGATAACAATGAGATTTATATACTCAGAGACAAACTGAAAATCGAAGGTAAAAAAGGCGATACCGTTTCAATAGTCCCGATAGGCGGCGATGTTTCGGGAGTTACGACCGAAGGATTGGAATATCCGCTTGACCGCGAAACGCTTTATTTCGGCGCGAGCCGCGGCGTAAGCAACGTGATGAACGAGGATGGATGCGCTATAACGGCTGAAAACGGGATTGCCTTGGTTATAAAGGTGAGAAACGTATGAATGAAATGATATATCTCGATAATGCCGCGACGACAAAACCGTGCGCACAAGCGACGGACGCGCTCTTAAAGGCGGCGCGCTGCTTCGGAAACCCGTCGTCGTTGCACGGCGTGGGGCTTGAAGCGGAGAAGCTTGTCGAGGAAAGCAGAAAAACTGTCGCGTCGCGGCTTGGCGTATCAAGCTCCGACATTCTTTTCACGTCCGGCGGCACCGAAGCGAACAATACGGCTGTTTTCGGCGCGGCATATGCGAAAAAAAGGCTTGGGGAACGCGTAGTAACAAGCAAAATCGAGCACCCCTCCGTGCTTGAAGCGTTCCGCAGACTTGAGAAGGAAGGCTTCGACGTAAGGTATATCGGCGTAAATTCGGACGGCATAATAAAGCTTGACGAGCTTGAAAAGGAACTTGACGAGAAAACGACGCTCGTAAGCGTCATGCACGTCAATAACGAAACGGGTGTCATACAGCCGCTCGCCGAGATCAAACGCCTTATCGAAAAAAAGGCTCCGCGCGCCGTTTTTCATTCGGATTGCGTGCAGTCGTTCGGCAAAATCGACGTAAACGCAAAAAAAATCGGCGCGGACATGATAACCGTCAGCGCGCACAAGATACGCGGCTTCAAGGGTACGGGCGCGCTTTATGTGTCCGATATGCGTATGATCCGTCCGCTTCTCTGCGGCGGCGAGCAGCAAAGAGAAATGCGCCCGGGTACCGAAAACGTCGCGGGTATACTTGCATTCGGCGCGGCTGTGAAGGAGTGCGGCGGCGACGCCGCTCGTTTTACGCGTCTCAGGGAGCTTATGAAAGCGCGGCTTTCTTCGATAAGCGATATGAAGATAAACGGCTCCGATGAATTTAATTCAGGCTCAATACTGAACGTTTCTTTCGCGGGCATAAAAGCGGAGGTGCTTCTGCACGCGCTCGAAGCGAGGGGCGTATACGTTTCGTCCGGCTCGGCGTGTTCGTCGCATAAACCGCAGCCGAGCCATGTGCTTACGGCTATGGGTCTCGGACGCGCCGATATCGAAGGCGCGGTACGTATAAGTTTTGATGAAACCACGACCGAGGAGGAAACGGAAGCGGCTGCCAAAATCATAGCCGAAGAAACAGCCTTAATAAGGAGATATATGTAAATGAAGGAAATAATTCTTGCGAAATACGGAGAAATAATCTTAAAGGGCGGGAATCGTCCGAGATTCGAAAATATACTCATGAGCAATATAAAAAACGCCCTGAGGAACGTTGCCGAAACACGGATCAGACTGGCTCAGGCGACCGTTTACGTTGACGTTGAGGACAGCGGTATGATCGACGTCGTTATGGAAAGATTGTCGAAGATTTTCGGTATAGTTTCGATAACGCGCGCGGCTGTCTGCGAAAAAGATATAGAGGATATAAAGACGACGGCAAGGGAATATTTGAAAAACGACTTGACGGACGGAAAACGTTTTAAGGTCGAAGCGAAACGCTCCGACAAAAAATTCCCGCTCAACTCTCCGCAGATATGCACGGAGGTCGGCGGTTTCCTCGACGACGAGTTTGAGGGAATAATCGTCGACGTACACGAGCCCGATGTGACGGTCAAGGTGGAGATACGCGATTATTCGGCGTATGTGTACGCCGACCAAAACAAGATACAAGGACAGGGCGGTATGCCGATAGGCACCGGCTCCAAGGCTACTCTCCTTCTTTCGGGAGGAATAGACAGTCCCGTTGCCGGACATATGATAGCGAAGCGCGGAGTTGAAATCGACGCGGTAAACTTTTTCTCGTTCCCGTATACGAGCGAAAGAGCCAAAGAAAAGGTAATTTCTCTCGCGGGTATAATCGCGCGGTACACGTCGAAAATAAATTTGTATATCGTGCCGTTTACGGAGATACAGCTTCAAATACGCGACAAGTGTCCCGAGGAGCATATGACGCTCGTGATGCGCCGCTTCATGATGCGCATAGCGGAGCGTCTGGCGTATGACCATAAGTCAAAGGCACTTATAACGGGTGAAAGCGTGGGACAGGTCGCGAGCCAAACGCTTGCCGCTCTCGACGTGACCAATTCGGCCGTCGATATGCCGATACTTCAGCCGCTTATAGGAATGGATAAATTGGAGATAATAAGACGCGCGGAGGAGATCGGTACCTACGAAACCTCCATTCTGCCTTACGAGGATTGCTGCACGGTATTCACGCCGAAGCACCCGACGACCAATCCGAAACGCGAGAATATCGAAAAGAGCGAGCGCGCGCTCAATGTCGAGGAACTCATTGAAGCCGCGCTGGCAAATATCGAAAAAATAGAAGTTTATCCCGATTAAACGTCTCGCGCCGCGTTACAGTCCGATAAACGGTACCGAACGAACAAAACGCAAGAAAAATGCTTGCAAAAGACAAGCATATAATATATAATTAAACCATAAAAATTATATATAAACGAGAAGGAGAAAAATAATGGCAAAGTCAGAAAAGGAAAAGCCGCAGGTAATAAAGATGACCGACGCGGATGAAAAGAAGAAAGCACTTCAATCAGTTTTCCATGTTATCGAAAAGGAATACGGCACGGGCAGCATAATGAAGCTCGGAGACGTAAGCGTTTCAAACGTCGACGCGATCTCCACGGGTTCGCTTACGCTCGATATGGCTTTGGGTGTGGGCGGTCTCCCGAGAGGACGAATAATAGAAATATACGGCCCCGAATCGTCGGGTAAAACGACCGTCGCGCTCCACGTTGTCGCCGAAGCGCAGAAGCTTGGCGGCGAAGCCGCGTTTATCGACGCGGAACACGCGCTCGACCCCGTATACGCGAAAAACCTCGGCGTTGACATAGACAATCTTATCGTCTCGCAGCCGGATACGGGCGAACAGGCACTTGATATCGCGGAAGCACTCGTAAGAAGCGGCGCGCTCGACGTGATCGTAATCGACTCGGTCGCCGCTCTTGTGCCGAAAGCCGAAATAGAGGGTGAAATGGGCGACGCGCACGTGGGACTTCTCGCAAGACTTATGTCGCAGGCGTTAAGAAAACTGACCGCGATAATTTCGCGTTCGGGTACTGTCGTTATATTCATAAATCAGCTCCGCGAAAAGGTGGGAGTAATGTACGGCAATCCCGAAACAACTCCAGGAGGACGCGCGCTGAAGTTTTTCTCTTCCGTTCGTCTCGACGTTCGCCGCGCCGACGTAATAAAGAACGGCACGGAAATCATAGGAAATAAGACGAGGGTTAAGGTTGTCAAGAATAAGGTCGCACCGCCTTTTAAGACCGCAGAATTTGATATTATGTACGGCGAGGGTATATCAAAAGAAGGAAATATTCTCGATTACGCTGTTGAAAATAATATAATCAAGAAATCCGGCGCATGGTTCAGCTACAACGGTGAGAAAATAGGACAAGGACGCGACAACGTAAGGAAGTACATGGTAGAAAACAAGGAATTCACAGCCGAAGTGGACGCTAAGGTGAGAGAGCTTCTGAAGAACGGTCACTCGTTTGCACCGTCGTCCGGCGACGCTTCGTCCGATGAAGAAAATGCTCCGACGGAGTAAGGCTCTCGGCAAAAAGCTCCGATGTGCAAATACACAAAAAAAGTCTTGATTGAATAATCCTATAAGTTAATATTAACTAAAATTTAAGACAAAAGTGAAAAAAACATTGACGCGGAGCAAAATTTTTAGTATTCTAATTATATCAGAAAATAAAAATTATTGATTTAGTTTAGATGTAAATAACAGACAGGGGGCGCAATTCATGGTTTCAAGTGAAGTGGCAGTTCAAAATTCGGTAGGTTTGCATGCAAGACCGGCGACATTCTTTATTCAGAAGGCGAATGAGTTCAAATCCAGCATATGGGTCGAGAAGGACGAAAGACGCGTAAACGCGAAAAGCCTTTTGGGCGTACTATCTTTGGGAATAGTTAAAGGAACAAAGATTTCGATAATTGCCGACGGAAGCGACGAGGAAGAAGCTGTAAAGACTTTGGTTGACCTTATTGAGTCGAATTTCTCTGAATAATTTAAAATAATACGTTAATAAATAACTCTGCATTTGTTATGTAGAGTTATTTTTGCCTTATGGGAATAACGTCGGAAAGGGGGCGCGGAAATGTTTGATTTGGAAGAAGAGCTGAAAAATTTACCGTCGGATCCCGGCGTGTACATCATGCACGACAAGGATGACGCCGTCATATACGTCGGTAAAGCCAAGGTTTTGAAGAACAGAGTAAGACAATATTTTCAAAAAAATTCCAATCATACGCCGAAGGTGCTGGCGATGGTCTCGAATATTGCGTATTTTGAGTATATTGTGACCGACTCCGAAACGGAAGCACTCGCGCTCGAATGTAATTTGATAAAGAAATACCGACCCAAATATAACATACTCCTCAAGGACGATAAACATTATCCGTATATAAAGGTGACGATAAACGAGCCGTATCCGCGTATTATGAAGGTAAGACGTATCGCGAAGGACGGAGCGAAGTATTACGGACCTTATGTGTCGGGCATAACGCTCAAGAATACGCTCGAGCTTGTGCAAAAGCTATTTAAGCCGCCGTCATGCCGCAGAAAGTTTCCCGACGATATACGAAAGGGCAGACCGTGTCTCAACTATCACATCAACAATTGCTTCGCGCCGTGTACGGGACGCGTCACGAAAGAAGAATACAGACAGGTTTATTTCAATATCTGCCGTTTCCTCGACGGCAATCACAAGGAGCTTCTGGAAGAACTCTCCGAACAGATGGAGGAGTATTCGAGGGAAATGAAATACGAAAAAGCGGCTGACGTGCGCGATAAAATACGCGCGGTACGCGATATAGAGGAACAGCAAAAAGTAATAAATACAGAGAAACAGGATAACCGCGACGTTATCGCGCTTGCCCGCGACGGCGGCGTGACATTCTGCGAGGTGTTCTTCATACGCCGCGGCAAGGTGATAGGACGCGAAAACTATAAAATCGACAATACGGCGCAAAGTCTCGATACCGAGATACTTACCGATTTTGTAAAACAGTTTTACGAAAACAGCGACTTTATTCCCGACGAGATATTGACCGAATACGAAATAGACGACCGCGACGCGATAAGCGAATGGCTGCGCGGAATGAAGAACAGAAAAGTTACGATAACAAACCCAAAACGCGGAGAGAAGCGTCATATGGTCGAAATGGTAAAAAAGAACGCTTTTGTCGCGCTGGGTAATTATAAAATACGCGTCATGAAGGAACGCGAGAAAAATACGCTCCTGGAGGGAATGAAAGAGACGCTGCGTCTAAAATCGCTCCCGTATCGTATCGAAGCGTATGATATTTCCAATATTCAAGGCTCGGACAATGTCGGCGCGATGGCTGTATTTGAGAACGGCAGGAGCGCGAAACGCAAATACAGACTTTTCAGGATAAAATCGTTTGAAGGCGCGGACGATTACGCCGCGATGCGCGAGGTAATATACAGACGTTTCAGACACGCGCTCGACGAGGAGGAACAAATCAAAAACGGGCTTATCGAAAAAAAGGACGCAAAATTTCTGCCGCTGCCCGATTTGATACTGCTCGACGGCGGCAAGGGACATCTTGCCGTTATAGAGGAGCTTCTTGAAATGCTCGATTCGGACGTGCCGGTTTTTGGCATGGTAAAAAATGACAGACACCGAACGCGCGGACTTATCTCGAACGAGGGTGAAATAGAATTTGCTCCTTCCGACCCCGTTTTCAAGCTTATAACTCACATACAGGACGAGGTTCATAACGCGGCGATAACGTATCACAGGAAGCTGCGCGGAAAAATCGACTCCGAGCTTGACAAAATTAACGGAATAGGCGAAAAAAGACGAAAAGCCCTATTGACTACTTTCAAAAGTATTGATAAAATAAAAGAAGCAACGGTCGAGGAGCTTATGACCGTCAAAGAAATGGACGGAAAATCCGCGCAGAGCGTTTATGATTATTTTCGGAGGAACGGCTGATGTTTAAGCTTAACAGGGTAAACGGAGTTTCGTATTATACGATCTCCTCGTTTGAGGATACGGGACTTGTCAGACACGGCTTTTCAACGCGCGAGGGCGGAGTCAGCGAGGGCTGTTACGCTTCGATGAATCTGCGGTTTCACTGTGACGACAGCCGAGAAAACGTTCTTGAAAATTATAAAATCATAGCCGATACGCTCGGCATGGACTATAAACGCATTGTTCTTTCGAAGCAGACGCACGGGGACGTTATCCATACCGCGACGGAGCAGGACGCGGGCAACGGCGTTATACGTGAAAACGCCTTCGAGAGCGTGGATGCTCTGATAACCGATAAAAAAGGAATACCGCTCGCGACACTTTACGCGGACTGCGTGCCGTTGTTTTTTCTCGATAAAAAGAAAGGCGTTGTTGCTCTGGCACATTCGGGCTGGAAGGGAACGGTAAAGCGTATAGGTCAAAAAACAGCCGAAAAAATGAAATCTGATTACGGAAGCGACCCCAGCGACATTCTCGCCGCGATAGGTCCGTCGATACGCGAATGTCATTTTGAAGTCGGCGACGAAGTTGCCGAAATATTTATACGAGAGTTCGGCGACGATACCGCCGTCAAATACGGTGAAAAGTATCATGTTAATATGCAGAAGTCGATAATCAAACAGCTTACGGAAGCGGGTATACCGCGCGCAAATATCGACGACTGCGGAATCTGCACCTACTGCCAAAGCGATTTTCTGTTTTCACACAGAAAGACGAACGGCAAAAGGGGAAATCTCGGCGCGTTTATTGAGCTTGTATAGATTTGGAGATTGAGATGAATAGGATAAAAAAAATAACGATATACATCGTCACGGCGTGTCTCGCGGCGTCAATGTCGGGATGTGCCCTTACAGACGCGATAAAAGAAAAAATAACAAACGGCGGCGACAGCGGTTTTACCGCTGTTGAAAACAACGCGCAGAACGAGGTTTCAAACAGTATAAGCGTTGGAATATTCGATTTTGATACGTTTAATCCGCTCCTTACCCGCTCGGAAACGGTAAGAGAATGTATGCAGTTCGTGTACGAGCCGCTTTTTGACGTAAATGAAAATTTGATGCCGGAACCCGTTCTTGCCGAAAGCTACACGGTGTCGCCGGACGGACGAACCATTGATATAACGTTAAAAAATAACGTTTTATGGCATGACGGCTCAAATTTCAACGCATACGACGCGGCATATACGATAAAGCAGATACGTTCGGGTATCACGACGTATACGGACACTCTTGCGAATATGGCGGACTATAAGGCGACGGGCGACTATTCGCTTCAGATAGTTTTGAATTACGCCGTGCCGAATTACGTGTCGCTGCTGACGTTCCCGATAGTGCGTTACCGCTCGGATATGAGCATGAATTCGGGATATATCCCCAACGGGACCGGCGCGTTCCGCTTCGAGACGCAGCTAAGCTCCGGCAAGATGTCATTCGCCGCGTTTGACGGCTATCATAACGGCAGACCGCAGATAGACAATTTGTACGCGTATTTGGTACCCGATTTACAAAAATACGAAACGATGTTCGAAGCCAGCGAAATAGATTTTATGACGGGCGACACAGTCGATCTGTCCGAGTACACGCCGCGCGGCAGCGCGAAAAACAATGAGTATATCACAAATAAGCTCACGTTTGTCGGCTTCAACCTCAGGAGGGAAATACTTTGGGGCGCGCAGACAAGGCGCGGTCTTGCGGAGCTTATCGACAAGGATTCGATCGTGAATTCGACCATTTATTCAAAGGGTGTTGCCTGCGATATACCGATAAATCCGTCGTCGCTGTTTTACTTCGATACAAATACACGTTTCAAGACAGATGAGCTTCTCGCGCAGCAGCTTTTCGGCAACGACGGCTGGGGGCTCGACGAGGAAGGCAAGTACGTGCGCACCGTAGACGGCAAAAAACAGATTTTGTCTTTTGAAATACTTACCGATTCCGACAGCGAAGAAAAGGTCAATATCGCCAACGTCATCGCAGAGAATTTCGAAAATTTCGGTATAGGCGCGTCCGTAAACGCTTTGCCCTACGACGCTTATACAGCGAAAATAAATTCCGGCGACTATGACGTAATGATAGGCGAAATGCAGATAGGCGCAAATCTCGATTTGTCTCCGCTCATTTCGTCGGGCGGGAATTACTTCGGTTATACGAATACGAACCTCGACACGCTTGCGGGTCAGATCGGTATGACGCACGACGTTGAAGAAATGAAGGAGCTTTTTCGCCAGTACGGAGGTATGATAATCGAAGACATGCCGTTCACGCCGCTGTTTTTCAGAAAGGGAGACGTTTTTTCGAGCACGAAGGTGAAAAACGACGTTTCGCCGTCGGTGACGCGTCAATTCAGACAAATAGAAACATGGAGCGTGAAATGATTACAGTAATTGTTGTCGGAGCGGGTGCCGCAGGACTTATGGCGGCGGGCAGAGCGTCCGAAAACGCCGATAAGGTGATTTTAATAGAAAAGAACGACAGAGTTGGTAAAAAATTGCTCATAACGGGAAAGGGCAGATGTAATCTCACCAATTCAGCCGACACGGAAGACATGATTTCATCGTATCCGAGGAACGGAAAATTCTTGTATTCTCCGCTCTATACTTTTTCCAATTATGATATCACGGAGCTTATGGAGCGTTACGGCGTGAAAACCAAGGTCGAAAGAGGGGGACGCGTATTCCCGGTAAGCGATAAAGCGTCGGACGTTGTGGACGCGCTGAAAAAATACGCGCTCAAGGACAACGTTACAGTGAAGCGCGCGGCGGTCAGGTCAATTATAATTAAGGACGGCGCGGTAAAAGGAGTAAAAACGAGCCGCGGCGACGTTCTTGGAGACAGGGTGATAATTTGCACGGGCGGCAAGTCATATCCGGCTACCGGCTCCGACGGTTCGGGATACGAGATAGCCAAACGCGCGGGACATACCGTAACGGAACTGAGACCGTCGCTCATACCGATAGTGACAGAAGAAAAATGGGTAAAGGAGCTTGCGGGACTTTCGCTGCGAAATGTCAGGATAACGGCATACGACGCTCGCGGCGCGAAGGTTTTTTCCGACTTCGGAGAAATGCTGTTTACGCATTTTGGGATTTCAGGTCCGCTGACGCTTTCGATGTCGGCGCATCTCAGAAATATCGGAGACGAAACTTATAAAACAGAGATCGACATGAAAACCGCGCTTGACGACGTTCAGCTCGATGCGAGGATCAAGCGCGATTTTGAAAAATACAATAAAAAACATTTTATAAACAGCCTGAACGACCTGCTGCCGAACGCGCTCATACCCGTTATCGTCAAGCTTTCGGGAATCGACGCGCATAAGCCGGTGAGCGAGATAACGCGCGCAGAACGCGCCGTTCTTGTCCGACTTTTGAAGCATTTGACGCTGACGGCGGTCGGTACGAGACCGATCGAGGAAGCGATCGTTACGTCGGGCGGCGTTAGCATAAACGAAATAAATCCGTCCACGATGGAATCAAAGATAGTAAAAGGACTGTATTTTGCGGGCGAGATAATAGACGTTGACGGCTACACGGGCGGCTTTAATCTTCAGGCGGCGTTTTCGACGGGATATCTTGCGGGCGAAAACGCGTCTCAGGTATGACGGAAGCAAGGAAGGGAGACATTGTTATGGAAATGGGCAGCAGAGAGGTGTGCAAGGCGGCGGTCGAGATCGCCGTTACGGATACGCGCGACGAGGAAACGCACCTAAAAGAAAAAAATCTGAGCAGAGGTATCCGTTCCGTGGCGATAGATTTCGGAAGCGAGTTTCAAACGGCGGTACCCAAAATTTTGGAACGCGCCGTCGTCGCCGCGAAACGCGAGAATGTTATCGGCTCGACGCACTCCGAGGAGGGCGCGGTGGCGGGAGCGGCGCATGAAGCGTTGCAGCAGATAGTCAACAAATGCGTCGGACTTAATCTCGGAGGTAAAATAGGCATAGCCAGATGCGGCGCGCATATAAGCGTGTGCGTATTCTTCGAAATTGGGCTTTTGAACCTTAACGACGTTGCGATAGGCATGGGTCACAGGGTTGTATAAATAACGAAAGGAAAATAATTATGGCAGTAAGAGCAATACGCGGCGCGACGACCGCAGACGAAAACACGCGCGAAGCGATACTTGGCGCGACGCTGGAACTTATCAAGGCGATAGAGGACGCGAACGATTTAAAGCGCGCCGATTCGATATCGATCATTTTCACCGTTACAAAAGACTTGACAGCCGTATTTCCGGCGGCGGCGGCAAGAGAATTCGGACTTAACTTTGTTCCGCTTCTCGATATGCAGGCACCCGATATAGACGGAAGCCTTGAAAGATGCATACGTATTATGATTTACATAAACACGGACAAGACTAAGGAAGAAATAAACCATGTTTATCTTCGCGGCGCGAGGGCATTAAGACCCGATTTGGCGAAATAATAAAGCGTGTTACGGGAAATACGGACGTTTCCGCGTAAACAGCGCGATTTATATCTGGGAGGAATACACATGAAGCATATAGCCGTAGCGGTGGACGGTCCCGCGGGAGCCGGAAAAAGCTCGGTCTCCAAGACCGCGGCGATGGATCTGGGATATACCTATATTGACACGGGAGCGATGTATCGCTGCGTGGCACTTTTTGCGATAGAAAACGGCATAGATATAAAGACCGAACATGAAAAACTCATCAAAGCCGCTTCCTCCATAAAAATCAGTATGGAATATGCCGACGGCGCGCAGAAGGTCTCCTTGAACGGACGCGACGTGTCGGAGAGGATAAGGCGCGAGGACGTGTCCGTCGGAGCGTCGGACGTTGCGGTTATACCAGAGGTGCGCGAGATACTCGTCAAAATGCAGCGCGATATGGCACTCGATTCAAACGTGATAATGGACGGACGCGACATCTGTACGCATGTTCTCCCCAACGCGCAGGTAAAGATATTTCTTACGGCGTCGCCGGACGAAAGAGCGCGGCGGCGGTATGAGGAACTGAGATCAAAAGGCGTAGAATGTGATTTTGAGGAAATCAAAAAAGACATTATATACCGTGACGAAAACGATTCGAACAGAAAAGCTTCTCCTCTGAAAAAAGCCGACGACGCTTTTCTTTTGGATACGACGGGGCTGAGCTTTGACGATGTTGTAAAAAAGGTAAAGGAGCTTATAAACAATGCTGTATAATATCATACGCGTTATAGCGCGCTTTGTTTTGCTTTTCGTGTTCCGTATAAGAATCAAGGGACGCGAAAATATACCGAAAGAAGGCGGCGTGATTTTCGCGTTCAACCACAGAAGCTACTGGGATCCCGTGATCGCGGGCGTTACCTGTCCGCGCCGTCTTTCGTTTATGGCGAAGGAGGAGCTGTTCAAAAATCCGATTTTCGGAGGACTGATAAAAGGGCTCGGCGCGTTCCCGATAAGCCGAGGCAGGGGCGATATCGGCGCGATAAAGGGAGCGTTCAAAATTTTAAGGGCTAACAATGCGATGCTGATATTTCCCGAGGGACGCCGCATAAAAGACGGAGGAAAGGCAAAAGCTAAACCGGGCGTGGCAATGATCGCGTCGCGCGCAAACGTGCCGGTAATTCCTGTATGTATATACGGCGCGTACAGATGGATGAGCAAAATAACCGTTTCTTACGGAGAACCTATATATATCGGTATGAAGAGATCCGCGCCCGATGAAATGCAGAACGACGCGCAAAAAATACTTGATAACATATACGCTCTTAAACCCGGGGTGAGCGAGAAATGATAAAGGTAGCGAAAACGGCGGGATTCTGCTACGGCGTGAAACGCGCCGTCGACAGCGTTTACGCGGAAGCGGAAAAAAATAAAACTCTCGCCACGCTGGGACATTTGATACACAATCCGCAGGTTATAGCCGACCTGGAGAAAAGGGGGATCAAATCGTATGAAAGCGTGAGCGATATCCCTCCTTCCGCAGCGACGGTCATACGCGCGCACGGAGTGGGCAAGGACGTTTACGATGAACTCAATGGCAGAGAATATATAGATTTGACATGTCCGTTCGTATCAAAGATACATAAGATCGTATCCGAGTATCACGAAAAGGGTTATAAAATCATCATTGTCGGCGACAAAAACCACCCCGAAGTAATCGGAATAAACGGCTGGTGCGGCAACGACGCGCTTATCATCAACAGTCTCGATTATGAAATCGGCGGCGATTTCGCCGAAAATGACCTCTGCGTTGTAGCACAAACTACAATAAACAGAGATTTTTTTGGTCAAATCGTACAAAATATAAAAAAAACTTGCAAAAGTACCCTTGTTTTTGATACAATATGTAGTGCGACGAAGGATAGGCAAAAAGAGGCGGAGGAACTTTCGAGAAATTCGGATATGATGATTGTAATCGGGGGAAGAGAAAGCTCGAATACAAGAAAGCTGTTTGAAATATCGAAAAGGAATTGCCCCGTAACCTATCATATCGAAACGTTTGAGGATTTACCTCAAGAAAAAACATATAATAAAATAGGTATTACCGCCGGCGCGTCTACGCCCGGCAGTATTATCGAGGAGGTAGTAAAGGCTATGAGTGAAAATGTAAAAAATGAGGAGAATTTTGCGGAACTGTTCGCGCAGTATGAAAGCAAAACTCTAAACAACGGGGACATTATTGACGGTACCGTCGTGGAGGTTCGTGCCAACGAAGTTATTGTTGACCTCGGTGGTTTCAAGTATAACGGACAGCTTGCGGCTGACCAGCTTAGTGATGACCCGTCACTTAAGCCGTCTGATGTTGTAAAAGAAGGCGATACAATCAAGGTTTATGTCGTAGGCGTAAACGATGGTGAGGGAAAAGTAGTTTTATCAAGAAAGAAATTGGTAGCTATGGAGAGCTGGAACAAAATCAAAGCGGCTTATGAAGAAGGACAAATACTGGAAGGAAAAATCATAAAAGCCGTTAAGGGCGGCGTTATCGCTCTTACAGATGGTTCTCAGGTATTTATCCCCGCGCGTCAGGCGTCAGGCAGATTTGTACAGGACCTTCAAAGTCTCGTCGGTACAACAGTTAATTATAAGATCATTGAAATCGACGAAAGAAGAAAGCGCGTGATAGGTTCCGTAAGAGTTATTATAGAAGCCGAGAGAAAGGCGAAGGAAGAAAAATTCTGGGCTGAAGCGGAAGTAGGTAAGAGATATCAGGGAGTTGTAAAATCCCTTACGTCGTTCGGCGCGTTCGTCGATATCGGCGGCGTGGACGGACTGGTTCATATCAGCGAGCTTTCATGGAATAAGATCAAGCATCCGTCGGAGGTCGTTAAGGAAGGCGATGTTCTCGACGTATATATAAAGGATATCAACGCGGAAACGAAGAAGATTTCGCTCGGATACAAAAAGACAGAGGACGATCCGTGGGTAATAGCAAAGTCAAAGCTTAACCTCGGCGATGTTGTAAAGTGTAAGATAGTACGCATGATGCCCTTCGGCGCATTTGCGGAAATCATGCCCAACGTCGACGGACTTATCCACATTTCTCAGATCGCCGACAGAAGGATCGGTAAGCCGGAGGACGTTCTCACGATAGGCGAAGAAGTGGAAGCCAAGATAACGGACATAAATTGGGAAGACAAGAAGATAAGCCTTTCCATACGCGCGCTTATCCCCGTACCCGAAAAGGAGGAGGAGCCTGAAGAGCAGGTTCCCGAGATACCGCAGAAGGAAGAAGCTCTTGTGTATTCGACCGACCCCGACGTCGAGGTTGAAGAAGCAATCGAGATAGAACCTGCCGAAGAGGTTGAAGAAAAGCCCGAAGAAACAGCCGAAGAAGCGGCTGAGGAAAAAGCCGAGGAGACGGTTGAGGAAACAGTCGAAGAGACGGCTGAGGCATCGGTTGAAGAAAAGGCTGAAGAGACGGTTGAGGAAGCCGCTGAGGAAAAGGCTGAGGACGAGCCTGAAAAGAGCGATGACGCTGAATAATATATAAATTACACAGAGGGCGCGGCGGTAAGCCACGCCTTCTTTGCGAAGCCGACGCGATTCGGGTGCGGCAAACAAACGAATTTCCCGCGTATCGGCGATCCTTTTTAACGTTATAATAAATGGTAAAGGAGAGAGCATAGATGACAAATCTTGACGTTTTTAAGCATGAAATGAAAAACAAGGATGTAACGGTTATAGGAATAGGCGTATCAAACATTCCGTTGATAAAATATCTTGTAAAGCTTGGCGCGGTCGTTACCGCGCGCGACGAGCATACCGCAGACGTAATAGGAGACGTGTGCGCTGAGCTTGAGAACATGGGCGTGACGCTTCGTCTCGGCGAGGATTATCTTGAAGATTTGTCCGGCAGCGTGATTTTTAAAACGCCTGGAATGAGATACGACGTGCCTGAGCTTCTCGCTGCAAAGGAACGCGGAAGCAAAATCACAAGCGAAATGGAAGTCTTTTTTGACGTATGCCCCTCGCATATTATAGCCGTAACGGGCAGCGACGGAAAAACCACCACTACCACGCTTATCCATAAAATGCTTACGGACGCGGGCTATAAGACATGGCTCGGAGGAAACATAGGCAACCCGCTTCTCTCCGACGCGGGAGAAATGGCGAAGGACGATTGGGTCGTTCTCGAACTTTCCTCATTTCAGCTTCATACAATGAGAAAATCGCCCGAAATCGCCGTGATCACCAATATATCCCCGAATCATCTCGACGTGCATAAGGATTACGCGGAGTATATCGAAGCGAAAAAAAATATTATGATGTACCAGAAGGAGGGCGATATTCTCGTTCTCAATCTTGACAACGAGGAAACGGCAAAGCTTGTGCCGGAGACGAAAGGGGCGGTACGCACTTTTTCGCGGAGAGGAAACGCCGACGTATATTTGGACGGTAATGTCATAAAACGCGGCGAGGTCAGCGTTCTCGGCATTGACGAAATAAAAATACCGGGTATGCACAACGTTGAAAATTATATGGCGGCTATCGCAGCCGTAAGTCATCTTGTAAACGACGATATTATAAGGAATATAGCAAGAACCTTCGGCGGCGTAGAACACCGTATAGAGCTTGTCAGAGAGCTTGATGGAGTAAAATACTATAACAGCTCCATAGATTCAAGCCCGAACAGGACGAAGAATACTTTAAGCGTATTCTCCGAGAAAGTCGTGTTGATCGCAGGCGGTAAGGATAAGGGTATACCGTTCGATTCGCTCGGACCGTCTGTTGCGGAACACGTAAAAACGCTTATTCTTATCGGTATGACGTCAGACAAAATCAAGAAGGCGTTGTTAAAGGAAACGGCAAAGACCGGCAAGGGAAAAGACATTGAGATAATACACGCAAGCAGCTATGAGGACGCAGTAAATACGGCGCGCGCGAAAGCTTCGCCCGGAGACGTTGTTCTTTTGTCGCCGGCAAGCACAAGCTATGACGCGTTCAAAAATTTTGCGGAACGCGGCGCGCTTTTCAAAAAATTAGTAAACGAGCTGAAGTAATATGAGAGAACTTATTCGGGAACTGAGCGATATGCGCGGCATATCGGGACACGAATTTTCACTTACGGACAAAATATCGGAGATGTTCAGACCGTACTGTGACGAGGTTCGCACGGACGCGCTCGGAAGCGTAATAGCAATAAAACGATGCGGCGCGGAAAACGCGCCGTCGCTTATGCTCGATGCGCATTGTGACGAGATAGGACTTATGGTCACGTCTGTGACCGACGAGGGCTTCTTGACGTTCACAAACGTGGGCGGCGTTGACGAAAGGACGCTTCCCATGTCGGAGGTGACCGTTCACGGCTCGCGCGATTTTTGGGGCGTGATAGGGATCAAACCGAACCATCTCATCGAAACGGGAAAAACGGTAAAAATCAAGGACATGGCGATCGACGTCGGACTTGACGCGGATTTTGTAAAAAACAATATATCGGTAGGCGACGCCGTGTCGCTTCCGCAGTCTGTCGGGGTAATTTCCGAAAAGCAGTTCAGCGGCAAATCGCTTGATGACAGAGCAAGCGTGGCGGCTTTAATAAAGGTAATGAAGAATATATCCGAATGCGGCGCGGCGGTCGACGTATACGCCGTCGCGGCTGTTCAGGAAGAGGTCGGCTGTCGCGGCGCGAAAACAGCCGCCTACGGTATAGATCCCGATATGGCTGTCGCAATAGACGTATGTCACGCCGTAACGCCCGATAACAGCGACGACGCTTTTGAAGCCGGCTGCGGCGCGGTAATATCCGTTGGTCCGAATCTTCATCAAAAGCTTACGGACGCGCTTCTTGACACGGCGAAACGCTGCGGTATAAAGACCGAGACAGAAGCGGACGGCGGCGATACGGGTACCGACGCGTGGGAAATACAAACGGCGCGCTGCGGAATACCTACCGCGCTTTTGTCGATACCGCTGAAATACATGCATACATCGGTGGAAACTCTGGATATTTCCGACGTTGAAGCGGTAACGGAGCTTCTGACGGAATTTATAAAGGAACAAAATGGTGAAACACAATGGCTGAGCTTTTAGAGCGTCTTTCCCAAGCGCGCGGAGTAAGCGGCTGCGAAGGGGATGTGCGCGGCATAATAACAGATGAAATCAAGAATATATGCGATGAAATAACCGTTGATTCCATGGGTAACGTGATCGCTTTGAAAAAAGGCGAGGATCCGTCTAAGCGTATTGTGGTGATAGCTAACATGGACGAAGCGGGATTGATCATAAGCGGGATAACCGAAAAGGGATTTCTTAAATTCAAGCTCGTCGGAAATATCGACCCGCGCAAGCTTGTTTCAAAAAGAGTCCTCATAGGCGAAGACCGAGTTAAAGGCGTTATCGGCATGAAGGCGATCCACTTGCAGACAAAAGACGAGCGTGAAAACGTGGTCGGCGCGGATAAGCTTTTCATAGATATCGGAGAAAACGATTTAAAATCTGCCGAAAAACGCGTAAAAAAAGGCGATTACGTCATGTTTGACACATCTTTCGAGAATATCGGAGAAAGAGTAAAGGGCAAGGCGTTGGGCAGAAGCGCGTCATGCGCCGCGCTTGTAAAAGCCTTGCGCGGTAGTTTTAAATACGATGTGTACGCCTGCTTTACCGTTCAGAAGGAGGTCGGGGCAAGGGGGGCGCAGATCGTGTCCCGCAGGATAGCCCCCGACGCGTCGCTTACCGTATGGGCTGCGGAAACCTCCGATATGTACGGCTGCAAAGAAATCGGCGGCTGTTCGCTCGGTAAAGGAGCGGCGATAGACGTTTTTGACAAGTCCGCTGTCGCCGACAGATATGTAACGGACGCTCTGGCGCGTGAAGCGGAAAAGGAAGAGATAAATATTCAAAGATGCGTTTTAACTCCGTATTCGAGCGGTATGGGCGCGTTTCAGACCGCGGGAGACGGAACGGTATGCGTAAGCGCGGCGATCCCGTGCCGCTACGAGTGCTCTCCCGTATCCTTAATGTCGCTAAGCGACATAGACGCGGTAACGGACTATATAAGCTTATTTTTAAGAAAAATCGGAGATATGATATAATGGATATTCTAAATATACTCAAGGAATTGACGCGTATAAACGCGCCGTCGGGCTGTGAGAACGCCGTGAGGGAATATATTTCGTCTAAGCTTGCTCCATACTGCGACGAATTAAAAACGGACGCTCTGGGCAATCTGACGGCTCACAGAAGGGGCGCGGGGAAGAAAGTGATGTTTGCCGCGCATATGGATGAGATCGGCGTTATTGTTACCGCGGTCGACGACAAGGGTTTTATAAGATTTTCGTCGATAGGCGGGTTGACCGTGAACGAACTTCCGGGAAGACGAGTTGAATTTCCTGGAGACGTTTTCGGCGTGATAGGCGTAAACGACGAAAAGGCGTTTAAGGATAAGCCGTCTCTCGATAAGCTTTTTATCGACGTCGGCGCGAAAAACAAGACCGATGCGGAGAAGCTTGTGAATATAGGCGACGCTGCGGTGTTTACGGGAGAATTTGTAAATAACGGCTCGACCGTTATTTCAAAATCGCTTGACAACCGCGCGGGATGCGCCGTCTTGATGAAAGCGATAAGCATGATAAAGAACGATACGAACGATTTGTATTTCGTTTTTACGGCTCAGGAGGAAGTCGGACTGCGCGGCGCGAAAACGGCGGCTTATTCGATAGATCCCGATATTGCGATAGCCGTCGACGTTACCGATACGGGCGACACGCCCGGATGCGACATGTCGGCTGTCAAAATGGGCGGCGGCGCGGCGGTAAAGGTAATGGATCGTTCCGTGCTTTGCGACGCGGAAATACGCGTTAAAATGATAGAGACCGCCAAGAAATACGATATACCGTACCAGCTTGAGGTAATGACCGACGGCGGCACGGACGCGGGCGCGATACATCTGACGCGCGCGGGGGTCAAGACCGGCGGCGTATCCATACCTGTGCGATATATACATTCGCCGTCCGAAACGGCTGACGCTGCGGACATAGAAAACTGCGCGGAGCTGATACACAAATTGGCTGTATGTGAATGGTAAACGGAGGAAGGAAATGGCAACTTGGGGAGTACACCTTCGGGTGGCAAGAAAATTCATGAAGAAAATAGATAAAACCCACTGGCGCGAGTTTATTATCGGAAGCGTCGCGCCGGACTGCGGTTACGGCGCGAAGGACAGTTTCGGCGAATTTGTACCGCCGCCGCGCGTAACACACTGGTCGCCGAGCGGAATGAAGCGCGACTGCCGTTATAAGGATTTTTTCAATACCTACATGACGGGAGAGAAAAACGACGATTACTGGTTTTATCTCGGCTATTATATACATCTTATGACCGACATAATGTGGTCCGTGACGATGTATATGCCGACGCGCGTCAGATACGCGCGCGAATACGAGGAAAACAAGGAATTCTTAAAGGTGATAAAGCAGGACTGGAACGACATAGACGTAATGTATCTGCGTAAGCTTGAAGAACACCCGTCATACGATATTATACGCGGCGCGGGTGAAATTAAGGATTATTTACCGTATTACGAGAAGGGACAGCTTACGAAGCAGGTCAAGTTTATTGCCGATTATTACGAGCTTTATCCCGATGTGCCGGACAGGGAATACATATACACCAAACCGTCCGAATTACAGAATTTTGTTGACTGCGCTTTTGAACTGCTGGTTAAAATAGTTGATAAAGAAGGACTTATCTGAAGTCAGATAAGTCCTTTTCTGTATTTCGGAATGTTCTTTATGTCGTTGAACGCCGTGATCGCGCTTGCGGACGGCGTGACGGGCGCGGACAGATCCGCCGCGCGCTCACCCTCTACCACGCCGCCGATAAACACCGCGGCGGGGTCGGTATATCCCGCGCTTTCAAGCACGGACGATATCGACGCGCCTATACGCACGTTGAAATTTTCGGACGGAAGTATGTCGTCGCCGGAGACGGTAACGATTTTTCTTGTAACTGGCGGCGCGCCGGCGAAAGCTGCCGCCGTATTCAGAAGCGTTTCGCTTGAAAGTACAAGGACGTTTGCGTCCGCGCGTCCCGTAAGTGCCCTCGCAAGCTTATCGCTTCGGCTTTGCGGATAGCGCGCTTTAAGACACGCAAGCGTTATGTCGGTGTTGTACCGCAGCAGATATTTAAAAGCGCGGTATGTTTTCATAGTATCGTTCTCGACGGCGATAACGGCTTTTTTTACGCCGAGTACGCGCATTGAAACATAAAGTGCTTTTAATATATCCTCCGCGCCGACGCGTGCGGCAAACTGCGGCGAGGAAACGTAAGGATCGCTGTCAAAACAGCATACTATCAGACTTTCGGGAGTTTTGCCGTCGGTAAGCAAAACGTGAAGCGGCGTCGAAACGCGCGCTTCGCATATCGCGTTTTCGCGCATTATCCACAGCATTTCGCGCATAGTGAGATCGTCGGGGTTTTTGGGAGCGGATTCGGAGGGCTTTTCTTCAAAAAGCGCGTCGTTCTCAACCGTTACGAAGTTGTCCGTAACCGATATAACATTCCCCGATACGCTCGAATAAAGCGGCAATGCTTCAAAAATATCGAGATCGGCTATTTTTTGCGAGCACAAAACGCGGTCGCCCGCCTTTACAAGCGGCGTAAGCTTAACGCCGTTATTCTGTTTAAGCGCGAACACGTGAACGGGAGACGCGACACACTCCTTCAAAATGGGGTTCGCGCCAAGCTTGCTTCGGCGTTTGTATTTTTTTGCGCCGTGGAATGAAACAGCCATAAATACGTTCTCCTTGCGTAAATTTTTAATCAATATAGATTTTAACATAATAAGTAAAAAAAAGCAAATTAAAAATATTGGATTTAAACTCGTGAAATGTATTGAAAAAAATAAAAAAATGATGTATAATTATAAGATAAAAGGAAAAGGCGGGAGGGGTATGCAAATGAAAAGAATTGCCGTGATGCCAAACGACGCGAAGGATAAGGGATTGAGCGTCACAAAGCGTCTTGTCGATTTTCTTTCCGACAAAGCCGAGGTGTTTATGGAAGATATTTACAATGGTATAGCCGACGGCGTAAAATACCTTCCGTCCGATAAAATTTGCTCCGCTGCGGATTTTGCGGTGGTACTCGGCGGCGACGGCACGATTCTCAGACGCGCGTCGGAATGTGCGAAGCGTTCCGTTCCCGTACTCGGCGTAAATCTCGGCAGAATCGGATTTATGACGGAGATCGAGCCGTCCGAAATGGAAACGTCGCTTGAGAGTTTCCTTAACGATAATTACCGCATTGAAAAAAGAATGATGATCAAAGCGAGTATAGTTAGTAACGGGGAGACGCGCGTGGAATTTCACGCGCTCAACGACGTTGTCGTCACAAAGACCGTGGGCGCGAATTTGATAAGAATCGAATTGTCGTCCGGCGGCGAGGAAGTAAACGCATATAATGCCGACGGTCTTATAATCGCAACGCCCACCGGCTCTACGGGATATTCGATCTCGGCGGGCGGTCCGGTAGTCGATCCGAGGATGAGACTTGTCGTGGCGACGCCGATATGTGCGCATATGCTTGCGGTCAGAAGCGCGGTGCTTTCTTCCGATAAGACCATTAAAATCCGTATAGACGAATCGGTCGGCGCGCCGGAAGCGGTCGTTACCGCAGACGGAGACGTGCGCGGTTCCATAAGCGCGGCGGACGAAATTATAATAACAGAGTCCGGCTATGATTTTGAACTGATAAAAATTTCAGACCAATCTTTTTATGATACTCTGATAAAAAAGCTTTCTTGAGCAAGGGGGAGGGTATGTTATGAAATACAGAAGGCAGGGACAGATCCTTAAAATAATTCATGAGCAAAATATAAAAACTCATGAACAGCTTATTTCCGAACTGAACAAAATCGGATTTAACGTGACGCAGGCGACTATTTCCCGCGATATAAAAGAGCTTGGATTGATTAAAATCCCGCTGCCGGGAGGGGGAAGCGTTTATTCGTCGTCAAAGGATATACCCGAGGAACTTGACCGCCGTATAAATATGATCACCGACACGGTGCGCAGCGTTGAGTACGCAATGAACAACGTAGTCGTGAAAACATATCCTGGTATGGCGTCGGCAGTAGCCGCGTCCGTGGATTCTTCGATGCACGGCGACTTTCTCGGTTCGATAGCCGGAGACGATACTCTGCTTATCATAACGACAGGCGAAGAAAAATCGGCTCAGATCGCGGAAAAACTGAGAAAAATGTTCCACTGAGGTGTTGTTGTATGCTGAACCATCTTTCAATAAAAAACGTGGCTGTGATAGACAGGCTCGACGCTGATTTCCGCGGCGGTATGACCGTGCTTACGGGAGAAACGGGAGCGGGCAAGTCTATAATAATAGATTCGATCAATATGATCCTGGGTGAACGCGCGAACAAGGAGCTTGTTCGATACGGTACGGATAAGGCGGTCGTGCAGGCGGTTTTCGACGCGCCCGAATGTCTTGCAAACGTGCTTGAAGAAAACGACGTCGACGTTGAGGACGGGCAGATCATAATCACAAGAAGTCTCACGAAGGACGGAAAAAGCACGGCGAGAGTGAATGGAATGGCTGTAACGCTGTCTGTACTGAGAGAAATCTCGGACAGCCTGATAAATATACACGGACAGCACGACAACCAGGCACTTCTAACGCCCGCGCGCCATACCGATTTTTTGGATGCGTATGCGGAAAACGAAGAATATATAAGCGCGTATAGGGATATACTCATAAAAAAACGCGGTATAGAAAAAAGGCTCGCGTCGCTTGAGATGGACGAGCAGGAAAAATTGCAAAAAACCGATTTGCTTAAATATCAGATAAACGAAATAAAAAAAGCGGCTCTCGAAAAAGGAGAGGAAGAAGATCTTAAAGAACAGCGCGAGATATACGAGAATGCCGAACTTATAACAAACAGCACGAGCGAGGCTTACGCGAACATCTACGGAGGAGACGAAGCGCAGTCCGCCTATGACGGCGTCAGTATAGCTGCTGACGCGCTGTCGCGCATCAAGGACTTAAACCCGTCACTTGCCGCAATGCATGAAACCTTGATCGGTGTAATGTACCAGATAGAGGATATCGCGCACGAGATAAAAGAGTTTGGCGACGGCGTTGACTTCGACGAGCAGACGCTCAACGACATCGAGGAAAGACTTGATTTGATCTCTCGTCTCAAGCGCAAATACGGCGGCGGGGCGGAGGATATTCTTGCTTATCTTGAAAAGGCGCAGAACGATTTAAACGATATAATTTTAAGCGACGAAAAGGTAAACGAGCTTAAATCGGAACTTTTGTCCGTAACGGACGAGCTTAGGGAAAGCGGAAAAACACTCACAAAACGCCGTATTGCGGCGGCAAAAAAGCTTGAAAAGGAAATAGAACGCTCGCTCGGAGAATTAAATATGGATAAGGCGCGTTTTCGCGTGAATATAGAGACGCAAAACGATTTCTTCGATAACGGCATGGATAAGACGGAGTTTCTCATAAGCACAAATCCGGGCGAACCGCCCAAACCGCTTGTAAGGGTCGCTTCGGGCGGTGAACTGTCGCGAGTAATGCTGGCGATAAAATCAATACTTGCCGACGCTGACGGCGCGGACACTCTCATATTCGACGAGATAGACACGGGGGTTTCGGGCGCGGCGGCTGTGAGTATAGCGAAAAAGCTGTCTGCGATAGGAAGGAATAAACAGGTGATCTGCATAACGCATCTGCCCCAGCTTACTGCGGTGGCGGACAACCATTATCTTATCCGCAAGGACACCGATTCCGATATGGCGTTTACGTCGCTGGAGGAGCTTGACGTCGAAGGCAGAGAGCGCGAGCTTGCAAGAATAATAGACGGAACGCAGGTAAGCGAGATCGCCCTGAGCCACGCCAAAGAAATGCTCAAAAACGCGTCGTCTGAGAAGGAGAGATAATATGAAAGCGTGCTCGATGAAGGACTCATACTCCGTTTTGGCGCAGGTGGTGCTGCCGATGCAGGCAAACACCGCCGGAAACGTCCACGGCGGTGAAATAATGAAGCTTATGGACAACGCCGCCGGCGTTGCGGCACAGAAACACGCCCGTACCAACTGCGTTACGGCGAGAGTCGAAGAGCTTAATTTTAAACGACCGATACACGTCGGTGAAATCGTAAGCTGTAAGTCTCAGGTAATATATGCAGGACGTTCGTCAATGGAGGTCTTTGTCACGGTAGAGTCCGAGGACGCGATAAACGACAGAAAGCAAATCGCTCTTACGGCATTTTTTACCATGGTGGCGGTCGACAAGCACGGTAAACCGTGCGCCGTGCCGCCGCTTACATATGACGCGGACAATGCTTACGAATCAAAGCTTTACAGCGAGGGCGAAAAAAGATATCTTGCGAGGAATAAGAGAAAATCGTGACATACGAATTCATTTGATTTCATAACGCAAACATGATAAAATATGTAAAGAGGGAGGATTGCCATGGCTGACAAAGAAAACATAAAGATCCTTGCGCAAAATAAAAAAGCGCGTCATGAATATTTCATACTTGAAACGCTTGAAGCGGGTATCGAGCTTGCCGGAACCGAGGTCAAATCGGCGCGTCAGGGCAAGATAAATCTGACCGACGCATATGCCGCCGTTACGGACGGCGAGGTTTTTATCAAGCAGATGAACATCAGTCCGTTCGAAAAGGGAAACATTTTTAACCGCGACCCGATGCGCGAACGCAGACTTTTGCTCCATAAAAAAGAGATAATGAAGCTTCTCGGACAAATATCTCAGGACGGATGCACGCTTATACCGCTTTCGGTATATCTGAAGGGCTCCCTTGTAAAGGTGTCGCTTGCCGTCGCGAAGGGTAAAAAGCTGTACGACAAGCGCGCAGATATTGCAAAAAAAGACGCTCGGCGAAATATAGAACGAGTAATGAAAAATATAAACAGATATTAAAAACGGCTGTCTGTTCACGGACAGCCGTTTTATCGTCTTGTTTTCGATAATTCAAGCATTTTTTCTTGAAAATCATCTTTAAATCTGTTATATATTTCCACGCAGTAACGCCGGTTTTCCTTGATTTTGGACTTTTGAAGCTCTATATTTTCGAGAACGTTCGGGAAATCGCCGAAGTATTCGCACATATCGTCAAGAATACCGAGTGCCGCGTCGCGCGCGTCATAGCCGTTGATTTTCATTTCGGACAAATCGTAGCGTGCCGCCGCCTTATGATTTTTTACCGCCGTTTCCTGAAGATCGGGGGAGAAAACAAAATCAGGCAGATTTGTCAGATACAGAAGAAAGTAGTGCGCAAATTCCAAATCGGTATCGAATATTCCGAGCGGGGACAGGGGATTTACGTCGAACATGCGAAGCTCGATATGCTCGACGCCGTTTTCGGTAAGAGATTCGAGAGTGTTCGGACCGTGCGGCTTCAGACGTACCGGCAGATAAAGCTCGCCGGCGGAAAAGAGCGTTCCGTTGTTTATGTAATCATTTACGGATTTAACGTAAGTATGCAGATCCGTATAATCAAGTATCGGGACGAACTTGTTCCAATAACCTTTGTCTCCGCAGCGGCGCGAGGAAAATCCGTCAAATCCGCTTCCGCACGCTCCGTCCTTTTCAAGCGATAAGTCGTATACGGGGCTTGCCGCCGTCAGCATTACGATCAACCAGCTGTATCGGAAGACCTGCTTGGAAAGCCTGAAATAAAGCGTGTTTGTAAATTCTTTATGATCCGCATCCGAACCGCAGACAGAACGCAGAAAACGTTCGGAAAAGGAAAAATTAAAATGTATGCCGGAATAAAGCATGAGCCGCTTGCCGTAGCGTTTTCTGAGATTTTCGCGATACTCTCTCTTATATCGCTTTTCGCCGATAAAATTTGCAATATGAATATCGTCCTCCGAATCGATATGCGGAGGGTTGCTGCAAAGCCACATATATTCATCGCTGCTCAGCAGGACTTTACGCGAGTAGGAATCAAGCCGTTGTATAGCTTCCATAAGCGACGGTATGTCGTCGCACGCCGGAGTGATCAATTCAAGCTGGTTTTCGCAGAAATCGCGGTCAAGATAAGGACTTTCGCCGAACGGATGCGGCGAAGCGGACATTTTTCCGTCGGAGGTTACGCGCATGGTTTCGCGTTCGAGACCGAAGCGACCTTCAAATATATACTTGTTTTTCAGATACAAATAAAATCACCTCTGTATCAATAAAATCACGCCGCGGTGCGGCGTGAAGAAATGGTGGACTCAACCGCGAAGGGGTTGAACTCTATATCTAAAGAGTTAAACTCTACATCATAGTTTAATTCATCTAATGAAACCTCATAAATTCCACTGTCATCTTCATAATCACAAAACGTACCTGTTATAACTACTTTATCATCATACACATAGATTTTATCAATAAAATATTCTAATGCGGCGTCTCTGACCGTAGGATCAAACAGGAATGATTCAGGGTCATTAAACATATGAAAATAGCTTTCTATGCTGTGTCGGTCAGCCATTACTTCTTGTTTTGCAGTCTCAATTTCAATACTATTCTCTATAAGCTTCTTTTGGTTTTCCAACTCAGTTAGTCGTTGCATTGTTGTTTCTGAAAAAATACCCTGCTCTATAGCCTTGACAAGATTATTAAGAGAATTTTCTACATTTTTTAATTCTGCTTTCATACTGTCAATATAGCTTGTATCGTTGTAATGTGTGCTATAATAATAACTGGCTTCATCAGCTATCCTTATAGAATTTTCTGAGTTGGCAAGAATATCATAAATTGCATGCTTCACAATATTTTCAACAATATCTTGTCGTATGGGGCTTTTGTTACATTGGTGCTTGCGTTGCCCAGAGCAATAATAATAGTAATGCTTTTTGCCCGTTTTGCTTGTCCCTGATACTCCCTGCATTGAATTGCCGCAATAACCGCAAAACAACTTGCCTGTCAGCCAGTAGCGCGGCGGTCCATAACTGGCTTGCTCGGAAGTCATATGTACGCTCACACGCTTATTCAACTCAAACATAGACTGTACTTTTTCAAATAATTCTTCTGATACAATTGCGGGAATACCATTTTTTACGATAATATCAGCGTATTTGTATGTTCCGATATATGCTTCGTTATGCAAGATGTGGCGCAAGCTGTTTATAGTAAATTGTTTTCCGAGCACAGTACGAAAGCCTTGTTCATTCAATTCGTTAGCGATAATTTGAAGCTGTTTGCCTGCCGCATATTCTGCAAATATTCTTTGAACAATCGGAGCAGTATCGGGATCAATTAAAATTTTTTTGTTCGCTTTTTTCCCTTCCTCTGGCTTATACCCTAACATCTTATGCCCATTGTAGTAACAGTTCTCAGCGTTATATCTCATGCCGCGAACGATATTCTGTTTTAACTGTTTAGAATAAAATTCTGCCATACTTTCAAGCAGTCCTTCCATTAATGCAGCTTCAGGGGCATCTTTCGGCATTGCTTCTGCCACATAATGTATTTCACACCCCGAATCCCGTATTGCCTTTTTCGCCAATGCCGAATCTACTCTATTTCTGGCAATTCTGTCAGTTTTCCATACAATCAGCGCGGCAGGGTGAAGTTTACCGACTTCAGATAACATTAATTGAAACTGCGGTCTATCATCAGCAGCAGTTCCCGAGAGGGCTTCATCGCAATACTCACGGATAATTTGAAAACCGTGTTCTTCAGCATACTTTTGTGCTGCTTCACGTTGTTGGTCTATACTTGTTTCATTTTGAGCGTGTGAGCTATATCGGTAATAAGCAATGGCGAGATTATTATTATTTGTCTTTTTTTTCTTCATATTTAGTCCCCTTATATTGAAAGTCATAATTTATAATTTTATATATTATAGCATAATTATCATAAAAAATCAATATAAGAGGTTTCATCGACTTATTAATTTTTTTTCAAAAAAAATTTTTTTGGGGGTTGATTTTTGGCAAAAAACTCGGTATATTGATAGTGTAATGTTGGTTCACTATACAAATTTTCAAAAAAGAAAGGTGGTGTTTATAATGGCGGTTAGAAATACGTCTATCAGCGAGTATGAAAAAGCTATAGCAAAACTCCAGAAAAAAATCGAAGAACGGAAAACAAAGATTTGCTCTTTAATAGAAAAGGGATTTTTTAATAACGAGGTTGCAAACAAATTAGACGGTTTCAGCAATGCCGAATTAGAGGAAATCGGGCGGCGGCTGGCAGTTGATTTAGACAAAATACTCGCAGATAGAAATACAGAAAACACTCAAAAAAATATCGCGGCAGTTTCAAGTATGTAACATTGAGACTGTATAAATAAAATTCCGACGAAGCTATCCAAACGGCAGTAAAAAATGCAGTATAAGCATTATTACCGATTTGGATAAGCGCAGTTGGAAATAATATGCCGTAACTCTTATAATGCTATGCAGTTATAAAGTAATAGGCATATTAAACTCACAAAAAAGGAGCAGATGTGTTTAACTCGTATACTACATTTTTTGTGAGTAAGCCATTAGGGGGTGAATGCTGCATAGCAGCAAAGGGGGATTTTTGGCATAAATCCCCATAAAGCAGGGTCAAGGGGCTGCGAAGCCCTTGCAAGTAGTCAGTGGGGAGACCCAACTGTCTCTACTTGCATTATCGGCGACTATTGATACACTATAATGGAAGGTGTGATTTGCAATGATGACAATAAAAGAAAATAAGCATGAAGTCGGAACGGCGACAATAGCGATGAATGAAATTGGCGAAGCAGCAAATCACGCATTGCAGGGAGATGTAAAAGAAACAAAAGAGACTGCTTCATCTCACAAAATGCGTAGTATGAAAGTGCGTTTGCCTGTCGAAGTGTGGGAAATAGTCAAGGAACTTGCCGCCGATAATGCAATCTCGCAAGCGGAGCTTGTGAGAATGGCTTTGTCAGATAAATTGAACAAATACCTAAACAGTGTTCGATTTATCGATCAGACACAAGCAGATGAAATCAAAAAAATTATTCTTACTTTACTTGGCGAAGTGCATAAAGTACAAATTGAGCTTAATCGTATTGGCATAAACTATAATCAAGAAATAGTTTTATTACATCTGCATAATATGAACATTAACGGAGAAATATCGACCAGCAGATACAGGGTTGAAAAAGAGAAAATACAGAGAAAAACTGTTAATCTAAGCGAAAGCGATCTTGAACAGTTAATGTACAGATTTGAAACGGCATTAAAAGAAGCGGGGCGATTGTTATGTACACTCATGTAAGCAGAACAAAGAACGGCGCAGAAGCAATAAATTACGTTCTTGGCAACGGCAAAGGTCATAACGGACATGCTGTTCGTAATATTTATCTTGTCGGTGTAAATATGCTACCGAACAATGTTGTTCCTTTTGTTGAGCAAATGCAGCCTATATGGAATAAAGCCGCATCATATCATACAACACAGATTGATAGATTTATAATGTCGTTTTCGGCAAAAGAATTAAATGCAAAAGATTCTTATGATGTTTCCAAAGGATTGTATATATGTTGTAAAGTGGCTGAAAAATTATTCCCAGATCATCAATGTATTGTCGCAATACAGTCTGACGGCTCGTCGGGATTTCTTCATGGACATATACTTGTTAATGATTCCAATATGAAAAATTTTAAGGGTATGAAAAAGAATTTATACCATGCCACAGAATTTGCAGATAAGGTAGATGAAATATGCAAGGAATATATAACGCTTGATAACCCGAAAGTCGCCGCCGAAAAAGAAACACGGACAATTAGGGCAAAAAAGGCGATGAACGAGGAAATAAAGAAATATAACAATCAAGAAATAGAAAACGCCGCAAAGGAAAATCGTAAACCGATATTAAAAAAAGAGGAATATATTTGGAAAGAGGACTTAAAATCACGCATAAGGAAAGCCGCAAAAGATTCAATTAGCGAAGCTGATTTCAAAAAACGTTGTGAGCGAGAAGGCGTTACTGTAATTACAAGGAAAAAGACGAAAAAGCAGCCTGAATACTATTTGTATGAATTAGTCGATATATCTGGCTTTGATGATAATAAAATCCCCAATAATTTAAGATCAAAATCATATAAAATGGGTGAAAATTATCAACCTGAGGGAATCGCGAAAATGTCAAAAGCAAAAGATTTAGGTGTATTCCGCAATCCCGATTTGACAGATTGCTTAAACAAATTGGAAAATTATAATAAGCCTACAGATGAAACAGACCTTTCGATGATTTCTAAAAAAATTACAAAGCTATCTGAAAAAGAACCGAATATTGACACTACAGACAAAGAAGTCGAACTGTCCGCTAAAAGTGCCATTAGGCGCATACTTGCTGCGTTTCTGCACTGGGAAAATATTGATAGCACCGATATTGATAAATTTGATGAAATGCGGGAACATAACAGGATTCATGACGAAAAATGGAATGAATATAAAAAATGGCGTGAAACAAAAAATCTTCCGAATATCTTTGAGAAATACCGTTACGGCATTAAAATTAATTATCTCGAATTGGAAAAACAGTTTAAGAATTTTCTTATTGAAATGAACAATGTCAAACAAACGAAGCCCATTTCGCGCCCTGCAATGACTGTAAGTGAAGCAAACCGTAGACGCGATTGGTTAGAGAAAGCAAAAAAGCACACCGCAGAAAATAGTCATAAACGTAGCAGAGGTGATATAGCCATAGAATTATTTGGCAATATTGTTAAAGCTGCCGAAAATAAGAATTATGATTATCAATACGGCGATTAAAAGATAAAGGAGGTGATGAAAAATGTGCGATATAATAGATATAAAAAGACATAAAGACCGAGTTGCCATGGCAGAACTGCTGCTGAAAGACATTGGAATGTCTAATAAAAACTCAAATAATAATACCGGCAATCATTCGGGAAAGCGTCCTATGCCTAATGTAGCAAATCGCCCTTATCAAAGTAAGCATTATAAAAGAGTGGCTATGGCAGAGAAAATAAGTAATGACATCACTATTGAAACACAAACCGATGATTTTCAGTTAGGCGGCTGATACATTAAAACCGCTATGCCCGCCCGTCTACACACGGGCGGGCATTTGTCATATATAAGTGTACTGTGTGGCAAAATTCAAGACAGGACATTGACGTAAAAAAATCACGCCCCGCGAATGTACGCGGAGCGTGAGGTTTTGAAAATGTGAATTACGCTTAGCGGCGAATTAATGAGATGTCTCGTATTTTTCCATACGGATACTTATTTCATTTGCAGTTTTGTTTTCTGCTATTTTATTAGCGTTAATCATAACGTTATCCAGATATGTTTCTGTTGCGTCATAATCATCAATAGAAAACAATCTTTCATTTTTATCCGAAAGTCTAAGAATGATAGCCGCCGCCTCAGCCCTTGTAACGGCTTGCTGAGGATTATACATGCAGTTTTCATCTGTGCCGATAATGCCGTTTACGAATGCAACAATAACATCGCGTCTGTAATTGGGTGTAACGCCCCATATGCCATTACCATTAGGTACGCCTGTGTCCACATTGAAATCACAAACAATACCGCCGAGCAATCTGTTGAAATAATATTTCATTACTGTGCGAATGTCGCCCGTACAAATACGCCCAACAGTGTAACCTGCATATTTATATCCCATAGTATAAGGGTTGCCAACACATACATAAGGTGTATCATCTATATTATCATACAAATGATTATTGTCATGTGTTAAATACAGTGCTCTTGTGATAAGTCTTGCTGCCTCTTCACGTGTGATAAACGTATTAGGTGCAATATTATCTGTGTCATCAAGATCAATTTCAAGAGCTATTGTATTTGTATCAGTTGTACCATTGATAATTTCATCGTAATCGTCAAGGAGCGTTGCGATTTTCTTATTGCTTACATCGCTACCATCGCCGATAAGACCAAGCTCTAACGCTTTATCAAGGTACGGCTGAGCCCATGCTGACCAGTGATTTGTCCAATACTGTGGATTTGTCGGATCGTCCGTTATAACCTGCTGATAATCCGCGCCCTTAGGTGTTACGCTGTTGGGTGCGACGTACTCAACAATTGTCTTGACAAATTCTTCATGCGTCATTGCCTGACCGGGGCGGAATGTTCCGTCCTCGTAGCCGGAAAAAACACCACGCTCCGCCATTTTTGTAACGCTGTTATACGCCCAATGGTCGGGGCTGATGTCTGAAAATTGTGCGGCTTGCGCTGTTATTGCCGCCGTTGCCGTTATCGCCGCAACTGCGAGCGATAAGATTGTTTTGATTCTTCTTTTCATTGTGTAAATCTTCCTTTCCGTTTTGTTTTTGTTTCTTTGAGGGTTTAAATATAAAATGCGTGACCCCGCCGTTTAAAGCAAAAGTCACGCATTAAAAAGAACGCAAGACTTTGACCTTAAAAAGCTGTTGTCACACATCTTCCCTCAATAAATTCACCAATTACGGTATATTGCCAAAGTAGCCCACGCCTTTTCCATAGCATGAGCCGTAATCGGCGAAAATATTAAAGAAAATATGTGACAGGTATATTGTATCACATCATTTCCAAAATGTAAATAGAAATATGCAAAAATAAAATGAACGCCGCCATATGATGTATTTACCATATGGCGGCATATTGTGTTTCCATTATTAGAATTTTTATCAATCGGTATAACGGCTCATTGCTTGTATTGTCGCTGAAACTTTATCCAAACCTTCCTCGTCCATCAAGCGTTTAGCTTCTCTATTTATTATGATTTTTTTATAATTCTCCCAAAACTTTTCAATATAACCATAATGCTGACACATAATATATGTGTATTTATCATCTGATATTAATTCTTCTAATGTTATCTCACCGTTCATTATTAGCATTTTTATGTCTATTAATCTAAATTTTGCTTCCTGAGCAATTCTTTCCGCACGCCCGTGCATCCAATTTCTATGATTTTCCCGATAGTATTTAATATAATCAGTTCCGCATATGGTTACGACATCATGCGGATCATATTGGTACTTGGAAGGATATTTTATGTGAATTAAATATGATAGAAGATTGTCGTAAGAATATCTGCCTGCTTTCGGCTTTTCTATAAAATTCTCAGAAACACCAATAATTCCCGCTAAATCCGTAAGTGTACAACCTTTTTCTAATTTTGCCATAAAATGTATATGATTAGAAGTAAAATTCGTTATGTACTTATTTTGATATTCGTCCCAGATTTCGTGTTCATCTTTATCATGCGTGATAGCATACGCTTCTTTTACCGGAATCCCTGCGTTCATTAGCCTATTATAAATGACGTTAGCAGTATTTAAGCATATACCTAAACTTGTTTTTTCATCATCAGTCCAATCCCAATGCGCAGGTATATAGTCCTGAGATAACATAAAAGTGGTTAAATACGCCGCTTTTTTTTGCTTCGTGTCTGTTGTGTTATTATTCGGCATTAATATCATCTCCAATCTTTTTATACCATTATACCATATTTATCTAATAAAGTCAATAATTAAGATATAATTAGATTTGAGTATTTAGCTCTACAAAGAAGCGTAAATTTGCGAAATATGTGGCGTTTTATGCGGCGTTTTATGCGGCGTTCGCGGGGCATATTGACAAGCCCTATTGCCCCGCGAATATGTTTCATTAAATTAAATATATTTAATTATTTTTTAATTATTTTTTATAAAAATATAGTAATATAAAGGGGTTATACTCTTTATAGAATAATTAAATTAAATTTTATTCATTTCAAAAAAAATTCTTTTTTTTACTTTTTGTGTGTGCAGTGTTGCCAGATCATCAATTATTTGGATTTTTTGGCTTAAATACTCGCTTTTTTGTGGCACGGTTTTTGGCACAAACAGTGTCACAAACAGTGCCAGAGTGTCACGGTCAGTGTTATTTTCACAGTAAAAATATTACAAAAATAGAGAACAGCCATTAAAGACCGTTCTCTATTTTTATTGCGAGTGCGAACGTATTTCTTATAAAACCGAGTTCGACACTTCGCGGT
>CANQJC010000002.1 GCA_947624165.1 uncultured Clostridia bacterium
CGCGTTTACGTCCACGCGCCGGAGAAAATAAACGGCAAACGGACACAGCAAATTGACATTTATTACGACTTGGTAGGATTTCTGCCAATGTCGCTGTTTCAAAATGAAAAGCAGGGTAAGGTCGCATAATACGACCTTACCCCGCAAAAACATACCTTACTGTTTTATTTCACGCCGCCCTTGGGAGCGGTTTTTTATGTCTTAAAAAATCGCCTGAAGTATACCGAACGACAGCAAGGACATTATCAGTCCTGCGGTCATTACTCCGAGAAGCACCGAAACGAACGATTTTTTCAGATTCATTCCCAGAAGCACCGCCAGCAGACTGCCGGTCCACGCGCCCGTACCGGGAAACGGTATGGCGACAAAGCAAAACAGCCCGAAATAACCGTATTTTTCTATCTGCTCGGATTTTGACATCGCTTTTTTTTCTATCCATTCGGGGATTTTATGCAATCGCCTGCTTTTTTTCATCACCGTGAATATTTTTTCTATGAACAGCAATATAAACGGTATCGGAAGCATATTGCCGATGACGGCGGCTGTGTATGTGGGAAGAAACCTCATACCGTCCAGAAATCCTGCGGCGAGTATGCTGCCGCGCAGCTCCAAAAGAGGGATCATCGACACGAGAAACACGATGAATTCTTTTGATATTTTGCCGCTCAGCCCCTCTACGATCGAATGTACAATTGTATCCATATTATGTCTCCTTAACGAATTATTTGTTCGCCGCCGCGCCGCCTATCGCGTCCGCGCTTTCTTCGTCGACTATGAACGAAACCGCCGACGGCAGCACTTTTATCTCGGCGCGCGATGTTTCGCCGCCGTATTCGCCGTCAAGAGTCCATTTTATTCCTTCGGACGATGTAATTTCAAAACGTGACGATTTGACTATCGTGTATCCTTCGCCCTCGCTCTCGCCTTTCAGGAGCGAAGCGAGTACGGATTGCACCTCGAGCGGGTTGACCGTGCGGCGAAAAACGAGCATTTCAAACAATCCGTCGCACAGACTGACGCGCATAAGCCGTTCCGTGCTGAGAAAGCCCGCGAGCGACGTGGCGTTCAGTATAATACAGAGGAACACGTCCTCGTCTATTTCTCCTCCGTCATACTTTATTTTTACCCGATACGACGGAAGGCTCGGCAGACGTTTTATGCCTTCGATGAGATAAGCGGCGTGTCCTATCGCGTTTTTGATCTCCTGAGGAGTGTCGTAAGACACGTCCGTGAACGCGCCGAACGCCGCGACATAATTAAAAGTTTTACCGTTGAAGTCTCCTATGTCGCATGCAAACGGTATGCCGGACGCTGCGAGATGCGCGGCCTTCTCCATGTTTTTCGGAATGTTCAGCGTTGCCGCAAAGTCGTTGGCGGTACCCGCGGGAATGTAGCCTATCGGCTTGCGTTCCGTCTGCGGGAAGCTCATCATACCCTTAACGCCCTCGTTAAGCGTTCCGTCGCCGCCGGAAATTACTATCCTGTCGTATTCGCCGGCGTTGGCGCATATGTAATCGTAAGCGTCAAGCTTTGCCTGCGTAGGACGTACCGTAACATCGTAGCCCGATTTTGTGAAAATATCGAGTATTTCAAGTATATGATTTTTGATTAAACCCTTTCCAGAGCGGGGATTGAATATAAACAGAAGTTTCGCCATACAAACCGCCTCCGTCATGATTTGTATATTATTATATAATTTATATTACGCATAGTCAAGAGAAAAATGTTGCGCTGCGGCAAAATCGGCGTTATAATATATATAAGAAAAAACGGAGGGAAAAATAAATGAGGATACTTGGCATAGATTACGGAGACGCGCGCGTGGGAGTTGCGGTGAGCGATCCGCTGGGTATTACGGCACAGGGCGTACGCACGATAAAAAACAAATCGAGAAAAGCGTTGCTGTCTGAGCTTGACGGCGTTATAAAGGAATACGCTGCGGAAAAGATAGTGATCGGTCTGCCGAAAAACATGGACGGCAGCGAGGGCTTCCGCACCGATGAAACGTATAAATTTGCGGACGCTCTCAAGAAGATCTACGGAGGTGAAATAGTCTTTTACGACGAACGTCTTTCCTCCGTCGGGGCGAAAAGATACCTCAATGAGACGAGCACGTTCGGGAAGAAGCGCAAAGACGTATTGGACACCGTCGCCGCGTGCATAATACTTGAAGGATATCTTGCGTCGCATAATAATTTTTGAAAGATATTGACAATTCGGGCGGTATATATTACAATATATCCGATAAAAAAGAAAGGAATAATTGATTATGGAAAATAACATAATAATGTTGGAAGACGAACACGGCTGCATGATAGAGTTTGAGACGATAGACGTGTTTGAGTTTGAGGGCGTAACATATTTCGCGCTTGTCGAGGTAATGCCCGAGGGACAGGAGAGCGACGAGGTGCTTATAATGCAGGTCGAGGGCGATATCGAGAGCGAGGAAGCGGAGCTTGTGATGGTAGACGACGACGCGCGTCTCGAAGCCGCCTTCAACGAGTTTTTGAGACGTGACGAGGAGATGGCTCAAGAGGAATAAAAAAAGCAAAATTTTATAAAAAAAACTGTTTTGCCTATTGAATTTATTCTTAAATTATGCTATCATATAATTAGAAAAAAGTTAATAGCCCATTACCCTGGGATTTCGCGTTAAAAAGTCTTTTTTTTACCAACAAATCTTATAAGGGACGCTTACTTCGGCTGCGGCGTATACGCCTCCTTTCCTTCGGGAATGCCAGTGGACATATAAAGCATCCGAGAAGCGACCCACCTGCATGGGCAGGTAGAAACTCGGCTTTTGCGGACGGTTATCCCGGGGTTTTTTTATGTCTTTTTTTTCGCTCTTTTTTCGGTTTCGACAAAGGTTCCCGATTTTCGCCAAAGGATAAATAAGGTAAAACACAGAAATAAAATATAGCAGGATCAAAATACAGGAGGAAAAGAGCATGGAATTATTTTTATCGGGTAAGCATCATACGCTTATAGTCAAAATATACGGCGAGCTTGACCATCATGCGGCGGTCGGTATAAAAGAAAACGTGGACAGAGAGCTTGCGCGTACCGGCGCGAGGAACGTTGCGTTTGATATGAGCCGCGTCTCGTTTATGGACAGTTCGGGAATAGGCGTTATAATGGGACGCTACAAGGTCGCAAAGTCGCTCGGCGGCAGAGTGATCATTTACGGCGCGTCGGAGGACGTGGGACGCATACTCGCCATGTCGGGCATAAAGGATATCGCAGTGATAGCGGACAGCGTTGAGGACGGCATGAGGGAGGTGGAAGCAAATGTATAAAAACAGTATGAGGGTGGAGTTCCCCGGCAGCTCCGATAACGAGCGTTTTGCGAGAAGCGTCGCGGCGGCGTTTATTTTGGAGCTTGACCCGACGATAGACCAGCTTTCCGAAATCAAAACGGCGGTGTCCGAGGCGGTCACGAACGCCATAATACACGGTTACGACGGCTGCGAGGGTAACGTTACCATGGAAGGGAAGATAGAGGACGATACGGTCACCTTTACAGTATCGGACGACGGCGTCGGCATACCCGACGTGAAGCGCGCACGCGAACCGCTTTTTACCGGCAAGCCGGAACTGGAACGCTCGGGCATGGGCTTTACGATAATGGAGACGTTTATGGATTCTCTCGATGTAAAAAGCGAATCGGGTAAGGGTACCACTATCACAATGACAAAAAAATTGGAATAGACGAAAGGATTTGACGGTCAATAGCTATGCGTGACAATGCTGCTTTAATCGAACGCGCCCGCGAGGGGGACAAGCAGGCGGAAAACACGCTGGTGGAAAATAATATGGGGCTTGTTTACAGTATTGTGAAGCGTTACGCAAACAGGGGATACGAGACGGAGGACCTTACGCAGATAGGCGCGATAGGGCTGATCAAGGCTGTAAAAAAATTCGACCCGCAGTATAACGTGCAGTTTTCTACATACGCCGTACCGATGATCGCGGGCGAGATAAAACGATTCCTGCGTGACGACGGCGCGGTCAAGATAAGCAGGACGCTTAAGGAAAACGCCATGAAGGGCTGGCGCAGCGAAGAAACGCTCAGGAAAACTCTTAACCGCGAACCGACTATCAACGAAATAGCCGAGGAATGCGGAGTGGACGCGGAAAGTCTTTTGGAAGCTTTCGAAGCGGCCGCGCCGCCGGAGAGTATTTACGAAAGCGTGTACGATAACGGCGAAAAGGAGATACGGCTCGTCGATGTGATCGCGGGTGATGCGATAGAGGACGGCGTTATCAACAAGGTCATGATAGACGATATCCTGAGCCGATTGACCCCGCGCGAAAAAGAAATAATATTGCTGCGGTATTTTCGCGGCAAAACGCAGTCGGAAATCGCGAAAATTATCGGAGTGTCCCAGGTGCAGGTTTCGAGGATAGAGAAAAAAGCGATAGAACGCGTAAAAAAAGAGCTTCCGCTTTAAAGCCGCATACGGCGGCGTTCGTGCTTGACTTCACGTTTCAGCCGTGATATTATATTTAAAAATATCGCCGCGTAAAACGACGTCGAAAAAGCGATTGCGGAAGGAGAAAATACATGATCGAGGAAATTTATTCGGCTGTGCTCGGTAATATGCGCGTCGCGTACAGTCTCGATACGGACACGCGCCTTATAGGCTTGTGCGTTTTGCCGCTTACCGACAAGACGATGTATGAAAGACGCGCGCGCGTTCACTCGCTTGCCGAAGCGAAGATAATAGGGGACGATTATCCGGACGGTTATTTCGGCGGCGAGTCGATGAAATACGGTGAGACGACGCTTTCTTTAAAATTCGACGCTCAGGAGGTCGAGGAGAAAGACGGCGAAACTCGTATAACGACGCGTCTTGCGTCCGATAAGGGACTTAAAATAAATCATATACTGACGCACCGCGCCGGACGCGGTTATGTTAAAATAAAAACGGAGCTTGAAAACGGTACCGGCGACGATATACGCCTTGAAATGCTTTCAACCTTCGCGCTGTGGAACATTTCTCCTTATCTTGACGGCTCCGGCGAGAATTCAATGCTGCTCCACCGCATACGGGGAAAATGGAGCTGCGAGGGGAGACTTGTCAGTGAAACGCTTGAGGATTTGCAGCTTGAGGAATGTTGGTGCGGAGCAAATTCAAAAAGCGTGCGCTTCGGTCAGGTAGGCTCGATGCCGGTCAAGGGATATTTCCCGTTCGCGGCTGTCGAGGATGTGAAGAACGGCGTTATATGGGGCGTACAAATGCAGGCTCCGTCGTCGTGGCAAATGGAAGCGACGCGCGCGGACGACGGCGTGTGTATTTCGGGAGGACTTGCCGATAGGGAATTCGGACATTGGATAAAGACGGTGAAAAAGGGAGAAACCTTTTCGGGTATGGAAGCCGCGGTAAGCGCGTGTCTCGGTGGGATCGACGATGTGTGTGCCGCTCTGACGGAAGCTCAGGAGGACGCGCTGTGCGTGCCGGACTGCGAGGAAAGCCTGCCGGTGATTTTTAACGAATACTGTACGACATGGGGAAACCCGTCACATGAAAATGTTGCGCGTATTCTCGACGCGCTCGACGGACGCGGCATAGATTATTTTGTGATAGACTGCGGCTGGTTCAAGAAGGACGGAGTACGATGGGATATAAGCATGGGCGACTACGTGCCGTCAGATACTCTTTTCCCCGAAGGAATAGATAAAACCGCCGAGCTTATAACCGCTCACGGTATGCGCGCCGGAATATGGTTTGAGATAGAAAATGTCGGGCGCATGACCGAAGCGTATAATAATACCGCGCATCTTTTAAAGCGCGACGGTCTGACGCTCACAACGCGAAGCCGACGTTTTTGGGATATGAACGACGAATGGGTGACGCGTTATCTTGACGAACGTGTGATAGAATTTTTAAAGAGAAACAAATTCGGCTACATAAAGGTCGATTACAACGACACGATAGGTATAGGCTGTGACGACGAGGACAGTCTCGGCGAGGGGCTCAGGAAAAACATGCTCGCGTCAGCCGAATATTTTAAACGAATGAGGAAGGAGATCCCCGACCTTGTAATAGAAAACTGCGCGTCGGGCGGCAACAGGCTGGAGCCGTACTTTATGTCGCTTTCGTCGATGGCGTCGTTTTCCGACGCGCATGAGTGCGTCGAAATACCAATTATCGCCGCGAGTCTGCATAGAGTTGTGCTGCCGCGTCAGTGTCAGATCTGGTGCGTTATACGCAAGGACGACAGCCTGAAAAGAATAGCGTATTCCGTCAGTGCGGCGTTTCTGGGCAGAATGTGCCTGTCGGGCGACGTTACGGAGCTTTCCGAGGTCCAGTGGGACATGATACGGCACGGGATCGATTTTTACAAAAAAGCCGTTCCGATAATCAAACGCGGCAAGACAAGGATCCTCGGTACGAGGATACGCAGCTTCCGTCATCCTGACGGATATATGGCGGTCGTGAGAGAAAACGACGACGGCGCGCTTATCGTCGTTCACTGTTTCGAGAACGCGCCGAGTGAGGTTCGCGTCGACATACGCGGTTTTTCCGTAAAAGACGTTTACCCGCCGACTGCGGACATTCGTCTTTGCGCCGACGGAGCCGTAATACGCCGAACGGAGGATTGGAGCGGATACGGCGTTCTTCTGACGCGTTCGGAAAAAAGTAAATAAAATCTGTAAATAAGCAAATATTAGTCTTGACAAACTTTTTTCACTGTGCTAAAATATAGTGAGAGCAAAGGTGTTTCTTTTCTATGGGGAAGAAGTGCCTTTTTTTGATAATACGCGCTTGAACATAAATAATCACATCGGATATATTTTAATGAAAGGAAAGTGGCTGCGATGACGAAACACGACATTTTAAAGCTGGTTGAGGAGGAAGACGTTCGGTTTGTGCGCCTTCAGTTTACAGACATACTCGGCACGATGCGGAATATGGCTATTACAACGTCGAGACTTAAGGAAGCACTCAATAACGAGTGTATGTTCGACGGCTCCTCGATAAGAGGATTTGTAAGTATAGAGGAAAGCGATTTGTATCTGCATCCCGACCTTGACACGTTCACGATTTTTCCGTGGCGTCCGCATCAGGGAAAGGTTGCGCGTCTTATCTGCGACGTATACAAGCCCGACGGTAAGCGGCTTGAAAGCGACCCGCGCCGTATTCTTCAGAACGTCGTCGACGAGGCGAAAAAAGAGGGGTATACCTTTGAGGTAGGTCCCGAATGTGAATTTTTCCTGTTTAATACAGACGAAAGAGGAAATCCCGTTATCGACCCGCATGACAACGCCGGTTATTTTGACCTTGCTCCGCTTGACAACGGCGAAAACTGCCGCCGAGAGATATGTCTGACGCTTGAGGAAATGGGATATGCTGTCGAAACGTCGCATCATGAAATGGCACCCGGTCAGCATGAGATAACGTTCCGTTACGACGACGCTCTCAAGACAGCCGACAGGATAGTTACGTTCCGCACGGTCGTCAAGACTATCGCGAAGCGCAGCGGACTGCACGCGACGTTTATGCCCAAGCCTATGGAGGGTGAAAACGGCAGCGGTATGCACCTGACAATGTCGCTGAAAAAGGACGGAAAAAATGTATTTGCGTCCGATAAGCCCAACGGCAGACTTTCGGACACGGCATATAAGTTCATAGCGGGACTTTTGAAATACACGCCCGATATGGCGTGTCTGACGAATCCGACGGTCAATTCATACAAGAGGTTTATACCGGGTTATGAAGCACCGTGTTATATTTCATGGTCGGAGAGCAACCGCAGTCTGCTCGTCCGCGTACCGCCGTCGAGAAACAAGAACGACGCGCGCGTGGAGCTTCGTTCGCCCGACCCGACGGCGAACCCTTATCTCGCGCTTGCGGCGTGTCTGAAGGCGGGTCTCGCGGGTATACGCGACAACGAAGAGCTTCCGCCGAGTATAGACGTAAACATCTACAAGCTGTCCGACAAGGAACGGGAGTATCTGGGAATAAAGAGCCTGCCCATAAGCCTTAACGAAGCGATAGCAATAGGACGCAAATCGAAGTTCATATCTGAGCTTTTGGGCGAAAAATTTGCCGCCGGTTACTTTGACGCAAAGCAGGAGGAATACGGAGAATACCGCCGTACCATCAATCAATGGGAAATTGAAAAATATCTTATAGAATATTAAACAATTCCCGATTAGGAGGTAGCGGCGGTGGAACGAGTGATACTGGCTTTTTCAAAGAATGAAACAGCCGACAAAATAAGAAGGATGCTTGACGGCAGCGGCTACGATATTTACGCCGTGTGCCATTCAAAGGCTGAGCTTCTGCGTTCCGTTACCGATATTGACGAGGTTCTTGTGATCATGGGCTATAAGCTGCCGGACGCCGTCGCGGACGAAGTAATGGACGATCTGAGCGAAGGGCATAAGCTTATGAGCATAGTCAGAGCCGACAGGAAGAATGAAATTTACAATCAGGATATTTTCGTTGTAACGCTGCCGGTAAACAGGCAAATGCTTATAAACGCCATAGAAACGTTTGTCGGAATTATAGAAAGACGCAAGCACAGAGCGAAGCGCACTCCGCAGGAGGAGAAAATAATAAACGACGCGAAGGCGTACCTGATGGAAAATCACATGATGACGGAGGAACAGGCGCATCGTTTCATACAGAAGCGAAGTATGGACACGGGCGCGAAATTCACGGATACAGCGCGGCAGATACTCGGCATATAACGCTTTCGGGCGAATATCCCTACGGCGCGTCAAGAAGACGGACGCGATTTGCGGAATAACAGGAGTGTAAAATATGAATAAATTTAAATTTACGAAAATGCAGGGAGCGGGAAACGATTATATTTACGTAAACTGCTTTGAAGAAACATTAAACGACATAAATGCGACGGCAAAAGCGGTGAGCGACAGACATTTCGGGATAGGCTCGGACGGACTTGTTCTGATTTGTCCGTCGGACAAAGCGGACTTTCGCATGGATATGTATAACAGCGACGGTACGCAGGCTGAAATGTGCGGCAACGCAACGCGCTGCGTCGGTAAGTACGTTCACGACAAGGGGCTTACGGACAAAACGGAGATCACGCTTGAAACGCTTGCCGGAATCAAAATTTTAAAGCTCAATCTCGATGAAAACGGTATGGTCGACACTGTCTGCGTCAATATGGGAAGTCCCGAGCTTGTGCCGAAGAACATTCCGATAGACTCCGATCTGGACAGATTTATCCGGCAGCCTGTCGAGGTCGACGGAAAGGAATATCTTGTGACGGGCGTTTCGATGGGAAATCCGCACGCGGTTACATATATCGACGATGTGGACGGCTTGGAAATAGAAAAGCTCGGTCCTAAATTCGAAAATCACAAATTATTCCCGAAACGCATTAACACCGAATTTGCTCAAATCGTTGACAGAAAAACGATAAAAATGCGCGTATGGGAACGCGGCGCGGGAGAAACTCTTGCCTGCGGCACGGGTGCATGCGCGACTATGGTCGCCGCGAATCTGTCCGAGTTGGTAGGCGACGAAGCGGATCTCGTTCTGCTCGGAGGAACGCTCCATATACGCTGGGACAAGAAGGAAAACAACGTCTACATGACGGGCCCCGCGAGGTTTGTGTTCGACGGCGAAATAGAGGTGTAGAACCATAGGGGTTTTATGTTAGTCTCTCCTTGAGGAGAGGTGGCAACGGATTTTAATACTGCCTCTCAGTCGCCTTCGCCGACAGCTCCCCTTAAGAGGAGCCAAACGATGGGCAGCACATCGTAGGGGCGGTCATTGGCCGCCCGCATTTCAAACGATCCGCCCGTAGGGGCGACCCTCGCGGCCGCTCGCAAATAATGTAAAAATTTCAAATTAACATATGAAAGGAACAATCAAAATGGCAAAAATTAACGACAATTACTTGAAGCTCCCGGGAGCATATCTGTTTTCGACCGTTGCAAAGAAGTCCGCGCAGTTCGGCGAAGAGCATCCCGATATGGAGATCATCAAAATGAGTATTGGCGACGTCACGAAGCCGCTCGCGCCCGCCGTGATAGAAGCGATACACAAGGCGACGGACGAAATGGGAACAGCGGAAGGGTTCAGAGGTTACGGTCCCGAGCAGGGCTATGATTTCCTGAGGAATAAAATAGTTGAAAAGGATTATAAAGCGAGGGGGATAGACATTCTTCCCGACGAGGTTTTCATTTCCGACGGAGCGAAGTCCGACTGCGGTAACATAGGAGATATTTTCTCCGTTGACAACAAGGTGGCGGTATGCGATCCCGTATATCCCGTTTATGTCGATACAAACGCTATGGCGGGACGCGCGGGAGATTTTGTTTCGGAGCACTGGACAAACCTTTACTACATGCCGTGTACCGAAGAGAACGGCTTTATGCCGGAGCTTCCGAAGGAAAAGGTCGACATTATCTACCTCTGTTTCCCCAACAACCCGACCGGAGTCGCGGCGACGAGAGAGCAGCTGAAACCGTGGGTCGAGTACGCGAAGGAAAACGGCTCGGTAATTCTTTACGACAGCGCGTATGAAGCGTTTATAACGAATCCCGACGTGCCGCACAGCATATATGAAATAGAAGGCGCGAAAGAAGTGGCGATAGAGTTTCGGAGCTTCTCAAAAACGGCGGGCTTCACAGGTACGCGCTGCGCGTACACCGTTGTGCCGCACGACCTTAAAATCGACGGGACGGAGCTGAACGCGCTGTGGAACAGACGTCAATGCACGAAATTCAACGGTGTTCCTTACATAATACAGCGCGCCGCCGAAGCGGTTTACTCGGACGAGGGTCAAAAGCAGACGAAGGAAGCCGTTGCGTATTATCTTGAGAACGCGAAAATTATCCGCGAGTCGCTCACGGAAGCCGGACTTAAGGTTTACGGCGGCGAGAACGCGCCGTACATATGGGCAAAAGCTCCGAACGGTATGAAATCGTGGGAATTCTTCGATAAAATTCTCGCGGAAACAGGCGTTGTGACGACCCCCGGCTCGGGATTCGGTCCGAGCGGCGAAGGATACGTAAGACTTACGGCATTTTCCACGAAGGAAAATACTATAAAGGCTATGGAAAAAATCAAATCAATTTTGTAGAATATCTCAGTAGACATGGGAATGTCGGTGTGATAGAATATTTATAAGCATAACGAAGCAAAGGCGTTTCGGTCGGAAATGTTACATTTCAAATATGCAGGTACGGTCATTGACCGCCCGTACCCGATATGATATCGGAGGGCGGCGGCGGTCGCCCCTACGAATGAGAAATTCAGTGTAACATATCTCGATTGAAACGTCTTTTTATGTATTGAAAGGGGAATTTAAGCAAATGGAATACAACGGACTGCCGGAAAAGCAGGGTCTTTACGACCCGAAGTTTGAACATGACGCGTGCGGAATAGGCTTTATCGCGAATATCAAGGGTAAAACGTCTCACGCAATCATAAATCAGGCGATTCAGATTTTGAGAAATCTTGCTCATCGCGGCGGCGTAGGCTCTGAGCCGGACACGGGCGACGGCGCGGGTATTCTTATTCAGATGCCGCACGCGTTCATGAAAAAGGTGTGCGGAAACGAGGGAATAAAGCTGCCGAAAAAGGGAGATTACGGCGTAGGTATGCTCTTTCTTTCGCCCGACGAGGACACGAGAGAGGAAAGCCTTAAGTCTCTTTCCAACATTATAGAACGCGAGGGACAGACGCTCCTGGGCATACGCGAGGTGCCTGTGTATGAGGTATGCATAGGTAACAGCGCGCGCGAAGCCATGCCGCATATTGTGCAGGTGTTTATAGGCAAAGGCTCAAAAATGAGCGCGGATGATTTTGAAAGACGTCTTTATGTAATCGGCAAGCTTGCCGAGAAGGAAATCAGAAAAACGGGAAACGACAATTACTTCTATTTCGCGTCGCTTTCGGCGAGAACGCTCGTGTACAAGGGTATGCTCACGCCCGACCAGGTCAACGAGTTTTATCTCGATTTGAAGGACGTCGATATGGAAACGGCTATCGCGCTCGTTCATTCGCGTTTCTCGACGAATACGTTCCCGTCGTGGGAAAGGGCGCATCCGAACAGATACATCATACATAACGGTGAAATCAACACGATACGCGGCAATGTAAACTGGGTAAAGGCGAGGGAGAGAATGTTCGCGACGCCCGAGTTTGAGGGCGACATGGATAAGATCCTGCCCGTAATAAATGAGGACGGCTCGGACAGCGCGATGCTGGATAACTATTTGCAGTTCCTTCATCTTTCGGGATTTTCTCTGCCGCGCGCGGTCATGATGACGATACCCGAGCCGTGGGAGAACAACGATTCCATGGACCCCGAAATGAAGGCGTTTTATGAATATCATTCATGTATAACCGAACCGTGGGACGGTCCCGCAGCGGTCGCGTTTACGGACGGACGCTTCGTCGGCGCGACGCTTGACAGAAACGGTCTGCGTCCCGCGCGTTATTACCTGACCGACGACGATATGATTATCCTTTCGTCCGAGGTAGGCGTCGCGGACGTGGAGGAATCCGCAATTATACGCAAGGAACGTCTGCATCCGGGTAAAATGCTGCTCATAGATACGGAAAAGGGTAAAATAATTTCCGATGAGGAAATCAAGAAATATGAAGCGAAGCATAAGCCGTACAGTAAATGGGTAAAGAAAACGCTTGTGGAGCTTGACGATTTACCCGCGGAAAGCGGCAAGAAGGGAGACGCGTGGCACGACCTCGTGCGCCGTTTAAAGGAAAGCACAAACGGCGCAAGCGAGCATTTGATGCTCAAACATTTTATCGCGCTTGAAAATATGTTCGTTAACCGTGAGAACGGCGAGGACACTCTGCCGCTTCTTACCCGACAGAAGATATTCGGCTACACGTGGGAGGACGTGAATATGACGATCAAATCGATCGTTGAAAACGCAGACGACCCGATAGGAGCCATGGGTACCGATATACCGCTTGCCGCGCTGTCCGAAAAGCCGCAGCTTTTGTACAACTATTTCAAGCAGCTTTTCGCACAGGTGACAAACCCGCCGATAGATGCGATAAGAGAACAGATAGTGACTTCGACGTATACGCTTTTCGGCTGCGAACAGAATCTTCTCACCTCCTCCGAGCTCAACTGCCGTAAGGTAAGAGCGTTAAGCCCGCTGCTTACGAACGAGGAGCTTAAAAAGCTCCGCGATATAGATCTTGAGGGCTTCCGTTCCATAACCATACCGTCGCTGTTCAACAAGAATCAGGAAAACGATATGGAGACGGCTATGGACACGATATTCGAAGCCGCTGATATAGCGATAGAAAACGGATATAACATAATCATACTTTCAGACAGAGGTTCCGACAGGAACAAGGCTCCGATACCCGCGCTGCTCGTATCGTCGGGACTGCATCATCATTTGATACGTAAGGGTACGCGCATGAAGGTGTCGATCGTGCTTGAATCGGGCGAACCGAGAGAAGTACATCATTTCGCATGTCTTATAGGTTACGGCGCGAACGGAGTAAATCCGTACATGGCTTACGAGACTATCGAGGAGCTTGTTAACGAGAAGCTTCTCTCATGCACCGCCGAGGAGGGCGTTAAGCGTTTCAACAAGGCATGTACAAAGGGAATAGTAAAGGTAATGTCCAAAATGGGTATTTCCACAATACAGTCGTATCAGGGCGCGCAGATTTTTGAAGCACTCGGCATAGCGCAGAGCGTGACCGAGAAATATTTCACGGGTACGACGACGCGTATCGGCGGCATAGGACTTGAACATATCCAAAGAGAAACTCTTATGCGTCACGCCGAAGCGTTCGACAAGGTAAACGGCAAAAAGGCATTAAAAACGGGCGGCGAATATAAATGGAGAGCCAAGGGCGAATACCATATGTTCAATCCCGAGAGTATTTATAAACTTCAGATGGCGTGCCGCAAGGGCGACTATAAGCTCTATAAGGAATACGCGCGTGAAATGGACGCGCATCAGCAGCGTCAGTGTACAATACGCGGTATGCTCGATATAAAGACTATCGACAAGCCGATAGCGATAGACAAGGTTGAAAGCGTCGAAAGCATCGTAAAGCGTTTCAAAACGGGCGCGATGTCCTACGGCTCGATATCGCTCGAAGCTCATGAATGTCTGGCGATAGCGATGAACCGTTTGGGCGGCAAGTCGAACAGCGGCGAGGGCGGCGAGAACCCAGAACGTTACATACCCGATGAAAACGGAGACAGCCGCTCAAGCGCGATAAAACAGGTCGCGTCGGGAAGATTCGGCGTGCATATTCACTATTTGCAGAATGCGAAAGAAATTCAAATCAAGATGGCGCAGGGCGCGAAGCCCGGCGAGGGCGGTCACCTGCCCGGCGGCAAGGTATATCCGTGGATAGCCAAGGCGAGACATTCGACGCCCGGAGTGGGACTTATCTCACCGCCGCCGCATCACGATATATATTCGATAGAGGATCTGGCGCAGCTTATCCACGACCTTAAAAACGCGAACCGCGACGCGCGCGTTACGGTAAAGCTCGTATCGGAAGCCGGAGTGGGAACTATCGCCGTGGGCGTTGCGAAAGGCCGCGCCGACGTAATACTTGTATCCGGCTATGACGGCGGCACGGGCGCGGCTCCGAGAACAAGCGTAAGACACGCGGGACTTCCGTGGGAACTCGGCGTTGCGGAAACGCATCAGGCACTTTTGATGAACAACCTCAGAAACAGAGTAGTTATAGAGACGGACGGCAAGCTTTTGACGGGACGCGACGTGGCGGTCGCCGCGCTTTTGGGAGCGGAGGAATTCGGCTTTGCCACAGGTCCGCTGATTGCGATAGGCTGCGTAATGATGCGCGTATGTAACCTCGATACGTGTCCCGTGGGCGTGGCGACGCAGAATCCGAAGCTGAGGAAACGTTTCTGCGGCAAGCCCGAATATGTGGAAAACTTCATGCGCTTTATCGCTCAGGATCTAAGGGAATGGATGGCGAAAATCGGCGTCAAGACTGTCGATGAAATGATCGGACACGTTGAAAGACTGAGCCAGAGAGTAATAGAAGACAATTGGAAGGCCAAGGAGGTAGACCTGTCGTCGCTTTTGTACCAGCCGAAAATATGTTCGAACGACTTCGAGCGTTATCATAACGTGACGCAGGATCACGAGCTTTACAAAACGCTCGATATGAACACGCTGCTGAAATTGTGCGAACCGGCGATAAGAAACGGCAAGAAAATAGAAGCGAAGCTTAAAATCACGAATATAAACCGCGTCACGGGAACGATCCTTTCGTCCGAAATCGCGAGAGCGCACGGCGAAGAGGGATTGCCGGACGACAGCATAAAGCTGCACTTTGTAGGAAGCGCGGGACAAAGCTTCGGCGCGTTCCTTGCCCCCGGCGTGACAATGAAGCTTGAGGGCGACAGTAACGACTATATAGGCAAGGGACTTTCGGGCGGCAAGATAATAGCGGTGCCGCCGTCGGACGTAAAATTCACGCCGTCGGAAAACGTAATCATAGGCAACGTCGCGTTCTACGGCGCGATAAAGGGCGAGGCTTATATACGCGGCTGCGCGGGAGAGCGTTTTTGCGTGCGTAACAGCGGTATGAGCGCGGTCGTCGAAGGTATAGGCGATCACGGATGCGAATACATGACGGGCGGCTGCGTCGCCGTCATAGGAAAAACGGGCAGAAACTTTGCCGCAGGTATGTCAGGCGGTACCGCTTACGTTTACGACAAGGACGGCGAGCTTGACAAAAACTGTAACAAGGAACTTGTTCTCTTGGAGAAGCTTGACAAAAAAGATGCGGAAATACTTCGCTCAATGATAGAAAAGCATTACGAATATACGAAAAGCGATATCGCAAAGAATATCTTAGACGATTGGGAAAACGAATCGAAACACTTCGTAAAGGTAATACCGAGCGACTATAAAAAGGTTGTGACCGTGCTTGACGACGAGCTTTCAAAGGGTACGGACCGCGACGCCGCGCTGCTCATGGCGTTCGAAAACGTGACAGGAAAAAAGATAGACGTAGCGTAAAAAAGGAGGCTGATTATAATGGGAAAACCAACAGGATTTTTAGAATATGACCGTCATCTTCCCGAGGACAGACCTCCGAAGGAAAGAATGAACGACTGGGACGAATTTCATACGCATCTCGACATAGAAAAGCTTCGCCTTCAGGGCGCGAGATGCATGGACTGCGGCGTTCCGTTCTGCCATACGGGAAAGCAAATCGGCAGAACTTCGATAGGCTGCCCGTTAAACAATCTCATACCCGAATGGAACGACCTCGTTTACAGAGGTGATATTGACGAAGCGTACAGACGGCTCTCGCTCACGAACAATTTCCCCGAATTTACGGGAAGAGTATGTCCCGCGCTTTGTGAAGGCTCATGCACGCTCGGTATGCACGACCCCGCCGTTACCATACGAAGCATAGAATGTCACATCATAGACACGATGTTCGACGAAGGCAAGGTAGAGGTGAGAATACCCGAAAAATCGACGGAAAAGCGCGTAGCCGTAGTTGGCAGCGGCCCCTCTGGACTTGCCTGCGCCGACCAGCTTAATCAGATGGGACACCGCGTGACCGTGTTCGAACGCGCAGACAGAGCCGGCGGACTGCTGATGTACGGCATACCTAACATGAAGCTCGACAAGAGCGTTGTCGCGCGGCGCGTTGCTTTGATGGAGAAGGAGGGAATAACCTTTCGTCTCAACACGGAGATAGGAAAGAATTATCCCGCTGTAAAACTCGTGAACGAATTTGACGCGGTCGTGCTTTGCTGCGGAGCCACAAAACCGAGACCTTTAAGCGTCGAGGGCGCGTCGCTTAAAGGCGTGCATTACGCCGTGGATTTCCTCAAGGCGAATACAAAAAGTATGCTCGATTCAAATTTTGAGGACAGAATGTTTATAAACGCGAAGGATAAGCACGTCGTTGTTATCGGCGGCGGCGATACGGGAACGGATTGCGTTGGTACCGCGATACGTCACGGATGCGCGAGCGTTGCGCAGCTTGAGATAATGCCGGAGCTTTCCGAGGAGCGGCTCCCGGATAATCCGTGGCCCGAATGGCCGAGGATCAAAAAGACCGATTACGGTCAGGAGGAAGCGATAGAGCTGTACGGACACGATCCCAGAGAATACCTCACAACGGTTACGAAGATAGACGCCGACGAAAAGGGACAGGTAAAAACCCTTCATACGGTGAAGGTGGATTGGTCGTCGGGTTCGCCCGTACCCGTAAAGGGAACGGAGAGCGCGCGTCCGTGCGAGCTGGTGCTTATAGCCATGGGCTTCACAGGTCCCGAGCAGGAGCTTTTGTCACAGCTTACGCTCGATACCGACGCGCGCAGCAATATACTCGCGTCGGAGGAGGATTACAAGACAAGTCTGAGAGGTGTTTTCGCCGCGGGAGACTGCCGCAGAGGTCAAAGTCTCGTCGTCTGGGCGATACGCGAGGGCAGACGCGCCGCCGATGCGGTCGATGAATTTTTAATGAAATAAATCGACGAACAGTAAAACGTACAATATAAAACGCCTTCTATGGTAATGTCGAAAAACCATAGAGGGCGTTTTTTACGTTAAAAATACAAGTGTGAATTTTATTTTCCCAGAGTACGGAAGTCGTCGAAGAAATTCGGGTATGATACCCTCGCGCAATCCGCGTCGTCGAGAGTGGATTCTCCGTAAGCCGCCTGCGCAAGCACGGTCAGGCTCATAGCCATTCTGTGATCGCCGTAAGTCCTGAAGTCCGCGCCGCGTATATCCGCGCCGCCGTTTATTATCATGCCGTCGTCGGTCTCAGTAATGTCTATTCCGCATTTTGTGAATTCGTCGACGACCGCGCGTATTCTGTTCGTTTCCTTGACCTTTAGCTCACGAGCGTCTTTTATAACGGTCGTACCCTCCGCGCACGCCGCGGCGACCGCGATGACGGGAAGCTCGTCAATAAGACGCGGGATAATTTCGCCGCCTATTACGACGCCTTTAAGAGTAGACGAGCGTACCGTGATGTCGGCTGCTTTTTCGCCCGCGCTCTCGCGTATGTTTTCGAGCTTGATATCCGCGCCCATATCGCGGAGTACGTCTATAATGCCGGTACGCGTCGGATTCACGCCGACGTTTTCTATCGTCACGCATGAATTTGGCATGATCGACGCGAGCACCATAAAAAATGCCGCGGAAGATATATCTCCCGGCACGACCGTATTTACGGCTTCGAGTTTGTTCGTTTTGCCTACCGTTATATCGAGACCGTCGATTTTTATATCCGCGCCCATCGCGCCGAGCATAAGCTCCGTATGGTCGCGGGATTTTTCTTTCTCTCTTATAAGCGTCACTCCGTCCGCGTAAAGTCCGGCAAGTATAATGGCGGTCTTTACCTGCGCGGACGCTACCGGCATATCGTACTCGATACCGTGCAGACGCGCGCCGTGGATGATGAGAGGACAATATTCGTTTTCTATGTTCGCGCCCATAAGCGAGAGCGGTTTTGTGACTCTGCCCATGGGACGCTTCAGTATCGACGCGTCGCCGGTGATGACGCTGTCAAAATTCTGAGCCGACAATATGCCGCAAAGGAGACGCGTCGTCGTACCGCTGTTACCCGTGTAAAGCGTTTCGAGCGGTTTTTTCAGTCCCCGCATACCGTTTCCGCGCACAGTCACTTTTTCCGAAGCAACATCTATCCCGACGCCCATTTTTCGAAAACATTCGATGGTCGAAAGACAATCCGCGCCCATCAAAAAACCTTTTATCTCCGTCACGCCGTCCGCAAGCGAACCGAGCATTACGGCGCGATGAGAAACAGACTTGTCGCCCGGTACGCGCAGCACGCCGTTTGCCGATGAAATCTTATCTATAAGCATTTTTAAACCTCCGTATTATTCTAAATCCATTATATCACAAATAATATGTAAAGACAAGTTTTAAAATTGTGAAGGGAGCTTTCTGACACGGATATGAAAAAACAAAGCTTTTTTACCGGCACTCTGATTCTTATGACGGCGAACGCGGTCTCCAAAATACTCGGCGCGGTATTTAAAATTCCGCTTACTTACATACTGCGGGAGGAAGGCATGGCGGTGTTCAATATCGCGTTTGAGGTTTACATAATGTTTCTTTCGTTTATAATTTCAGGTCTTCCGTTCGCCGTATCGAAGCTCGTCGCCGAATCAAATTCAAAAAACGAAACGGCGCGTATGCGTAAAACGGTGAACGTGTCCGCGCTGCTTTTGACGCTTGTGGGATTGGCGGGAAGTCTGCTGTTATATGTTCTCGCGCCGTTTTTTGCGGCGGCGATGAAAGAGGAAAAGGCGATTTTCGCGATACGTATGATCTCGCCGTCGGTGTTTTTCGTCGCGCTCGGCACCGCGTATAAAAGCTATTATCAGGGAGTGGCGAATATGATACCGACAGCGGTATCCCAGGTAGTGGAGTCGGTCGTAAAGCTTGCCGCGGGATATTATCTTGCGACGCTCCTCGCGCGCTTCGGAACGGAGATAACGGCGGGCGGCGCGATAATGGGAGTTACGGCGGGAGAGATCATAGCGACGGCGATACTTATATTCATGTATGTTGCGGAGAAAAAAGAAACGCATGTCAGATCCGAGACGGGCGCGGGGGAGATACTGAAGGATCTGACAGCCGTCGCGCTGCCGCTTTTGTGCGCGTCCGTGGTTTCGAACGCGATAGGGATCGCCGACACGACGCTTATACGTTCGCGTCTGCTCGACGGCGGCTTTTCGCCCGATAAGGCGAGATTCGTATACGGTGCGTACACGGGCTACGCGCTGACCGTGTTTCATCTGCCGGTAGGCATACTTGCGACGCTCGGAGTAAGCATACTGCCGATAATCGCGGGCGCGCGGGCGGTAAATAATACGCGCAGGGCGCGTCTTGCCGCCGATATGGGAATACGTCTTGCGGTCATGCTGTCGCTTCCGTGCGCCGTCATAATGTATACGATGAGCGGCGAAATACTGTCGGTGCTTTTCCGAAACGCTACCGCCGCGCCGATGCTTAAAGCGGTCGCGCCGTGCGCCGTTATGCTCTGCGTAACACAGATGACTTCGGCTATACTTCAATCGTCGGGAATGATAATGCTTCCGTTTTTTACGTCGCTTGCGGGCAGCGCGGTCAAGCTTACCATGAGCTACTTCTTGATAGCCGTGCCGCAAATCAACATTTACGGCAGCGCGTTAAGCTCCGTTGCCGCATACAGTCTGACCGCCGTGTTAAATATGATCGCTGTAAGAAGACGTTTGGGCTTGAAGCAGAGCGTCGCGGCGATAATCATAAAACCCTCCGCCGCCGCCGCGCTTATGCTGTTTGTAATACGCCTTGTCCGCGCTCCGTTCGCTTCGATAGGCGAAATAATGTACCCTGCGGCAGTCTGCGCCGTATCGGGAGCGGCGTATATTGCCGCGCTGTTTCTGACGGACGCGGTATCCGTGAAGGAGGTAAAAATGATTCTCAAAGGATAGGCTTGTAAAAATCCGCGCAAGGTGGTATAATCAGATTGATTACAAACAGAGAGGAAGTAAAGCATATGAAAAAATATACGATAGTCGATTTACGCTCCATACTTGTTAGACTGCGCGGTGAAAACGGCTGTCCGTGGGACAGAGCGCAGACACACCAAAGCATAAAGAAGAGTATGATAGAGGAATGTTACGAAGCGATCGACGCGCTTGACAGCGGAGACGATCATGCTTTTGCGAACGAGCTGGGAGACGTGCTTTTGCAGGTCGCGTTTCATTCGAGGATAGCCGAGGAAAGGGGCGCGTTCGACTTCGACGACGTTGTAAACGAAATATGCACAAAGCTTATAACGCGCCATACCCATGTGTTTGGCGGCGACAAGGCGGCGAGCGCGGAGGAGGCACTCGGACAGTGGGAAAAGAATAAAAAGAAAGAAAAAAATCTTGATTCGTACACCGCTATGCTTAAGGACGTACCGCGTTACCTGCCGTCTCTCATGCGAAGCGAGAAGATACAGAAAAAGGCGGCGGGTGTCGGCTTCGACTGGGACGAAACGGACGGCGTATACGATAAGATAAACGAGGAAATAGAAGAACTCAAGGAAGCGACCGCGTCGGGCGTAGAGGGAAAAACAGAGGAGGAATTCGGAGATTTGCTCTTCAGCGTCGTAAACCTTGGCAGACATCTCGGACTTACTCCCGAGATATCGCTTGCGAAAGCGTCGGACAAGTTTATAAACAGATTTGAAAAAATGGAAGAAAAAGCTTTATCCGAAGGACTTGATTTGGCAAACACGCCGCCGGATAAGCTCGACGAACTTTGGAACAGCGTCAAGAAATAAAATATTTTATTGAGTTATGTCTTTTTCGAACACGTATGCGCCGTCCCTGAGGTAAATGTGACCGTACAGCCCGCCGTCTTTTGCGGTAAGGGCAAACGATCCGCTGCCCTCGGGGACGGCGTATATATTTATAACGCTGTAATTCGGCATAAGCGCGAAGAAACGGCAGCTGTCGGACAGGAGCAGCGTTTCAAAATCAGTCTCGTCACCGGCGGTCTTAAATTCCGCGCCGTTTTCCACGGGGACGATATGGTTTATATTTCTCGTATTCAACTCGTGCATAAGACACCCCGATAAATCCGCAATACCGCTGCACGCGGCGCGTATATTTTCGTAATATTCCGTGCTCTCCGTGTCGGGATAATAAGCAACGGTATCGAGCAAATACGCGTGTATGTCGGGCGACATTAAATCGTTTGCGAAATCGTCGTCCGTAATATTACGGACGATCTGCGAATCGTGCGCCGACACGTCGTTGTATCGGCTTACTTCGCCCGCTCCCGATACGGTAAAGACAAACGCCGCGCACGAAAAAATCACGGCGCATATGCCCGTCCTGACTTTACGCGGTATAAGAGAAAGCAGCTCGTCAAACATAACGCCGATACCGACTGTGAAGAAGAATACGGAACGCAGAGTAAAACGCGTGTCCTCTATCACGAAAAAAATGATTATTCCGCTCAGCGACATAAGAAGCCCGAATACGGCTTTTTTTATACAAAAACGTTTATCGCGATATCCGCGCGAAGCGCATACGGCGAAAATCACGCATAATACGGACGTGAGTAAAAGAAGCGATCCGTGACCTTTGACGAGGACGTTAACGCCGCGTATAAAGCCCGAACAAATCATTTTCGCGTTCAACCGACCGACGACGCGCAGAAACGCGGAGCCTATGAGCACCGTGTGGCTCGCTATCCCGCTCGTTAGAATACGTCCGCGTTCGCTTATGACTTCGGAGCTGCGGTTTAATATGTAATAAAGTGCTATTGCGGCGGTATGTACGAACGGAATCGCCATAGCGCGTTTGCCGGCGTGTCTCGATAGGAGATACAAGCTGAGCAGTATATAAAGCGGTATGACCTGCTCGCAAAATCCCACCGCGAAAAACCCTGTCAGGAAGTAAAACGCCATGTATCGCTTCTTTTTATATTCGGAATACTTCATAATAAGAAACGCCGACAGAGACACAAAAAACAGCGCGCTTACGCTTCGTATCGCCGACGCCATCCAGTATGTGGCTTCGATGTTGAGCGGAAACAGGCAAATCATAAGCATCATGAATCCGCGCGGCGTAAATCCGTCCTTATAAAGTACGTCACAAAGCATGAACGCGGAGGAAACAAGCATCAGACATATAAAAAGCTTCAGCACCCACATCGAGCGGAACATGGGACCGACGATGAATATATCGGCGAGTCCCGCAAAGGGTCTTATGGAAAATTTTTGATTCGGAATAACATACTGCGTCCATATATCGTCGCACATGTCGCCGTACAAAAACCAATCGTCCATGACGGGCATATATTTTATTCCTGCGGCGAATCTCTGAACGAGCAACAGACAAAGGATCGAGCAGACCGCCATATACATATATCCGTTTTCCGTCTTCTTCATAATTACTCCACCCCGTCTATCGCATTAGCAATAACATTATATATCTATAAATATTATTTGTCAACTCTATAAATATAATTCTTTTTCACTGTTGATGTTATACTGTATGCGGAGGTATTTATCTATGAATGTGGGACTTAGAATAAAGGCTTTGCGCGAACAAAAAGGTATTACGGTGAACAAGCTCGCGAATTTGGCGGGCATTTCTCAGAGTTATCTGCGCGATGTTGAACTTGAGAACAAAAATCCGACAGTTGAAACTCTTTCTTACTTCTGCGACGCTCTGGGCGTTACGCTCAGGGACTTTTTTGACACGGAGGATTTTGCGGAAAGCAAGATCAGCATATTCTTAAAGCCCGAAATCGAAAAACTTAGCATTGAGCAACAAATGCGCCTTGCGGATTTCCTGAAGACACTGAAATTATAATTTTTTTAGGAAAATTGGCTTAAAATGGCGTAAAAGTCTTGACATATCGAAAAAAATGTAATAAAATTATCCATGAACGAGCATTTCTGTGAAAAATGTTCGTAAGAACAAAAAATTTTTTTTGAATGATTAGGAGGAAAAATCATGAACAAAACAGAATTGGTAGCAGCAGTTGCTCAGAAAGCAGAATTGTCAAAGAAGGACGCTGAAAAGGCGTTGGCAGCGGTTACGGCATCTATAACGGAAGCTCTTACCGCCGGCGAAAAGGTACAGCTTGTTGGATTCGGCACATTTGAAGTAAGAAAAAGAGACGCAAGAACGGGTAAGAATCCCCGTACGGGCGAGACGATCAAGATCGCTGCTTCAAAGGTTCCTGCTTTCAAGGCGGGCAAGGCTCTTAAGGACGTTGTAAATAAGTAATAGAGCATTTATAAAAATACGGGCGGCGCGTATAACGCGCCGCCCGTATTTCATAACATGGATTGTATATTTCGAAGGGAGTTTTCCGAAAAAATGAGAATAGACAAGTATCTTAAGGTTTCAAGACTTATAAAAAGACGCTCCGTGGCAAACGAAGCGTGCGACTGCGGAAGGATAACGGTGAACGGAAAAATCGTCAAAGCGTCCTACGACGTAAAGGAAAATGACATAATCGAGATAAAAATGGGAGAAAGGACCGTAAAGGTACAGGTCGCGTCGATTGCCGAGCACGTCCTGAAAAATGATGCTTCGACGCTGTATAAACCGCTTGTGTAATACTTTGCCCGACATTCTCATATAATTTATACTGACGAAAGCGTGAAACGGGGAGGTCGGGGAAATGGAAAGAGCCGAGCATATAATCACGATAAAGAACAGGGCGCACATGTCGCTGTCGGGAGTAAAGGACGTGTCGGAATTTTCCGACACGCGCGTAATACTGAAAACGTCGATGGGCGGACTTGTGATAAAGGGCAAGAAACTCAGCATAAGTCAGCTTAATACCGATTCGGGGACGCTTGAGGTGAGCGGAGAGCTCCAGTCGGCGCAGTATAACAGCGCGGCGGGCGAGGGCTTTTTCGCCGGACTTTTCAAATGATGAACAAAGACCTTTTGGTTTTTATCGTTATGATATGCTGCGGCGCAGCCGTTTCGCTTTTTTTCGACCTGCTGCGTGCCGTCCGCATGACGTTTAAACCGCCGTCCGTTCTGGTGGCTGTGAGCGACGTGGTTTTTACGGCGGCGGCGGTGTTTGCGGTCATGGCGTGCGTATGGAATTTCAACAGCGGTATATTCAGAGCGTATGAGCCGATAGGGCTTCTTTTGGGCGGGATTTTTTATTTTCTGCTCGCGAGCAGATGGATTTTGAAGCTTTTTTTGCTCATAATCGAAAATATTTTGAAATTTGTCGGGTTTATTTTCAAAATACTCTTGACACCGTCGATGTTTTTGTATAAAATTTTAGTAGTACCCGTAGCGGGACAAATAAAAAAACTGATACAAAGGAGCCGCGACGCATATGCTAAGCGAATACAAAAATAAAATAGTCGATTTTGTGATAAAGCATAATAAGAAAATCAAGATAGCCGTACTCATATTGCTTGTGGGCGGCATGGCGTTCAAGGGGCTTATGCAAATTCCGCAGATAAGAGCGTCGAAAGTCGAGATCGCACAGCTCAACGAACGCATAGAATATGAGAAGGAACGCCAGAAGGAAGTCGAAATACTGAAAACAAAGGTAAATACCGACGAGTACATAGAAAAAATAGCAAGTGAAAAGCTCGGTCTCGTAAAGAGCAACGCCAAGATTTTTATAGACGTATCCGGCGAACAGCAATAAACGAATAAGAGAGGACAAACAAAACAATTATGATTTCAGTTGGTAGTATCGTGGACGGCAGAGTAGTAAGCGTTATGAAATTCGGTGCGTTCGTGGACATAGGGAACAATCGGTCGGGACTTGTGCATATATCGGAAATATCGTCGCAGTACGTCGCCGATATAAACGAATGTGTAAAAAAGGGCGATAAGGTACGGGTCAAGATAATAAAGATAGAGGACGGAAAGATCAGTCTTTCAATCAGACAAGCCGACGAGCATAACGAAAAGCATCGCGGTACGCATACGCCGAAACAAGAAAAAACGGGCAGGATACGTCCGGCTGAAATAGACTGGAGCGAGCCGCAGGCGTCCTCGCTTTCGTTCGAGGATAAGCTGTCGAAATTCAAGCAGGACAGCGACGAAAAAATGCAGACGCTCAGACGCAGCAACGATTCAAAGCGTTCGGGAGGATACAGCCGAAAGAGCAGTCATTTATTTTAAATAGAATTTGTCGGGCGGAAACTTTTCCGCCTGTTTTGTTTAAAGCGGATATATGCGGTGAAAAAGGCTTAGCGCAAAGAAACGGAAATTCGGGAGGGGAATATGATTTCATTCAAAGAGAACAAAAGAATATTTCCCCTTGTGGGTGCGATAATCGTGTTTTTACTGTCGTTTTCCGTACTTTACATGGGCGAGAACATAGGCTTGTCGGACAACGGCGATTTCAGACGCGTGCTGCTCGTCAACAATATGGAGTACGCCGACGAGGATAATTATTATTATCTGTTTAAGCAAAATTACAAGATGAACGTGGAGGGGGACACATTTTGGGAAAAGGCGTCGTACCTGTGTACGAACAACGGCGACGAAGAAATATATTCTTCGCCGCAGTTTATCATAATCAAAGCCTCCAAGCTAATGAATTTTGTTGCCAATACCGTCTTTGTACGCGACGAAACCGATTACAACATAGCGTATCTCGCGTTTATCTACATACTTATGCTTTCCGCGGCGGCGTGGGGTATATTCACGTTTTTCGCGGATCACAGTATGAAAATAAGAGTTGCCGTGTTTGTCTTGTTTGTCGTGATGTTCTGCGACGCGGGATACATACTTTATTTCAACTCGTTCTACGGCGAACCGCTTCAATATGTGTCGCTGATGATGCTTATCGCGCTTGGACTGCTTATTTACAAGCGTCCGACCATACCGAAAATAGCGTGCTTCTTCGTGTCGCTGTATCTGTTTGCCGGCTCAAAGCTCGCGAACGTTCCTTACGCGGTCATCGTGTCATTGTTGGCGTTCTCGTTCGTATTCCTCAGGAAGGACAAGCTTTATCGCATAGGTATAGCCGTTTCGGTAATACTTGCGGCGGTATGTATAGCCAATCTTTACGTGAGTATTCCGGCGTGGATGCATAACGACACAACATACCAGTCGGTATTCTTCGGCGCACTGAAGGAAACGGAAACGCCGGAAAAGGATCTGGAGCAGCTCGGTATAGACGAAAAATACGAACCGCTTATCAATACGCACGCGTATATGGACGCCGACGAGTATCCGATAGACATAACGACGCCGGAATTTCAGCATGATTTTTACGACAAGGTGTCAAAGGTCGATGTGTTGTTTTTCTACATTCGTCACCCCGTGCGCTTTGTGCATAAAGTCGCGTTCGCGATAGAGAACGCGTCGTCTCTGCGCCCGCTTAACTGCGGAAATTCCGAGACGACGCTAATGTATTATTCCGACCGTTACAGCGGCTGGAGCAATCTGCGCGTCGCGTCGAGGTTTTTGTATAATCCGCTGATAGTGTTTATCATGGCACTCATTATGACGATTTACGTCGTGCTTGTGCATATTTATCTTGTCCGAAGCGGAAGCGGCACGAATGAGAAACGTCTGTACATCATTATGGCGATGTACGTCCTAATAGTCGGGCTGTGGATAAACATGTGCCTTCCGATACTCGGCAACGGCGAAGCGGATATTATGAAGCATATGTTTCTGTTTACGAATTTTATGGATATAGTATTCGCCGCGATAATAATAAGCATAGTCAATATGCGTATGCGCGGAAGAATTATTTCCGTTACGGCTCTTGCCGCCGCCGTCATAGGACTTCAGATAGAGCCGCCGAAGGAAAGCGTGACGTTCGGCACATACGCGGGCGAGCCTATCAAGTGGGAGATAATGGAGGAATATTCGGACGGCACTGTGGAGCTTGTGACAAGGGAATGTGTGACACAAAGCGTATTCGACGCAGAAAGCAACATGTGGGAGACGAGCGATTTGCGTCAATGGCTGAACAGCGATTTTATAAACGAATTTACAATGGACGAGCTTGCGAGGATAGTTCCGACGAGCAACGAGGTAATGCTTACCTACAACGACCGCGCGCTTGCGGAATCGGGAGATCATACTCACTTTTGGAGCGCGACTCGTAAGGAGGTCGCCGATTTGAGCGAAACGGCGTTTAAGCATCATGTGGACGACATGATATATATTCCGACGCTCAGCATGATGGAGGATATAGACGTTAACGGTTCGTACTGGATTTTGTGTCCCTACGGCTATAACGATAAAATGCAGAGGTATATGAAAAACGACGGCTTTATTCTGCACACAAATGTGGATAACGTATACGGCGTCCGCGCCGCGGTCAGAATCAAAACAGAACAATAGAAATCGGTAAAAGGCTATGGAAACAAAAATACTCAAAACAACTGAAAACGATATAAACACCGCCGGAGAAATCATACGCGCGGGCGGTCTTGTAGCGTTTCCTACGGAAACGGTGTACGGGCTCGGAGCGTCGGCTTTCGACGCGGCTGCGGCAAAAAAAATATACGCCGCGAAGGGGAGACCCTCGGACAACCCTCTTATAGTACACGTATGCGGCGTCGAACAGATAAGCGAGGTCGCGCGCGAAATACCCGCCGACGCAAGGCGCGTTATGGACGCGTTTATGCCCGGTCCCGTGACTATAATATTGAAAAGAAACGATATTATCCCGAATACCGTGACGGCGGGACTTGATACCGTTGCGATAAGATGTCCCGATAATGATACGGCGCGTCGGTTTATAAAAGCGGCGGGAGTGCCTGTCGCCGCGCCGAGCGCGAATCTGTCCGGCAAGCCCAGTCCCACAAAAGCCGAACACGTAATAAAGGATATGATAGGCAGGATAGACGCGGTGATTTGCGGCGGCTCGTGCGAGGTGGGCGTTGAATCGACTATCGTGGATTTTTCGTCGGACGTACCTGTAATACTGCGCCCCGGTGCCGTTACGCGTACCGATCTCGAAAAAATCGGCGTTCACGCTCTAAACGACGCGAATATACTAAAAGAGGTTTCGCCGGACGATGTTCCCAAATGCCCTGGTACGAAGTATAAACATTACGCGCCCGACGCGCAGGTGATCGTCGTGGAGGGCGAGAAGGAAGCTGTGCAAAGTAAAATAAAGGAGCTTCTTCAAGAGTGTAAAGGAAAAATAACCGGCGTTCTTGCGATGTACGGCGCGGAGTATGACGACGCTGTGATACTCAGCGCGGGCGAAAGCAATCGCGAATACGCCAGAAATTTATTCGCCGCCCTCAGAGAGTTCGACGAGCTTGGAGCCGACATAGTATTCGCGGAGTTCTGCGAACGGGACGGTTACGGCGCGGCGGTAAAAAACAGATTATATAAGGCGGCTTCTCACAACGTAATACACGTTTAACGCCGTTTTTAACCTTGTCGAAGGGAGTAAGAACGATGAATATACTTTTTATATGCACGGGAAATACGTGCAGAAGCGCGATGGCGGCGGCGATGATGGACAAAATCGCCGTGGACAGAAATCTTGATATCCGCATCGAATCGGCGGGGCTTTGCGCGCCCGACGGCAGGGCGGCAAGCGAAAACGCGATACGGGCGGCGCGCGCTTACGGCGCGGATTTGTCGAATCACAGAGCAAAGACGGTTACAAAAGAGCTTATAGACGCAAGCGACTTGATTTTGACTATGACCTCGGAGCATAAACGCGCGCTTGAACCGATGGCTTCGGGCAAGGTTTTTACGCTTGCCGAATATGTGTCGCGGACGGACGATGTGCCGGACCCTTACGGCGAGAGTGAGGAAGTGTATAAAAAATGTGCGGATATGATTTACGCTCTGCTTGTTCCTCTCGCGGATAAGCTGGAGGGCGGCGGTGAGAAAAATGATTGAAATATGTCGAATGAGCGCGGACGACGTAGGCGAGGTCGCGCGTATCGAGGAATGTTGCTTTGCTTCGCCGTGGTCGGAAAAATCCTTGCGTGAGGAAATGTCGAACCGACTTGCCGTATATTTCACGGCGAAAGAGAACGGCCGCTGCATCGGTTACGCGGGATTTTGGAACGTGTCCGGCGAAGGCGGCATAACGAACGTGGCGGTACATCCCGATCACAGACGGCAGGGAATAGGAAGTATGCTTATCGAAGCGATGATAAAATCCGCGCGCGAAAAAAAGCTCGATCTACTCACGCTCGAGGTACGCAAAAGCAATATCGCCGCTCAAAGCCTATACGAGAAATACGGCTTCGTCCCTATCGGGGCGCGGAAGCGTTATTACAGCGATAACGACGAGGACGCGATCATAATGACAAAGCCGCTCGATTAAAATCGTTCGCGCGTCAAAAACCTTTGACGCGTGCGGCGTTCGTTCCGACGGGAATATATGGATTTTCTTTTGGACATAGGAGGAAGAATGAAGGACATACTGATTTTGGGAATAGAAAGCTCGTGCGACGAGACGGCGGCTGCCGTCGTTAAAAACGGGCGCGGGATAATGTCGAACGTGATAAACACGCAGATAGAGCTTCATAAGAAATACGGCGGGGTAGTGCCGGAGGTCGCGTCCAGACGGCATATAGAAACGATAGACGTTGTAATCGACGAAGCACTTGCGGACGCGGGAGTTACTTTTGACGACATAGACGCGATAGCGGTAACATACGGACCGGGTCTTATAGGCGCGCTCTTGGTGGGCGTGTCGACCGCAAAGGCACTTGCGTACGCGCTCGGCAAGCCGCTTGTACCAGTGCATCACATAAAGGGACATATAATGGCAAATTTCGTGGCTCATCCCGATTTGGAGCCGCCCTTCGTATGTCTTGTCGCGTCGGGAGGACACAGTCATATTGTGGAAGTGAAGGATTATTTGCATTTTGAAATAATGGGCAGAACGCGCGACGACGCGGCGGGCGAGGCATTTGACAAAATCGCGCGCGTGCTTGGGCTTGGCTACCCGGGCGGTCCGCTTATAGACAAGCTTGCGAAAGAAGGCGATCCCGACGCGGTACAGTTTCCGCGCGTGAGAATGGATAATAATTCGCTCGATTTCTCGTTCAGCGGCGTTAAAACGGCTGTTATAAACTATCTGCACAAGCTCGACCAAAACGGTGAAACGTACAATAAAGCCGACATAGCAGCGAGCTTTCAGAACGCCGTGACCGACGTTTTATGCGAGCATACGATCAAAGCGGCTTTAAAAACGGGAAATAAAACGATAGCGATAGCGGGCGGCGTTGCGGCGAACAGCGCGCTTAGAGCAAAAATGACGGATCGGGCGAAAAAGCGCGGGATAGACGTGATATACCCGCCGCCGACGCTGTGTACAGACAACGCGGTAATGATAGCCTGCGCGGGCTATTACGGCTATTGCGAAGGCGATTTCGCCGACATGACGCTTAACGCCGTCGCGGCGTTGAAATTGTAAAAGGAGAAATCAATCATGGAAAAATTATATGTTGATTTGGGCGAACGCTCGTATGATATAAAATTCTCGTCGGACTTCGCGGGACTGCCCGCCGCCATGGCGGAAATTAACGCTCCCAAAAAAATTTTGATAGTAACCGACACAAACGTTGAAAAGCTTTACGCGGACGAGGTCCGCGCTCTTTTGCGCGATAACGGCTATGACGCCGCCGTGTATGCGTTTGAAGCGGGCGAGGAACACAAGAACATGGATTCTATTCTCGGCATATGCAATGCCTGTATCGAGCATGGACTTGACAGAAAAAGCATGATAGCCGCGCTCGGCGGCGGCGTTGTCGGCGATATGGCGGGCTTCGCGGCGGCGATTTTTATGCGCGGTATCGACTTTATTCAGATTCCGACTACGCTTCTTTCACAGTCTGACAGCTCTGTGGGCGGTAAAACGGGTATTGATTTTGCCGGAAGCAAAAATATTTTGGGCGCGTTCCATCAGCCGAAATTGGTTTACATAAATGTAAACACGCTGAAAACCCTTCCCGAGGAGCAGTTTGTCTCGGGTATGGGCGAGGTCATAAAGCACGGCATTATCCGCGACGCGGAATTTTTCGGTTATCTTTGCGACAACGCGGACACGATAAAGGCTCTCGACAGCGATGTGCTTATCAGAATGGCGAAAACCAACTGCGCGATAAAAGCCGACGTTGTTATGCATGACGAGCGGGAAAACGGACTGCGCGCGATTTTGAATTTCGGTCACACTATCGGTCATGCGGTCGAGTCGGCGTATGATTTTCAGATGACGCACGGCGAATGTGTCGGTATAGGCATGATAGGGGCTGCGTATATCGCACAAAAACGCGGCATGCTCACGGCTGACGATCTGAAACGGATAGAGGACACGCTTTTACTTTACGGCTTCCGCACGCGCGTGAAGCTGCCCGAAAACGATATTGTTATGGGCTATATGCAGAAGGACAAGAAAAAGCTGATGGGTAAGCTGAAATTTGTTTTGCCCGTTAAAATCGGCGAGGTCATGCAGACAACGGACGTGACGCAGGATGAGATTTACGGTGCGTTCGATTATATCGGAGGTATATCATGATTTGGCTTGTAATCACGCTTCTGATAACAGCCGCAGACCAGGCTGCGAAATACCTGATCGCGGCGAACGCCGAAATCGGCGAAACGATATTTTCGCTCAAAAATGTATTTTCACTGACGCACATTCATAACACCGGCGCGGCGTTTTCCGTAATGAGCGGTAAGATGTCCGTTTTGAGTATTATTTCCGTCGCGTTCTGCGTCGGGGTGGTTTTTTACTGGATACGGAAGAAACCGTCGAAGCCGCTTTTTTGCGTGTCGCTCACGATGATGTTTGCGGGAGCGTTCTCGAACGCTATCGACAGGATATTCCGCGGCTTTGTCGAGGATTATATCCGAGTGACGTTTATCGACTTTCCCGTTTTCAATATCGCCGACGCCGCCATAACGGCGGGAGCGGCGTTGCTTGTAATATATTTTATATTTTTTGATAAAGAGGATAAAAATGCGGAAAATAACACTCAATCCGACTGAGGAAAACGAGCTTGAACGAGTTGACAAATTCATATCGGACAATTCGGATATTTCTCGAAGCTACGCGGCGCGGCTGTGCGAAATGGGACTTGTTACGTGTGAGGGTAAGCCTATCGGAAAAAAAAGCCGCGTAAAAAAAGACTGCGCAATAGAGATAGAATTGCCGCAAACGGAGGAGATGTCAGCCGAGCCCGAAAACATACCGCTTGACGTGGTCTATGAGGACGACGACGTGATAGTGGTGAACAAGCCGCAGGGAATGGTAGTTCATCCGGCGGCGGGCAACGCGAGCGGCACGCTCGTGAACGCCTTGATGTATCACTGTCGCGGCGGTCTTTCGGCGATAAACGGCGTAATACGCCCCGGAATCGTGCATAGGATAGACAAGGACACATCGGGTCTTATCGTTGCGGCAAAGAACAACGAAGCGCATCTCGCGCTGTCGGCGCAGCTCAAGGAGCGTAAGGCGTTAAGGAAATATATCGCGCTCGTGAACGGTATAATAAAAGACGACGAAGGCACGGTTAACAAGCCCATAGCGAGAAGCGCGGCGGATCGCAAGAAAATGGCGGTACGCGCCGACGGGCGCGACGCTGTTACTCATTACCGCGTTATTGAACGCTTCCCGAACAGAAACGGCGCGTCGTACACGCTTGTAGAGTGCGTGCTCGAAACGGGCAGAACGCATCAGATACGCGTCCATATGGCTTCGATAGGGCATAGCATTGTCGGAGATAAAAAGTATGGAATAAAGAAGGAAAAATTCAATTTGAACGGACAGCTTCTCCACGCCCGTACAATTGGATTTACGCATCCTTCGACAGGCGTTGCAATGGAATTTACGAGCGAGCTTCCGAGCTATTTTTCCGAGATAATAGAATGGCTCGGAGGAAATATTAACTTTTGATTAAAAATGTACGCTAATACTTGCTTTTTTTTGTCGAAAAGCGTATTATAGATAATGGGGAGTGATTTATGAAATGAAAGAGCTGTGCGTAATATTCGGAGGACGCTCGCCGGAGCATGAAATCTCGAGAAAATCGGTCACATCTGTTTTAAATAATCTTGATAAAAACAAATATAACGTCACGCTTATCGGAATAACGAAAAGCGGCGAATGGTACCTTTACACGGGCGATCGTTGTGAAATCGAAAACGGCGGCTGGGAAAAGGACGCGGATAATCTGAAGAAAGCCGTTATTTCGCCCGACGCATCGGATAAATCGATAATTGTTTTCGAAAACGGCGAATATAAAAAGATACATATCGACGTTGTATTTCCCGTGCTTCACGGCGAATACGGCGAGGACGGCACGATACAGGGACTTTTCGAGCTTGCGGATATTCCTTACGTCGGTATGGGAGTTATGGCGTCCGCAAACAGCATGGACAAAACATCGTCGAAAATCGTGTTCGCGGACGCGGGTATACCGCAGGCGGACTGGGTCGTTGTAAATTCCTCGGACGATTTTGAAAAAAAGGCCGACGAGATAGAGAAAAAATTAGGCTATCCTTGTTTTGTAAAGCCCGCGAGAACGGGTTCGTCCGTCGGCGTGGGTAAGGCTCATGACAGAGCGGAGCTTCTTTCCGCGCTTTCCAACGCCGCGCGGTTTGACAGAAAAATTCTCGTTGAGGAAAATATCGACGGACACGAGGTAGAGTGCGCCGTGCTCGGAAACGACGACCCCAAGGCTACCACCGTGGGAGAGATCGTGCCGACGGTTGAATTTTATGATTTTGACGCGAAGTATAACGATAATTCCACAATACTGAAAATTCCTGCCGAGATCCCAAAGGAAACTATCGAAACGATACGTTCCTACGCGATCAAGGCGTTTAAAGCCCTTGACGGAAGCGGCTTGTCGAGGGTGGACTTCTTTGTAAAGCACAGTGACGGAAGCGTTGTGCTTAATGAGATAAACACGCTTCCGGGTTTTACAAACATAAGTATGTACCCGAAGCTGTGGGGCGCGGAGGGAATAGAATACGGCAGGCTTCTTGACACTCTTATAGAGCTTGCGGAAAAGAGAGTAAAGTAATGAACAACAAAAGCATAGGTGTATTCGATTCGGGACTGGGAGGACTGACGGCTGTAAAGCAGATAATGAACGAATTGCCGAACGAAAGCATAATCTATTTCGGCGATACGGGCAGAGTGCCTTACGGAACGCGTTCGCGCGATACGATTTTGAAATATACGCGCGGAGACATACGCTTTTTGAAAACCTTCGACGTAAAAATTATCGTGATAGCCTGCGGAACCGCTTCGAGCGCAGCTCTCCCGATGATAAAAGATGAATTTGACGTGCCTATCGTCGGAGTTATAGATGCTGCGGTCTATGCCGCGGTCCGCGCGACGAAAAACAAAAGGATAGGCGTTATAGGAACGCAGGGGACGATCAGAAGCGGCGAGTATGAAAAGCAGATCACGGCGTATGACCCCGAAATGAAAGTATTTAACCGCGCGTGTCCGATGTTTGTGCCGCTTGTTGAGAACGGCTATTTCGATACGCCGGTAACGAAGCTTATCGTCGAGGAATATCTTGAGGAAATACGCGACGAGGGCGTTGATACGCTTATCCTGGGCTGTACGCATTATCCTCTCCTTGCTAAAGCTATCGGCGAATATATGGGCGACGGAGTGAAGCTTATAAATTCCGGCGCGGAGGTCGCGAAGTACCTCAAGAAAAAACTTCACGATGAAACGGCGCACAGTGAAAATACGGACGAAACGCAGTATCGGTATTATGTAAGCGATGATGTTGCCGGCTTTGAGGAGCTCGGCTCGATATTCCTTGAAAGAGAGATCAACGGGCAGGTGAGCAAGATTGACATCGAAAGGTACTGATAACGATTACCGCATCATAGTCAGGAACAAGCAAAGCGCGGACGGCGAGACAAGCGTCATTGAGGAAATGGCTTACGGCACGCTTTACGCGCGCGGCTCAAAATTTTATATAATATACAAAACGGAGAACGACGGAGACAGCGTTTCGTCGCTTATAAAAATCGACAACGATACGGTTTCGATAAAGCGGGGCGGCAGTATTAACGCGTCGATCGTATATAAAAGCGGCGAGAAACGCGCCTTTGTTTACAAAACCGTGTACGGCGGTATAGAAATGGAAACGAATACTCACCGAGTATACTGCGATATGGACGAGGACGGCGGAAGCGTGGAACTTGTTTATACGCTCGTCATACAAGGCGAGGAATATTTTAATGATATGAAAATAACTGTGGTTAAGAGGTAGATGCCAATGAATATAAAAAAAGTAACGGCTGCGCTGACAGCCGCGGCGTTGTTCTTCATGAATGCGGCGTATGCCGCGCCGGCGACCGATTCTAAGACAGATGACGAGTCCCCGCAGATCGAATACAGCGGCGGTTACTTATCCTTTGAGCAGATCGCGGAGGGCATAGCGGAGCGATACATAGACGACAGATATACGAAAGAGGATATTATGTCCATGGGCTTATCCAAGCTGCTCGACGGAGACGAGGAGCTTCTTATAGAGCTGCTCAAGGCGACTTTGAGCAGTATGGACGATTACAGTGAATATTTCACGAGCGACGAGTATCGGGATTTCCTCGACAATATGAACAACACGTTCTACGGCATCGGCATAAAAATGCGCGAGAACGAGGAGACAGGATACGTTGAAATTACAGATTACGCCGAAGACAGCGACAACGCCGAAAAAGCGGGACTGAAGATAGGCGATATAATTTATAAAGTAAACGGCGAGGATATGACGGGACACGGTCTCAGCGCGGTGCGCACAAAGATAGTCGGCGAAGAGGGGACCACGGTCGAGATAACCGTCCTGCGCGACGGCGAGGAGCTGACGTTTAACGTAAAGCGCGTTGCCGTAAGCACGACCACCGTCACAGGCAGCATTTTGAAGGACGACGTCGGTTATATTAAAATAACGTCGTTCAACGATACGACCGCCGATGACTTTACGTACACTCTCGGCACCATGCGTGAACAGAATGTGAAAAAAATCATTCTCGACCTGCGCAATAACGGCGGCGGCGTTACGGCGGCGGCGATCGACGTGGCTGAACAGATAGTTCCGAAGGGAAAAATCATAGACGTAAAATTCCGCGACAAGTCGTATGACGCGACGTATAATTCGACGCTCGACAAGAAGGAGTTTGATTTCGCGGTGCTCGTAAACGGCAACACCGCTTCCGCATCCGAAATCCTTGCGAGCGCGATCCAGGATTCGAAAGCCGGCAAGCTTGTCGGAACAAATACCTTCGGCAAAGCGGTAATACAGAATATATTCCCGCTCAAAAACGGCTCCGTATTCAAGCTTACCACCGGAGAATATATAACGCGCGACGGCAGACAGATAAACGGCGTCGGACTTGAACCCGACGTTTATGTGGACAATATTGCGGAACCTGTCGACGTGAGCCAATATACGCCGTTTGACTTTGTGACTTCATGCTCGCTCGGCTCGCGTCATCAAAATGTCAAAGCCGTCAAGGAGCGTCTTGCTCTTATGGGATATTACGACGGCGATACCGAAAGCGACTTGTTCGATGTAAAACTCAAGGACGCGTTAAAGACGGTACAGCAGCTGCTGGATATCTTTTCATACGGCGTGCTTGACACTGCTACGCAGCAAATGCTCGATGACGTGTTCTCGAAGCTTCAGATATCGAACGACGACCAGTTTGACGCGGCTTACAAGCTGCTCGGCGGCACTATCGAATAAAGAGGTATAAAATACATAATATTGTAAATAATGGTAAGGCGGTGCGTAATGCGCCGCCTTTTGAAATATATGTAACAAAAAAGTAACAATCTGTTTACAAGTTGTCAATCGTTTTTTTATTGACGTGACGCTGGTTAAATGGTATAATAAGTTAAAATAACCGCGCGTATTATGGCTTAAGCGGCGCGGGATTTTATCCGAAATTCGTATATGTTAAATTACGGAGGTAAACTGTGAAAGTCAAATTCAATGTAAAAAAATATTTTCAGGTCCTCGGCATATCGCTTGCGATCATCATAGCGGGTGCCGCCATATGTATGGGTATTGATTTTTCATCTCTTACGGATCATACGCCGCTCACGGACGACACCTCGATCGTTCAGGCGGAGGGCGGAAAAATCAACGTACTGCTGATGTGTACCGATATGGACGGGCTTCGTACCGACGCGATCATTCTCGCGCAATACGACACCGATACAAACATGGTAAACATGCTTTCCGTACCGAGAGACACGAGAATGTACGTGGGTAACCGTTATCAGAAAATAAACGCGGCGCACGCGTATATGACCGACGGGAAAATAGGCGGCGCGGAAGCGACAGTGGAAGCCGTCACAAGGATCACGGGAATACCGATAAATTATTATATTGATTTCTCGCTTGACGGAGTGGCGCACGTCATAAACGAAATAGGACCTATTGAATTTACGATTCCCGATATATGCGGAGACGGTCTCGGTATGGTATACGACGATCCCGTTCAAAGTCTTCACATAAATCTCCCGCCCGGAACATACGAGCTGAACGGTACGCAGGCGGTATGGCTGATGCGTTTCCGTCACGGAAACTGGGATTATGACCTGAATAACGGACAGGGCGGTTTCAGAGGTTATATAGACGGCGACGGAAGCAGAATGGAATTGCAGCAGGAATTCATCAAGGCTGTCGTCGACCAGAAGGTCAACGCGTCTCTCGTTCTCAAGATCCCGTCTATCTTTAAGGCGGTAAGCGAGGAAGTAAAGACAAACCTATCCGTACGCGATGTTGTGAAATATTCGAAGTATGTCGGTAATCTGACAAGCGCGAACATAAACTCTTACGGTCTCCCCGGCGAATTTGATACCGCCATTCTTGACGGTGCCACCCAGGACGTGTGGGAGGTCGATCTTGACGAGACGCGCAATCTTGTCCAATCCGTGTTCGGTTATCCCGCCGACAATATTACGATAAAGAATCCGAAAGCTATGTATGACGACGATGACGACGAGCAGTCGGACGGTACGTCCGACCGCAGCCGTGATTACGATTCGTCAAGCGATACGTCTTCAACCTCCAAGTCGTCGGATACGTCGTCAAGCAATTCGTCGTCCTCGGTTTACGAGAGTGATGACGGCGACAGCTACGATTCGGAAAATGGATACGACTCCTATAACGACGACGAAAGTTCAGCCGACAGCTATGATGATTCGTCTGCTTCGTACGATTATGACGAAACCGATTATACATATGACGAAGAGGAATAAAATCACGTTATAAAAAACGGTGCGTTTCCGGCTGATTTCCATAAAACAGTAATACTTTAATTTTAGCAACGGCATAGTTTCGGCTATGCCGTTGCTTGCTTGAACATAAATTTAAATATACCGCCTTCTCACCGACGGAAAACACAGTCTGTCAAAGGACAGCGAATCGCTATCCTGAGAAATATATGGCGTAGCGTATTTGTATAACAGATTAAAGGGGGAGGAAATTAAAATGTGCAGACAAAAAATTGAATGTATAAAATCGATAGGAATAAAATGGACTGCCAATGAAGAAGTTATTAAAGAGCTTACGGGATACGGACTTGGGGAATTATATGAAGCGGAAAAAGAAAAAATTACTCCCATAAATTATTCTTCGGAGGAATGTTGTATTTTTGATTGCTCAACATTTAATTTTCATCTTTATCCCGCCAATGAACAAGAAATGAAAAGAATCGCGGACGAAATATCGGACATAAGAAAAAAACTACTTGAGGAGCTAAAAAACAGAAGTGACGTCGAGGTAGTTAAAAGTAAGGAGTTTTTGAACATTCAAGACAATAGGAAGATATACGTTGCCGATGGTATAGGAAGCAGGGGCCACATTGTACCGTTAAGAGGAGATACACGCTATGGCAAAACGGGCGCAAATCAATTATACCGTTTTATTACGGCAAAAAAGAATAACAGACTGTATAATTTAAATTTCATGCGCTTCTTTACAGATAATGATAAAAAGGTAAACTGTATTCTGAAAGCAATACAATTTGACCGATGCACGGGAGGATCTGTCAACGAGGACGGAATATGCTATCCGAAAAGCACGATCGAGGAAGAAACAGAAATATTAAAGACGCATAAGGAAAAGAAGTTTCATGCCGAAGAATTTAAAGAAGAATTTGAAAACGGTAAAAGCTTCTGCTTCGATCCCTGCGTGAGTTTTCATTCTGAAGATGATATTGCGACCGCATTTATCACCTTTATAGACGAATGTGATAAACAGATTAAAGAAAATTAAGTAAAGCATTGAAAATAAGAGGAAATGCCCGGGCTTGGATCAAAGCACGGTAGACCGATCGTTACGCCCGCGCGGGCTTAATGATAATTTTTTCTCCTTACCGGCATAAATATCAACACGAATGAGCATATTATAAAGTTTTTCTAAACTTTTCCGCCGCCGCACGGAAATCGTTTTTTATATTATTTCGGTTGCGTGGCGCGTTGCGTGGCAGTTAATATTGACGGCAACGGGCAATCCCGCGATATGCGTCGGAAATACTTCGATATTCACCGCGAGCGCGGTGACTGTGCCGCCCATGCCCTGCGGACCTATGCCGAGCTTGTTTATTCTCTCGAGCAGCTTGTCCTCGAGAGAAGCGTAAAATTCATCCGAATTTCTGACGTCTATACTGCGCGTCAGTGCTTTCTTTGCGATTTGAGCCGCCTTATCCATTGTGCCGCCGATACCGACCCCGACGACCATGGGGGGACACGGATTCGCACCCGCCTTTCTTACCGTCTCCGTAACAAAGTCCACTATACCGTCGAGACCGTCTGAGGGATTAAGCATTTTGACCGCGCTTTTATTTTCACTTCCGAATCCCTTCGGCGCGAACGTAATTTTTATTTTGTCGCCGCGCGTAAATTCATAATAAATGACGGCAGGCGTATTATCCTTTGTGTTGACGCGCCTGAGAGGATCGGCGACGACCGACTTGCGCAGGTATCCCTCCGTATAGCCGAGCGCGACGCCCTTATTAACGGCGTCCGTAACGGTATCGCCCTCGACATGGACCTCGTTTCCGATTTCGATAAAGAATACCGCCATGCCGGTATCCTGACAAATCGGAACCTCCTTATCACGCGCTATGTCGGCGTTTTTCAGCAGATTGGAAAGCACCGTGCGTGACACGTCGGACTTTTCTTCAATTTCGGCTTTTTCGAGCGCGTCTCTTATGTCGCTGTTGATATAGCAGTTGGCGCGGACGCACATACGCCTGACTGCGTTTACGATTTCCTCCGAATTAACGATACGCATAGTTTATTCTCCCTTAAATCAATACCCATGTATTGAACCATCTCAGATAATTTTTTACATAATCCACGTTGCACGGCTGACCGGAAAGCACCGGATAGAACATTACGAACAGCCATATAACCAGCGCGGCATATATAAACGCAGCATACATGACATTTTTCTTGTTTTTTGTCTCTTCATAAATACAGTATATCGAATAGCCTATCATAAGCGTGAGGAACGGCACGCAGGGGAAGTAATGATAAATAAACGTAACTCTCGAAACGCCCATCCATGATACAAGCTGCGCGAGATATGCTATTATGAGGAAGAGTGAATTTTTGTCTTTGTTTTTGAAAATACGGTACGCCATATACATAAAAGCGGGGATGCCTACCCACCATACGAGCGGATTTCCGAACGCGCTTATGCCTTCTTTCACGCCGTCCGAAACGCTTCCCGTATAGTACCAGATCGGCCGCTTCATTATTATCCATTCGTACCAGCGTGAAGAATATGAATGTTCCGCGTCCAGATGCGAATGGTATGCGAGCATGGATTTTTGATTTGATATTATCGCGCCGATACCGTTCTGACCGGGCGTATTGAGATACGGAATATAAGACAGTCCGTAAATCAGAAGCGGCACAGCCACAAAGAATATAACGCACCATAAAAACGTTTTCAACATGTCGGAGCGAAAATTATACGCGATAAGACCGTTGCTTACGCCGTTCGTCTCACCGCTCGGGTCCTTCAGCACGGCGCGGTATTCTTTATAACGGCGGTATACCGTTATAAAGAACAGTACGGCAAGTCCCAGCGAGGCGTATATGCCGTTCCATTTTGACGAGACGGCAAACCCCATGAAAATCCCGCTGAACGCGAGATAAGAAAGATCCTTTTTCAATGGAGTGCCGAGACTTGACGAGTAATACTTGTACATAAAGTAATACATCAGCATTATAAAGAAGGTAACGTATACGTCGATCGTCGCGATACGCGTCTGGGCAAAGTGCATAAAGTCAAACGTGAACAAAATACACGTCACGACGGCGAGCCACGTTTTCTTCAAAAGTCTCTTTGCGAACAGATAAATTATCGGAACCATTATAATTCCGAACACAGTGCCGGCGATTCTCCAGCCGAAGGGACACATACCGAACAGAAGTATTCCGAGCGCGATGATGAGCTTTCCGAGCGGGGGATGCGTCCATTCGTAAACGCTGAGACCGTGTACGAATTCATAGGCTGTGCGCGCATGATATACTTCGTCAAAATATGTTCCGTTTCGGAAGGTCGAACGGTCGGGCACTTCATCTTGTTCGTCAAAAATTGTACCTGCGGCGTCGGGAGACGCCGAAACGGGCGTAATGACCGTGCCGTCGTCGCTTACAAACCCGATTTCCTTTAACGAAAATTTATCGCCGTTTGTCGACAGCGTTACGTATCTCATACTTACGTTCGGAGCTTTTTCGCTCCAGTGGAACACATCGCCGTCCGTGATAGTTTCGGAGTAAACGTTTTTACCCGCGCTGTCCTTTGCTCTTATCGACAGGTTACGGTTCGCCGACAGCTCGTAGGAACCGAGAAAGTATTTGATTTTATTTATTTGGTAATCGTTTCCGAGGTCGAGCGTAACGGGCGCGTCGGACAGCGTATATTCCGTTTCCGGCGCGTGCATATCGCCGAGGTCGCGCAGAGCGATTCCCGAATATACGGCGGTTATGATTATCATCGCGATAATATCCGCTCTTGTTATTTTCGGAATAATGTTCTTTATTTCGACCGTCTTTTTTTCGACCTTGTCTTTTTTTGAAGCGGACGCTTTGCTTTTGGACGCACCGCTCAAAGGCTTGCCCGAAACAAGATCGTTCTCTATATAAAGACGATACGAACGCTGCGCCGCATAAATAAGCAGAGCTATATTTATAAGCGACGCCACGACTATTACGGGCGATTGATAATATTTGTTCATATCGGTTTGATACACGAACAGGACCCATGCGGTGTTGAAAAACTGTGAAAGCGATATCAACCCGTACATGACGTATTCATGAAAATTGAACGTCAGCGCGAACGCCGCTATCATGAGGACCATCGACGGGAAAGCGTAGCGGTCGTGCATTTTTACCGACAGCATATACACGAAGAAAGCCAGTACCGCGCCGGACACGTAGAACCTTGATTTGTCCTTGCTTTTGATTATTATAAAGAACGAATAAATGGCGCAGGCGGCAAGCAGGATATAGCTTAAAACGCTTGCGGGTATCGTCAGGTCCTCCCAATTCATACCAAGCGCGCCCCAAAGATTAAAGGCGTTGACGGTCATATGCGGATACGAAGCGAGCGTAGCCTTGTACTGCTCGAACACATTCGCTATGCCGAACGGCAGGGCGAGAAGGAATACCAGCGCGATCGCCGCCGCGCCGGCACCGAGGTTTTTCAAAAATTTTTTACGGGTGAAATCGTCGCGGAACACATTCTCAACTATACCTCCGATAAGCACGGGCGCGAATATAAACGCCTGCGGCTTGACGAGTATACAAAGCGCGAACATGAAATACGAGATCGTCATCTTTTTTTCGCTTATGAAGTAAATCATAAGAAGTATAAGAAGCGCGTAAACCGCATCGACCTGACCCCACAGCGCGCTGTTGAGTATCGCGGCGGGATTGAAGAGATAGAGCGACGCGATGAGCGCGGAGGACATGTCGGAAAACTTGTTTTTTGCGATTTTATAAATTATTACGCCCGCCGCCGCGTCGCACAGGAGCGCGGGAAGCTTGACGAGCAAATACTGCGCTCCGTCGACGGGAGAAAATAATTTCTGCGCCGCGCCTATGACGTAAAGCACATACATATATCCCGGCGGATAGTCGTGGAACATATCGAGCGTGTAAAATTTACCGAATCCGTTTTCAAAAACAGCGTTCGACCAGGCTATAAAGCAATTCATATCCGTTTCGTGTCCCTTATATACGGCGGATAAAACAAAACGAAGCAAAAGAGCCGCAGCCACGGCTATGATAATATATATACGCCCCGGCGCGCCGACGCGTTTTTTTCCCATCTGAGGAGCAAGAGAATAGTTCCACGCGGCGTACAATGCCACAAGCGCAAAGAAGATTGTAACCAGGATCCCAGCCATTGAATATTCACCTCAAAAATAAATTCTCAATTATATATTTTACTATATATTTGCGGCTTTGGCAAGTAAAAACAAAAAAAGACGAAAAATTTGTTTAAAGTGTCCGTTCGGGGGTATATATATACTAACAGGGAATAAATTCCCGAATAACCTACAAGGAGTGAGACTTATGAAGTTTAACATTATCGGCAGAAAGTACAATATGACGGACAGAATCAAGGAATACGTCGAGAAAAAGCTTTCAAAGCTTGACAAATTTTTCCGCGACGAATCGGAGGCGAGAGTTGTAATCGGAACTATCAAGGATAACGATTATATCGAAGCGACAATATACGCCGGAGGAATGATATACAGAGCGGAAGCGTCGGACAGAGAGATTTTCGCCGCGATAGATAAAATAGTGGACGTTATCGAAAGACAGATAAGAAAGAATAAGACGCGTCTCGAAAAGAAGATAAAGAGAGACGCAACTCTCGACGATATGCTGATAAGCGGCGTTCCGTACAAGGGCGGCGAGGAGGAAAAGGAATTTGAGATCGTAAAGACAAAAAGATTTGTCGTTAAGCCGATGAGCAGCGAGGAAGCCGTATTGCAGATGAACCTTCTCGGTCACAGCTTTTTCGTATTCAAGAATCAGGATACGGACGAGATGAATATCGTTTATAAAAGAAAAGACGGCAAATACGCCATTATAGAATCGATAGAATAATATTGAATATAAAAAAACCCACGGAATATTCCGTGGGTTTTTATGTTAGATCTCTTCGATTATGGGCAGTATCATAGGCGAACGTTTAGTCTGTTCGTAGATATACCGCGCGACTGCGGATTTCATGGAACTTTTAAGAGTCGACCAATCTATACTGCGTTTGCCGAGACACGTTTCAATACTGTCCGCGGCGACGGAACGAACGCCGTCTATAAGCGTTTCCGCTTCACGCACGTATACGAATCCGCGTGAAATTACGTCGGGTCGGGAAATCATCTCTTTGCTGTCGTGCGAGATCGTTGCGACGACAATTATAAGACCATCCTCCGAAAGATGCTTTCTGTCGCGCAGGACGATGTTTCCGACGTCGCCCACGCCGAGACCGTCCACAAGTATTTTGCCCGCGGGTACCGTTCCCGTGATTTTCGCGCTTTTTGCGTCAAGCTCGAGGACTTGACCGTTGGACAGAACAAAGCTGTTCTTTTCGGGTATTCCGACATTTGCGGCAAGCTCTTTATGCAGTACGAGATGTCTGTGCTCTCCGTGAACGGGAATGAAAAATCTCGGCTTTGTGAGAGCAAGTATAAGCTTAAGCTCCTCCTGACAAGCGTGTCCCGAAACATGTACGTCGGTAAGCGCGCTGTATACGACCTCGCAGCCGATTTTGAACAATTCGTTTATGACGCTTGAAACCGATTTTTCGTTGCCCGGTATAGGCGTCGCGCTGATTATGATAAGATCGTCTTTTGTGACCTCAACCTGGCGGTGGTCGGAAAATGCCATGCGCGTAAGCGCGCTCATCGGTTCGCCCTGCGAACCCGTTGTAATAATAACCACCTGATTCGGTCTGTATTTTTTGATATTGTCAATGTTGATCAAAACGCCCTCCGGCACCTTCATATATCCGAGAAGAATGGAGATCTCAACGATATTTTCCATACTGCGTCCCGAAACGGCGACTTTACGCCCGTTTTTCGCTGCCGCGTCAATAATTTGCTGAACTCTGTGAACGTTTGACGCAAACGTAGCCACAATAATACGTTTGTTGCAGCCCTTGAAAATCTGTTCAAATCTTTCTCCGACGCTTCTTTCGCTCATCGTATAGCCCTGCCGTTCAACGTTCGTACTGTCCGACATGAGCGCGAGAACGCCCTCCTTGCCAAGCTCGCCGAGCCTTGCCAAATCTATTACGTCGCCGACTATCGGCGTTGTGTCGATTTTGAAGTCTCCCATGTGAATTACCGTTCCGACGGGAGTTTTGATTGCAAGCGCGGCACTGTCGGCGATAGAGTGGTTGGTACGGATAAATTCGACGGAGAAATTCTGCCCCGCCTTTATCACGTTTCCGTGCTTGACACGCACGAGCTTTACGCTCGATAAGAGATTGTGTTCCTTAAGCTTATGTTCAACAAGTCCGATCGTAAGTCTCGTTCCGTAGACCGGCACGTTTATTGATTTAAGGAAATACGGCAGACCGCCGATGTGGTCTTCGTGACCGTGAGTAAGAAAAATGCCCTTTATTTTCGACCAGTTTTTTTCGAGATATGTTATGTCGTTTATAACCATATCCACGCCGGGCATATCGTCATCGGGGAAAGCCATACCGCAATCTACCATTATGATCTCATTTCCGAACTCGACTGCGGTCAGATTTTTTCCGATCTCATCAAGACCGCCCAATGGTATGATTTTCAGTTTTTTAGCTTTTGCCACTATTTCACCTCCGTTATTAAATTTGATTATACGCCGCCTTTTTGTTCGCCGGCGGACGTATGTGTCCGATCATTATTACAACAATTATATTTTACCATAACTGCAAGTTAATAGTCAACCTAAATGTGAAAATATTTTTGACGCACTTGATAAATCACGTTCTATATATTATAATGGTATACGGAGGAAATACCCATGGATATAAAAACGATGAACGCACAAGATATCGCCTGCGTTATAGAGGATAATAAAAACGGACCGAGCGATGAACTTCTTGCCGCCGCGGCGCAAACGCGCGATAAATATTACGGCAGGGAAATATTCGTGCGCGGTCTTATAGAGTTTACAAATTACTGCAAAAACGGCTGCTATTACTGCGGCATACGGGCGCAAAACAAAAACGCGCATCGTTACCGCCTTACCGAGACGGAAATAATGGAGTGCGTCGACCAAGGACACAGACTGGGCTTTCGCACGTTCGTTCTTCAGGGCGGCGAGGATAAATATTTTACAGACGAGCGTATCTGCGGTATAATTTACGCCGTCAAGTCGAAATATCCCGAATGTGCCGTGACCCTCTCGATAGGCGAAAAGACGAAGGAAAGCTACCGCGCTTACAGAGACGCGGGCGCGGACAGGTATCTCCTGCGGCACGAGACTGCCGACGAAGCGCATTACGCGAAGCTTCATCCCCAAAGTATGTCTCTCGAAAACAGAAAAAAATGTCTCTACACTCTGCGCGAGCTGGGCTATCAGGTCGGAGCGGGATTTATGGTAGGCTCGCCGTATCAAACGAGCAGGGAGCTTGCGTCCGATCTGCTCTTTCTGAAGGATTTAAAACCGCATATGGTGGGGATAGGTCCTTTCATACCGCATTCAATGACGCCGTTTGCACACGAAAGCGGCGGCAGCGTGGCTCTCACGCTCACAATGCTCGCGCTGACGCGGCTCATGCTGCCCAAGACCCTCATTCCCTCCACGACCGCGCTCGGGACTGCCGACGCGATGGGACGCGAAAAGGGCTTCGCGGCGGGGGCGAATGTCGTAATGCCGAATCTTTCGCCCGTATCGGTGCGCGCGGACTATTCGCTCTACGACAATAAAATCTGTACGGGAGACGAAGCGGCCCAATGTATCGTGTGTCTGAAAAATCGTATCGAGCGCGCGGGATATGAAATGAATATGGGACGCGGCGACTCGCTTATGGATTAAAAACGGAAAGGAATCGACAAATGAATAAGAATGAATTTATAAAAAACAGCTTCGGTATATGCGACAAGGCTATCGCCGTTGTCGAAGAAGCGGAAAACGAGGTGCGCGGCAGGTTTAAACATATAGACGACAATGCGGAAATAAATCAGTTTCGCGTAATGAAGGCGTTTTCCGACAACCGCGTGTCCGACAGCCATTTCGTCGAAACGACGGGCTACGGTTACGACGACGCGGGACGAGACACTCTCGACAGGGTGTACGCGGATATATTCGGCGCGGAGGACGCTCTCGTGCGTCATAATTTTATTTCCGGCACGCACACGATATCGACCGCGCTGTTCGGCGTGCTTCGTCCGGGCGACACGCTTATGAGCGTAACGGGAAAGCCGTACGATACTCTCGGCGAAGTGATAGGAACGGAGGGCGGCGAAGGCAACGGCTCGCTTAAGGATTTCGGTGTGGAATATTTACAGACCGAGCTTAGGAGCGACGGCACGCCCGATTTTGACGCGATCAAAGACGCTCTTGAAAAGAAAGAGATAAAAGCCGTCGCAATACAGCGTTCGAGGGGGTACGGCAGACGACCGACATACAGCGCGAGGGAGATCGGAGATATAGTTTCGTTTGTAAAAGGTATATCCCCGAAAACCGTGTGCATAGTCGACAATTGTTACGGCGAGTTTGTCGACACGGAGGAGCCGACGGCTTTCGGAGCGGATATCGCCGCGGGCTCGCTGATAAAAAATCCCGGGGGAGGACTTGCGCTTACCGGCGGTTATATAGCGGGAAAGAAAAAATACGTCGAGCTTTGCGCTTACAGACTAACGTCTGTCGGTATAGGCAGAGAAGCGGGAGCTTCGCTCGGCTTTAACCGACGTATGTATCAGGGACTTTTTACCGCTCCGCATACGGTCGCGCAGGCTCTTAAAGCCGCCGTGCTTTGCGGCGCGGTGTTTGAAAAGCTCGGTTTTGAAACCGAACCCAAGCCGACGGAGGAACGTCACGATATCATTCAGTCCGTGATATTTGGCAGCAAGGAAAGACTGTGCGCTTTCTGCGAAGGAATACAGAAGGGCGCGCCTGTTGACAGCTTCGTTACGCCCGAACCGTGGGACATGCCAGGATACAGCTCGCAGGTCATAATGGCGGCGGGGGCGTTCGTACAGGGCGCGTCGATCGAGCTGAGCGCGGACGCGCCTATCAGACCGCCGTATATCGCGTATATGCAGGGCGGCTTGACATATGAAAGCGCGAAGCTCGGCATAACGGTCGCGGCGGATAAAATAATCAACATGGAATGACGCTATTTGCGTTACGGAGGTAATTTTATAATGAGTCTTAATTCAAAACGCGAGGTCCAATGCCCGCGATGTTCGCAGTTTACCGAAGTGACGGTCTGGGATTCCGTGACCGTGCGCGACAGCGCGGACTTAAAGCGTGATCTGCTTTCGGGAAAAATCAATATGTTTCGATGCCCGTCCTGTTCGTACAGCGCGCTGATGCCCGACCCCATGCTTTATCACGACGAGGACAGAAAGCTTATGATATCCTTTTCACCGTGCGCCGACGACGATGTAAAGCGCAGGCTTTACGAAAACGTTGTTAAGACCTCCGAGAAATCGGGGGAACTGAAAAAGCTCGAAGGCTATAATCTCAGGTTTGTAACGGATTATAACGAGCTTCTCGAAAAAATTCTTATATTCGACAACGATCTCAGCGACAAGACGGTAGAGGTGATAAAGCTGATGATTTTGTCGCAGGACGCAGACAAAGCGGATAACCGTGTCTGCCGCTTCGGAAAGTGTGAAAACGGAGTTATGGAATTTATGATTTATGATTCGAAAGAAGCCATGACATATACTTCATCGGTCCCGTCGGAAACATACGACGCGGTAAACGCCGGCTTGCGCGAGTCGGGCGTGAAACCGTACAGCTTCGGTTGGGAGATAGTGGACGCATCATACGCCGCGAGACTTCTCACGGGCTTTAACGGCTGATGGAAAGGGTAATAAGCCGCAGAGTTTCGGCGGAGCTTGACGGAGTTAACGTGCTCACGGTGCTGAAAAAAGAGCTGGGTATGTCGACGAGTCTCATTAAAGAATTGAAAAAGAGCGTCGACGGACTGCTTTTAAACGGCGTGAGGACGCGTACCGTGGACGCTGTGAAGGAAGGCGACGTTGTGAGCGTGACGCTGCGCGACGAAAAAGGCGCGGCTATACCGCCCGCCGACATTCGCTTCGGCGTGGCTTACGAAGACGAGGATATTATGGTAGTCGTCAAGCCGGCGGGAATACCGACGCATCCCGTACCGGGAAATTACGAAAATACGCTTGCGAACGGCGTAATACGATATTATTTAAACAAGGGCGAGGAACGCGTTTTCCGTGCCGTCAATCGTCTTGACAAGGATACGTCGGGACTTATGGTCACGACGAAAAACGCGTATGCCCAGGCGCGTCTTTGCGCTATGCTGCATACAAATGACTTTGTAAGGAAATACCGATGTATCGTATGCGGAGACGTCGAAAGGGGAGGGACTGTCGACGCGCCGATCGCCGTAAGAGACGGCGCGCTTAAACGCGTGATATCCGAGGAGGGCAAGCGCGCGGTCACGCATTACAAAACTCTGGAACGCTTAAACGGCTACACGCTGCTTGAGGTCGCGCTTGAAACGGGACGCACGCATCAGATACGCGCTCATATGGCGCATATCGGTCACCCGATTGCCGGAGACTGGCTTTACGGGACGGAGGATAAGGAAAACATACCGCGTCAGATGCTTCATTCCTCATACTTAAGCTTTGTCCACCCCGTAAGCGGGGAAAAGCTTGTGATTGAAAGTGATATTCCACAGGATATGCAGGATTTTATCGAAAAAACTTTTTTAAAGTTATTGAAATAATTTAAAAAATATGATATTATAAATTTCGGTGTGAATACAGTTAAAAAATAAAATTTAAGAGGTGATATAATGGGTTACAAAATTGTTAAAAAAGACGTACTCAACCCGCAGATCTTTTTGATGGAGGTCGAAGCTCCTCTGATCGCCAAGAAAGCGGAGCCGGGTCAGTTCATAATTTTGAGAATTGACGAGTACGGCGAGAGAGTTCCTTTCACGATTGCCGATTATGACCGTGAAAAGGGAACCGTTACGATCATTGTACAAATTGTCGGCAAGACGACGAGAGACCTTGCGCAGGTAGAGGAGGGAGCGGAGCTTCTCGATTTCGCCGGTCCTTTGGGTATGCCGACGCCGCTGGAGGGATTGAAGAAGGTCGCCGTGATAGGCGGCGGTCTCGGTACGGCTATCGCTTACCCGCAGGCTAAGAAGCTGCATAAGCTCGGCGCGGACGTGACCGTTATCACAGGCTTCAGAAACAAGGAGCTTATTATCCTTGAGGACGAGCTGAAAGCCGTTTCAAATAAGCTTATCGTCGCGACGGACGACGGCTCGAACGGCAACAAGGGCTTCGTGACCGATATGCTCCAGAAGGAGATCGACGCGGGAGAAAAGTTTGACGAGGTTATCGCCATAGGCCCGCTCGTAATGATGAAGTTCGTGTGCAAGCTGACGGAAAAGTACGATATTCCCACAACGGTTTCCATGAACCCCGTTATGATCGACGGTACGGGTATGTGCGGCGGCTGCCGTATAACCGTAGACGGTGAAACGAAATTCGCGTGCGTGGATGGCCCCGACTTCGACGGACATAAAATCGATTGGGACAGCGCAATGAAACGCGGCGGAATGTTTAAGGAATATGAAAAGAAATCATGCGAGGAAGGTCGCTGTCGTATCGGCAGAACCAACGCGCAGGACTAAGGAGGGGTTGAGTTATGCCTAATATGAGACCGGACAAAAATCCGATGCCGGAACAGTGTCCCAATGTGAGAAACAAAAACTTTCTCGAGGTAACGACGGGTTACACCGAAGAAATGGCGATAGACGAGGCACAGAGATGCCTTAACTGCAAGAATAAGCCTTGTATGGAGGGTTGCCCCGTAAGCGTAAAGATTCCCGAATTTATCGCGTTCATCGTGCAGGGCGAATTTGAAAAGGCTTATCAAAAAATAAAGGAGACAAACGCGCTTCCCGCCGTATGCGGCAGAGTATGTCCTCAGGAAAAACAGTGCGAATCAAAGTGCGTAAGAGGTATAAAGCATGAAAGCGTCGGCATAGGCAGATTGGAAAGATTTGTCGCCGACTGGCATATGGCTAACGTGGAAGAAAAAATCGAGGTCCCGAAGCCGAACGGCAAAAAGGTCGCCGTTGTCGGCAGCGGTCCCTCGGGTCTTACCGTCGCGGGAGACCTTGCAAAGAGAGGATATAAGGTAACGGTATTTGAAGCGTTCCATACCGCCGGCGGCGTACTTATGTACGGTATTCCCGAATTCAGACTTCCTAAGGATATCGTGCAGAAGGAGATATCAAACCTCAAAGCCATGGGCGTCGATATTCAGACAAACGTAATCATCGGCAAGACGATCATGGTAGACGAGCTTTTTGACGAAATGGGCTATGACGCGGTTTATATAGGCAGCGGCGCGGGTCTGCCGTCCTTTATGGGAATAGAGGGCGAAAGCCTGAACGGCGTGTACAGCGCGAACGAATTTTTAACGAGAATAAACCTTATGAAGGGATATAAATTCCCCGAGTATGACACGCCCGTTTACGTCGGTAAAAACGTTGCCGTCCTGGGCGGCGGAAACGTTGCCATGGATGCGGCGAGAAGCGCGAAGAGACTTGGCGCGGAGAATGTGTACATCGTATACAGACGCGGCAAGGAGGAGCTTCCGGCAAGAAAGGAAGAGGTTTTCCACGCCGAGGAGGAAGGAATCATATTCAAGCTTCTGCAAAATCCGACAAAGTTTATCGGTAACGACGAGGGCTGGGTCACAAATATGGAGGTTATCCATATGGAACTGGGCGAGCCGGACGCAAGCGGCAGACGTCGTCCCGTACCCGTAAAGGGCAGCGAGGAGATCCTCGATATCGACACCGTTGTCGTTGCTATCGGACAAACGCCGAACCCGCTTATCAGAAAGACAACAAAAGGTCTTGAAACAAACAGCCACGGCTGTATTATAGCCGATGAAGCGACAGGCAAGACCTCAAAAGAACACGTATACGCCGGAGGAGACGTTGTGACCGGCGCGGCTACCGTTATTCTCGCAATGGGTGCGGGCAAAGCGGCCGCCGAAGCTATCGACAAGGAGCTTAACGCGTAAAACAAACTGTAAAAGAGACCGTTTCTTGCGGTCTCTTTTTTCGTTTCGCACAAATGAGGAATATCCGAAAATAATCATAAAAAACAGTTGTTTTTTTCGTCCGTTTGAGATATAATTATTATAATTGGTATAATTATGAAAGGGAAGGAATGTTATGAGAATATACAACACGCTCACAAGACAGAAGCAGGAATTTGTCCCGATAGACAAAAACGAGATAAAAATATACGCCTGCGGACCGACCGTGTACAATTATATTCATATCGGAAACGCAAGACCGCTTATAATATTCGACACGCTTCGCAGATACATGGAATACCGTGGAATGAATGTGAAATTTGTTCAGAATTTTACCGACGTGGACGACAAGATGATCAACCGCGCGCGTGAAGAAAAAACGACGGTCAAAGAGCTTGGCGACCGATTTATAGCGGAATATTTCAGCGACGCGCGCGCACTCGGCGTGCATGCCGCGACGATCCACCCGAAGGCAACGGAGAATATAGACGCCATCATAGACGTTATAAAGAAGCTTGAGGACAACGGCTACGCTTACAATGTCGACGGCGACGTGTATTTCGCTGCCAAGAAATTTAACGAATACGGAAAGCTGTCCAAGCAGCCGCTGGAGGATCTGGAAGCGGGCGCGCGTATCGAGGTGGGCGAAAAGAAGCGCGACCCTATGGATTTCGCTCTTTGGAAGAAACAGAAGGAAGAGGACGAGCCTGCGTGGGAAAGTCCGTGGGGCATGGGCAGACCGGGGTGGCATATCGAGTGCAGCGCGATGGTCAACAAGTATCTCGGCGAGACGATAGATATACACGCGGGCGGACAGGATTTGATTTTTCCGCACCACGAAAACGAGATAGCCCAGTCGGAATGTGCGAACAACAAGCCTTTCGCAAATTACTGGATGCATAACGGATATATAAACGTCGACAACCGCAAGATGAGCAAGTCACTCGGAAATTTCTTTACCGTCCGCGACGTGCTTAAAAAGTACGACGGCGAGACCGTGCGTTTTTTCATGCTCAGCGCGCACTACCGCAATCCGATAAACTTTTCCGATACGCTTATGGAACAGGCGAAGTCGGGACTTGAGCGTATATATACCTGTATAGACAATCTTGAATTTTTGCTTAAAAACAGCGATCTCAGACCGCTCTCGTCCGAGGAGGAGGAATACGTAAACAGACTTAACGTCCTCAAACAAAAATTTATCGACGCGATGGACGACGATTTAAACACCGCGGACGCTATCTCGGTGGTATTCGATATAGTTTACGCTTCAAACACCTCGCTGTCCGCCGAAAACAAAAACGCGCGTGAAGCGGTCGAGAAAACGCTTGAACTTATACGCGAAATAGGCTCCGTGCTCGGTCTTTTTCAGAAGACGAACGACAGATCGCTCGACGCCGAGGTGGAAGCCCTTATCAGCGAACGCGCCGAAGCGCGTAACGCAAAGGATTGGGCAAGAGCCGACGCGATACGCGACAAGCTCAAGGAAATGAACATAGAGTTAAAGGATACTCCGATGGGCGTAAAGTGGAGCTACAAGGAATAGGCTATGGAAAATAAAAAGAAACCGTCTCAATATTCGCCGCTCGTCCTCGCTTATATAGGCGACGGCGTGTACGAGCTTTTTGTCAGGACAAGAGTTATCGAGGATCATGAAGATCTTCCGGCGGGGAAACTCCATAACCATACCGTGAAATACGTCAAGGCTTCGGCACAGGCACGGAGCTTCGGGGCGATAGAGGAGCTTCTCAGCGAAGACGAAAAAGCCGTTTATCGGCGCGGCAGGAATACGAAGCTCAACACGGTGGCGAAAAACGCGTCGCTTACCGATTACCGTAAGGCGACGGGATTCGAAGCCGTGATAGGTTATCTTTATATTTCGGGAGATAACGAGCGGCTCAACGAAATTATGAATGTAGCGTATGAAAATGCGTTAGATAAATAATAATTAAGGGAGGATATAAGATACATGGACAAGAAAAGAGTCACGGAACTTTCGATCATAGCGAACAAGGTCCGCAAAAATGCTTTGACTGCCGTATATAACGCAGCGTCGGGGCATCCGGGCGGCTCGCTGTCGATAGCGGACGTGCTGACGTTACTTTATTTTGAGGTCATGAACGTTGACCCAAAGGATCCGAAGATGGAAAACAGGGACAGATTTGTGCTGTCTAAGGGACACACCGCTCCCGCGCTTTACGGAACGCTTGCCGAGAGGGGCTTTATTCCGAAAGAGGACGTAAAGACCTTCAGAAGCATAGGCAGCTACCTCCAGGGACATCCCGACATGAATAAGGTACCGGGAGTAGATATGTCGACAGGCTCTCTCGGACAGGGTGTTTCGGTAGCCGGAGGTATGGCTTTGGCGGCTAAGCTTGACAACAAGGATTACAGAGTATATTCTATTCTCGGCGACGGCGAGCTTGAGGAAGGACAGGTTTGGGAACAGGCGATGTTCGCTCCGCATTACAAGCTCGATAACTTTACAATTTTCATCGACAACAACGGCTTGCAGATAGACGGCGACATAACCAAGGTCATGAATCCCACGCCGATAGACAAAAAGTTTGAAGCGTTCGGCTGGCATGTGATAAACTGTGACGCGCACGATTTCAACGCTCTCGAAGCGGCTGTAAACGAAGCGAAGGCTACAAAAGGCAAGCCGACGGCTATCATAATGAAATCGGTAAAGGGCAAGAACGTGTCCTTTATGGAAAACAATCCCGCATGGCACGGGGCGGCTCCCAAGGAAGACGACTACAGTAAAGCCATTGCGGAGCTTGACGCGATTATTGAAAGATTGGAGGCGAGCTTATAATGGCAAAACAGGCTACAAGAGTATCTTACGGACAAGCACTTGTTAAGTACGGCATACCGAATAAAAATGTCGTTGTGCTTGACGCGGATCTTTCCAAATCAACAATGACGACCATGTTCAAAGCCGAATGTCCCGAAAGATTTATAAATATGGGTATAGCCGAAGCGAATATGATGTGCGTGGCGGCGGGTCTTGCCGCTTCCGGCAAAATCGCGTTTGCTTCGACGTTCGCGATGTTCGCGGCGGGCAGAGCGTTCGAGCAGGTGAGAAATTCCATAGGCTACACGCACTTAAACGTGAAAATAGGCGCGACGCACGCGGGAATTTCCGTCGGCGAGGACGGCGCGTCCCACCAGTGCCTTGAAGATATCGCCCTCATGCGTACAATACCGGGTATGACGATAATAAATCCCGCGGACGATATCGAAGCTCAAATGGCTGTTAAAGCCGCTATGGAGCTTGACGGACCCGTTTATATGCGTTTCGGCAGACTTGCCGTAGACGATATCAACGGAGCGGACTATAAATTTGAACTCGGAAAGGGCGTTGAGCTGCGTACCGGCTCAGACGTATCTATCATAGCCACGGGACTTATGGTCGGAAAAGCACTCGAAGCCGCGGAAAAACTCGCGGACGAAGGTATAAACGCAAGAGTTATAAACATTCATACAATAAAGCCGATAGATGAGGAAATAATTATAAAAGCGGCGATGGAAACGGGCGCGATAGTGACAGCCGAGGAGCATTATATCATGGGCGGTCTCGGAAGCGCGGTAAGCGAAGTCGTCTGCGCCGCCGCACCGTGTCCCGTAAAGATAATAGGTACGGACAGATTCGGAAAATCGGGAAAACCCGCCGAACTGTTCGAGGAATACGGTCTTACCGCAGAAAACATTGTTAAGAAGTCCAAAGAGGCAGTTTCGATGAAAAAATAGGAGGTAACGCTCATGAAGAAAATATTAACCGCCGCCGTATGCCTTGCATCGGCAATTATGCTCTGTTCATGCGGCTCGGGAGGAGGACTTTTTGCAAAACCCGAACCTACGCCCGTACCGCAGATAGATCCCGCCGCTTTGATAACGGCTGACGATGTGGCTGTCAATGCGGGTTACACGCCCGTGATCGAACAGTCGCAGACTACGCGTACAGACAATACTGCGACGGTAATGTACAGAAGCGAGCCGGTAGGACAGAACGACCCCGTGATCGTAACCGTAACGCAGTACACGGATACGATAGGCTACGAGCAGATTTTCGCGCAGTACGAGCAGGACAAAGCGGCGCGCACGACAGCCGAGCTTGTCGAGGGAGTAGGTCAGGAGACGTTCATCGCGTTCCCGTCGATACATGTGTATGACAGAGGATGTCTGATCGATATAACCGCCGGTTCCGGCTCCGACGACACGCAGAAAAATCTTTTAAAGAATCTTGCTATAACGGCGGCGGGCAGACTTGAAACGATAATACCCGACCAGACGGGCGGCAAAGAATGATAACAATGAAAAAAGCGGTCGCATGACCGCTTTTTGTTTTGGTATTATTCATTTTCCACAGTGACATCGGACGGCTCTGTTCCCGATGAATCGTCAACATCGCCTTCGTCGGACGGCGGCGTGTACGCTTCGTCGGAATCGTCATCGTCGGGTACGGTATCGTCCGAATTCGACACGCTGTTATCCGAAACCGACGGCGACGTGGAGCCGTTTGACGTGCCTGTTCCGGCGTTGCCTTGCGGCGCGTATGTGACGGTCGGCGCGGCAGTCGGAAGCGTCGTCGGTTCGGGAGTAGGCGTTGCAGACGCCGCGGGAGTCGGAGTCGGCTCCTGTTTTCTTGAATGTGATATGTCGTCGCAGTATGACTTGGGCTGAGTACCCTCGACAAAGAATCCGCTTGTGGTGGGACATGAGCTTGTGGCAAGAAGACCGGAATATTCACATACATCGGCTTCGACAACGTTGGCGGGCTTGGGAAGCTCTTTTATGTTCAGCGATTCATGTATGCGTTCCATTACGAGGTTCCACGCCGTGACGGTCGGATTGCCTGAAACTCCCGCCGCCGACAGCGACGACGGATTATCAAAGCCGTACCAGCACGCGCCGACATAATACGGAGTAAATCCGACAAACCACTTGTCGCAGTCATCGTCGGTCGTTCCCGTTTTGCCGTAGCTGGGCATACCCGATTCAAGTCTTGCTCCTTTACCTGTTCCGACGGGCGACTCGACAACGCCCGAAAGCAAATCAGCCGTTATATATGCCGAAGCCGCGCTGATAGCCTGCGTCGAGTCGGCGTTGTTTTGCAGTATGACCTGTCCGGTCGAGTCAAGCACCTGAGTATACGTGTAAGGAGCGATGTATTTTCCGCTGTTTACAAAGGTCGAATAAGCCGCCGCCATATCCTCGACCGTAACGCCGTGCGTGAGACCGCCCAATGCAAGCGAACTGTAATTCTTGTCCTCATCGACGAGCGTGTCAAGGTGGAATTTATTTTGAAGATAACCGAACGAGGTGGATATGCCTACCATATCGAGCACCTTTACGGCGGGTATGTTCGACGAGCGCGCGACGGCTTCTTTGACCGTCATATCGCCCAGGAAGCCGGAATACGAGTTTTTCGGCTTCCAATGATCGTTGCCTATCGTTATTTCTTCGTCGACGATAGACGTTACCTCGGTTATTTTTCCCGTATCTATTGCCGGAGCGTATACGGACAGCGGTTTTATCGACGAACCGGGCTGACGCACGGTCTGCGTCGCTCTGTTCCAGCCGCGTATATCCGTTTTTTCTCCCAAACCGCCGACCAGTCCGCGAACCTTGCCGGTATACGGATCCACAACTACCATTGCCGACTGCGCGCCTTTGCCGGTATACGGGAAATTCGACGTATCCGTGAATACGTCCTCCATGATTTGCTGTATATGCGGGTCTATGGTGGAATAAATTTTGAGACCGCCGTTATATACCTGCTGCTCCGCAAAATCGGGAGAGTAACCCTTTTGTTCCACGAGATCCGTGATCACGTCCGTAACGACCTGATCCACAAAGTACGACGTTATTCTGCCCTGATTTTCGATATGCGCGTTGCTTACTTTCAAATCGCTTGCCGACGCGGCGGCGTACTGCGCCTCGTCAATGTAGCCGAGCTCGAGCATTTTGCCGAGTACGATATTTCTCTTTTCGATGTTTTTATCGGGATGCACAAACGGGTCGAACTCCGACGGGAACTGCGTGATCCCGGCGATCGAAGCCGCTTCCTCGAGAGTAAGCTCGGACGCGCTCTTGTTAAAGTACGTTTTCGCCGCCGCTTCAACGCCGTTACAGCTGTTGGCGAAAAACACGATGTTCAGATACATTGTCAGTATTTCGTCCTTCGTAAGCTGTTTTTCAAGCGCGACCGCGCGCATCATTTCCTTGATTTTACGCGAGGGCTTGTTTTCCTTTTCGTTCGTTATATTCTTTATTACCTGCTGCGTTATCGTGGAACCGCCGTAGCTTGACGAGCCTATTCCCATTTTCGCAAGCACCCATTTTGCCGTCGCGCCCGCGGTACGCTTTATGTCGACGCCGTGATGCTTATAGAAACGCTCGTCCTCTATGGACACCATCGCGTCTTTCATAACCTGAGGTATCTGCGATGAGTCTATCCATATACGGTTGTCCTCGCCTTGTATCTGTTCAAGCTCCTGAGGGTTGCCGCCCTCGTCCTCATAATAGATGAAAGAGGAGTAATTAAGCGCGAGAGACTGTATGTTCATGTCCTTGATCTCGCGCGATACAGCCGCGTACATGCCGATAGTCATACCGGCTGTTATCACGGCGAATATAAACACCGCCGCGAGTATAGTCAGCTTGAAGCTCCGTCTGAAGCGGATCTGCTTCTCGGTGAGCTGCTTTCTGCGCTTACGCTTTTTTGTGTTGGCGCGGCGTCTCGGCGCGGGATTACCCTCGGCGCGGCGCGGCGCGTTCGCGGGACGGGTCGGAGCCGGCGGCTGGTTTGCCGGACGCGTGCCGCGTCTGGAACGTCTGGAAAGCGTCGAGTTGCCCGACGTCATCATATCATATTCTTCCCAGTTAAAATCATCGTTTGATGTGTATCCGGAGTTTCGTCTGTTTCTCTCGTTATTATCCGACATAACTTCTCCTCCATCCTTAAGATAATTATATATCTTAATTATATCCTAAAATGTATAATTTTGCAACATTTATTTTTTTACCGCGTTTTGTGAATAAATCGCCGCTTAACGGGGAAGAATTTATAAAAATTATATCAGGAGGAAATATTATGAAAAATATGAAGAATACGTTAATTATTTCATCATATTTATTACTTATAGCTTTGTTTTTTTCGGGAGGATATGTACTTGGCGGACATAACGGAACGAACGACGCGCCGCCGCCCGAGCCGAGCGCGGCGGTAATGAGTATGTCCTCTCACGGCGGCGGGGACAACAGCCCGCAGTATGAGGTCATAATCGAGGACGGAGTTTTGAAAATATATAAGTGCATAGGTGAAAACAAAACGATGATCATGAGCGAGGAAATAAGCGAGAGCGTGTTTCCGTCCGGCGACGTCGAGGACCTGAAAAAGGGCGTCAGATTTCCGCGTCTCGAAGCGGCTCAGCAGCTTTTTGAAAACTTTGTGAGCTGATTTAGGCGACTTTTCGGATTCTTTATGAACAAATTGTTAAAACGTAAAAAGTATGATAATTAAAGTATATATAAGAAAAATAATGAAAACGAGAGAAAATAATACAAAATATACAGAAAACGGACTTTGCAGAATGATATAAAATGGCACATAATAGCATTGTTAGCACTCGACGAGACAGAGTGCTAACAATCATAACTCTACAAATCAGGAGGTAATATATATGAATATCAGACCATTGGCGGACAGAGTAGTTTTAAAAATGCTCGAAGCGGAAGAAACGACCAAGAGCGGTATTATTCTGACATCAAAAGCGCAGGAAAAGCCGCAGGTTGCGGAAATAGTCGCGGTAGGTCCGGGCGGCGTCGTTGACGGAAAAGAAGTAAAAATGGAAGTAAGCGTCGGCGATAAGGTGCTTATGTCAAAGTACGCGGGTACGGAAGTCAAGGTTGACGGAGAGGAATATACGATTCTGCGTCAGTCGGATATACTTGCGATAGTAGACTAATGTTTTAGGAGGTTATGAAAAATGGCAAAACAGATTAAATACGGACAGGACGCGAGACGCGCGCTGGAGAGCGGAATAAACCAGCTTGCCGACACGGTAAAGATAACATTGGGTCCCAAGGGCAGAAACGTTGTTCTTGACAAGAAATTCGGCTCGCCGTTAATAACGAACGACGGCGTAACGATCGCAAAGGAGATCGAGCTGGAAGATCCGTTTGAAAATATGGGAGCGCAGCTCGTTAAAGAGGTCGCTACAAAGACGAACGACGTTGCCGGCGACGGTACGACCACCGCTACGCTTCTTGCTCAGGCACTTGTAAGAGAGGGAATGAAAAACGTTGCGGCGGGCGCGAACCCGATGATTGTCAGAAAGGGCATACAGAAGGCGGTCGACGCGGCTGTGGAGAAGCTTCTTGCGACGGCTAAACAGGTACAGGGCAAGGACGATATCGCACGTGTCGCGGCAGTTTCGGCGGCGAGCGACGAAATCGGCGAGCTTATCGCCGAAGCCATGGAGAAGGTAACGTCCGACGGCGTTATAACGGTCGAGGAAAGCAAAACGGCCGAGACGTATTCGGAGATCGTTGAAGGTATGCAGTTTGACCGCGGTTACATTACGCCGTACATGGTAACGGATACCGAAAAAATGGAAGCCGTACTCGACGACCCTTATATTCTTATCACGGATAAGAAAATCTCTAACATACAGGAAATACTGCCGCTTTTGGAGCAGGTAATGCAGGCGGGCAGAAAAATGGTGATTATCGCCGAGGACGTTGAGGGCGAAGCATTGTCGACGCTCATCGTAAACAAGCTGCGCGGCACGTTCGTATGCGTACCCGTTAAGGCACCGGGATTCGGCGACAGACGTAAGGAAATGCTTCAGGACATAGCCATACTGACGGGCGGTCAGGTAATAAGCGAGGAGCTTGGACTTGAATTGAAGGATACTCAGCTTAATCAGCTCGGTACGGCAAAACAGGTCAAAATCCAGAAGGAAAACACAATAATAGTTGACGGCGCGGGCGATAAAGCCGCTATTGCGGACAGAGTTGCTCAGATAAGACGTGAATTTGAAGCGTCCACATCCGATTTTGACAAGGAAAAACTCCAGGAAAGACTTGCAAAGCTCGCGGGCGGCGTAGCGGTCGTAAAGGTCGGCGCGGCTACCGAGACCGAAATGAAGGAAATGAAACTCCGCATCGAGGACGCTCTTTCAGCTACAAAGGCGGCTGTAGAGGAGGGTATTATCGCCGGCGGCGGCACGAGCTATATTGATATTATACCGACCGTCGAAGCTCTCTTGAACAGTACTGAGGGCGATGAAAAGACAGGCGTTTCGATCGTACTCAAGGCCTTGGAGGAACCCGCATGGCAAATTGCGAAGAACGCGGGCCTTGAAGGCAGCGTGATAGTAGATAAGGTTAAGGCTTGCGAAGTAGGCAAGGGCTTAAACGCTCTCACGGAGGAGTATGTGGATATGCTTGGCGCGGGTATCGTAGACCCCGTTAAGGTCACGAGAAGCGCGCTGCAAAACGCCGCATCAGTCGCTTCAATGGTACTTACAACGGAGAGCCTTGTGACCGACATTCCCGAACCTCCCGCGGCGGCTCCCGCGATGGATCCCGGAATGGGCGGCATGTATTGATAACGCACCGTAACATGAATATGTATTTTGTGCATAATTACCATTTGAAAATATAAAAGGATCATGTTAAAATAATATTATCATCGTGTAGCGAATCGGCGCGTAAATCCAGATTGGATTTACGCGCCGGTTTTTTTTAAGAAATTTTATTGAAAGGAAAAGAAAAATATGGAAAAATCAAACGCTTATCTCGCCGAGGAAAGGGTGGGAATACTTATGAGGAAGTACGCCGCGCCGTGCATTATTTCGCTGCTTGTCGCCGCGCTCTACAACATTGTCGACCAAATCTTCATAGCCAACGCCGACTATCTCGGCTCATACGGGAACGCGGCTAATACCGTCGTGTTCCCGCTCACCGTGATCGCGCTTGCCTTTGCGGTCATGATAGGAGACGGCTGCTGCGCTTTTGTGAGCCTTAGTCTCGGCAGGAACAGAAGAAACGACGCGGAAGCGAGTATAGGAAATTCCGTCGTACTGTCAATCATCGGAGGAGTAATTATTTGCGCCGTATATCTTATATTTCAAAACGCGATAATAGCGGCGTTCGGAGGGACGGTCAACGCGGAAACGTTCGATTACTCAAAGGAATATTTCTTTTATATAACGCTCGGGATACCGTTTTATGTGTTCGGTCAGGCGATGAACCCCGTCATACGTTCCGACGGCAGTCCAAAATTCGCGATGGCTTCAACGCTTGCCGGCGCGGCGGCGAATATTGTTCTTGATCCGATTTTTATATTCATTTTCAAATGGGGAATGATGGGAGCGGCTGTCGCGACCGTCGCGGGACAAATCATAACGGCCGCGCTTGCCGTGTGGTATCTGTTCCGCACAAAGACGGTGAAGCTTACGCGCCGCAGCTTTTCGCTCAAATTTCGTATAATCGCCAAAATCATACCGCTCGGAATATGCAGCTTTCTGTCGCAGATATCTCTTGTTGCCGCTATGGCGGTCATCAACAACATGATAAGAAAATACGGCGCGCGCGACGAGATATTTTCTATGTCGCAGTACGCGCAGATACCTATGGCGGTCGTGGGAATAGTTATGAAATTTTTCCAGATCGTAATATCTGTCGTAGTGGGTATGGCGGCTGGCTGTATACCGATAGTCGGTTTCAATATGGGCGCGGGCGAAAAAGCACGGGTGAAGAAGCTTTTCACAATGCTGCTCGTGTGTGAAGCCGCCGTTGGAGCCGCCGCTCTGCTTATCGTCGAATTATTCCCGAACAAGCTTATCGCCGTGTTCGGAGCGGCGAACGAGAGCGCGTATTACACGGATTTCGCGCTTAAGGCGTTCAGAATATACCTGTGCATGATGATTTTCGCCTGCGTCAACAAGGCGGCGTTCATATTCCTTCAGGCTATGGGAAAAGCCGCGGCGTCGACTATGCTGTCAATGGTAAGAGAAATAATTTTCGGCGTCGGCTTCGCGCTGATTTTGCCTGTTTATTTTGGATTGGACGGCGTACTTTATTCAATGCCGGTTTCGGATATACTGACATTTATAATATCCGCCGCCGTGATAATCTCGACATACAGAGCCTTGTCAAGACCGTATGCCGAAGCCGCGCCGTCGCTTGCCGCAGACCCGGGACGCGCTTGACGATATATAAAAGGAGCAGCCGTTTGACCGCTCCTTTTAATTTTTGTATTACGTGCCGAAATAAGAGAAATGCATATAGTCGATATTTCCGCTCCATGCGTCGCCGCCCCACGTGAATCCGTGATTTTCAAACGCGTTCATAACGTCGCCGTACGGCGTGATCGAATACGGACTTTCGTAAGGACGCCAGAAATCGCCGATAACCTCGCCCGACGTATAAATACAGTAATTCTGCGTCGGATTGATATCTATCGCCGTACCCCAATTATGTTCGCTGCGTCCTCCGCGCCACGAATATCCTCCGACCGACTCAATGGGGAATTGTTCCTCGCCCTCAAAAATTTCCCGAAATACGGCGCGTACTTCGTCCGCGATATCTCTGTGTACGGTGAGAGTTGCTTTTGAAGCGCGTTTCGCTCCGCTGCCGTCCATTTTCCATACGTCGACTTCGATTTCCGTCATCATGGCTTCCGCGTCCTCCGAAGACTGCGGAGCGGTGAAAGCGTCGTCCGACGGTATCACGGCGTTGTCGGTTTCGAGATGAACGCTTTCGTCGATTATGCCGTTTGAGACCGTTATATCGTAAATACGCGACGGAGCGGAGGGAAGAACGACGGACGTTTCGCTTGTTTCATATGAATCCGTATGTGATTCTATGCGTTCGCTCGACCTGTGAGAGCGGCTCTGGACCGTCGTGACCGTATACGAGCCGCCGGACGCGTCCCATTCTACCGTGACCTTTCCGTCCGAGTAAGAAGCCCGCACGTTAAGCTTTGGGCTGCCCGTAAAAATCTGTATCGGTTCCGAGTAAACGGGATTTTCTCCCTGCTCGATCCATATGTAATAGGAACGGTTCTCCATAAGTCCGCTCAATTCAAAGCTGTGACTGTACGATACGGCTTGTCGCATAATTTCGCCGCCGTCGAATATATTCACTGTATATTCTCCGAAGCTGTCGTCGCCGTCCCACTCGAGCTGAGTACCGTTCGCTGCGGTGCTCTTGTCCGAATGTGACGTTATAACGGGACGGCTTGCTTTGGGCGCGTCGATCATGCGGCTGACCATCGAAACGGCTTGTTCCGTCGTGACGCTGTCGTGAGGGTGAAACGCGCCGTCGCCGTAATCGCCCATAAATCCGCGTGAAGCGACGGACGAAACCGCGTTTTGCGCCCATGGCGCGACGTCGTTTTTGTCGTTAAACAAATTCAGCGCGTCCGCGTCTGCGCGAAGGCTCTCGCCGTTAAGAGCGGCGTAAAAATTACATATCACGACCGCGGTCTCCTGACGCGTTATACCGTCGTCGGGACGAAATCTGTTGTTTTCGTCTCCCTGCATGATACCCAACTCGTATATCGCGCCGAGCACGTTGCCTGCGTCGTCTGTATCCTCGAATTTATGCGGCTCCTCCGATATATACTCCGTCCCCGTATGCGCGCCGAACGCGTCGTATATCAGCAGAGCGAATTCCGCGCGCGATATCTTGTCGGAATAATTTTTTGTGAATATTTCCGGCGGTATCGCCCCCATGGAAATCATTTCGTCAAAGCTGCCTTTCGCCCAGTCGGACGGCTCGAACACCCGCGCGCTCGCGCCGCAAACGCACAGTAAGCCGATAAGAAGAGCCGAAAGGGTCGCCGTAATTTTTTTCATTTTCATACCTCCGTAAAATAAAGCTCAAATCAAGTATAACATATCGCGCCGCCGCGCGTCAACATTTTAACCGCCGCGAAAAAAATACTTTTTATGTATTATTGAAGATATATTGACAGGTCAAGCTAAAAATAGTAATATAATTATATGATAGTGTCAGCAAGGAAGGAAAGGATTTATGGAAATTTCAATAATTGTCTGTGACGATGACGGAATTTTTCGTGAGGAAGTCGAAAAGCGTGTTTATAAAATCATGACCGACATGAATTACTCTTATAAAATCTTCCACTGTGCCGACGGAGCCGAGCTTATAGAGTGCTGCTGCAAACATGACGTTGACATTATTTTGGCGGATATAGATATGCCCGCCGTGAATGGATTTGAAGCCGCAAAGGAGCTTGACGGAATACAGCCGGACGCGGAGCTTATTTTTGTCACGGCGCACAGCGAGCTTGCTTATCAGGCGTATGATTATAAGCCGTTCTGGTTTGTCGACAAAGCCGATATAAACCGATTCGATAAAGTATTTCTGAAGCTTGTGACAAAAATCATAAGGAGAAAACATGCAAAACACGTCGTCATTGTCGGAGAGAAGAACGATATTCAACTGCCGATAAATAACGTAATGTATTTTGACTCTTACAAAAACAATATAGTCGCGCATATGGAAAGGGGTGAAGCAATAACATTCAGATCCACCGTGAAGAAGCTTTACGAGCAGATCCGCGGCGAATATTTTGTAATGGTACAGCGCGGATACATAGTGAATTGCAGATTCATAAAGCAATTCAGAAGCAAATATGTCGATCTTACGAACGGTGAAAGATTGACTGTTACAAGAGATACAAATAAACTTGAAAAAGCGCGTGCGCTTTATGGAAAGTATATGAGGGAACAATATGGAGAATCTATTTGAAATTTTTGTGAATATTATTGAGGAATTTATAATTCTTTTGTTTTTATCGGCTTACTTCGGCTGCAAATACGACGGTAAAAAGAAATACGCGGCGTTCGCGGCGGGTATGGCGATCTCGGTCGGAACCATAACGCTGCTGGACAATGTTTCGGCGTTCGGAGTGGAAAATTTTCTGGGACTGTTTTTGATACTGATATATTTTTCCTATTCCTGCATATTTTTAAAGGGAGACGTTTACACAAAAATATTCATTTCATGCTTTACGGACTGCGTTGTGGTATCCATAGCGGATTTGTCGTCGGTGATCGTAAGCTTTTTGTTCAATAAAAATATTCCGCAGCTGTCGATACTGTCCGCCGAAAGAATAATTCTTATCGTGATGACGAAGCTGCTGTTGATTTGCGTTTGCGTTTTTCTGTACAGGCATAAAATTTCAAACGTCGTGAAAGAAAAGAACATTATCGTGTTGATTATAATGCCGATACTCACCGAGATCCTGTTCGCCGGAATAACTCCGATATATCTAAAATACGGCGATTTGAAGGAGGAAATGGTCGCGCTCGAAGCAAGTATTGTCGTTTTGATAATGCTGATGTATTATATGTTCGTACAAATAAATCACGACGCGAAACTTAAAACCGACTATGCCGTTTTAAGCCAGAAATACGAATCCGACAAGGCTCACGCCGGAGAACTTAAGGAGCTGTACGAAAAGACCTGCGGGATCAAGCATGACCTGAACATATATTTCTACACCGCCATGACGTATCTTGAAAACGATGTGGAAAAGGCGAAGGAATATATGAATTCGGTAATGAATGAAAAAATAAAGGACGATATCAGATACATAGAAACGGACAACGAATATTTCGACGCGATAGTAAACACAAAATTGGCGGTATGCCATAAAAAGGGCATACTTGCGCAGGTGCGCGTTATGAACAATACGCTGTCAAAGCTTTCGGACGAAGAGATAGGTATAATATTCGGGAATCTTCTCGACAACGCCATTAAAGCCGCGGACGAATCGAAGGAAAAAACGATAGAACTGGACGTAAAGAAGCAAAGCGTGTACGTGTCGATAATAGCGCAGAATTCCATAGACGGATCCGTTCTTGACGCCAACGGCGATTTAAATACAACAAAATCCGACAAACAGTCTCACGGATTCGGCGTTAAAAATATACGCCGTATTGTGCGAGATCATGACGGAATAATAGATTATTTTGAGGAGGACAACAGATTTTTCTGTCACATACTGGTATAAAATAATACAGTTTATCACAAAAAAGTACATTTCATCACAAGGTCATTGACCTTGTGATTCTTTTTAAATATAATAAAAATATAGAGATAAACGGGGTATTAAGATGAAAAAAAGCATATCCTTTCTTGTTGACACAATGCTTCGAAATCACATAATAGAAGCTGAAAAAGCAGAAATATGCCGGACGGGACTTGAACTGATTATCTCGGATATAATAGGCTTTTCTTTGATATTGATTGCGGGTCTGCTGACCGATACAGTCGTATTTGCCTGCGTGTATTTGATTATGATGTGCTGCGTCAGAAAATTCTGCGGCGGCTTCCACGCAAACAGTTATTGGCTTTGCCGTACGGTGAGCGTGGGAACATATATTGCGGTCATAATCGTTAATTATTTGATTACGGAGCATGAAATGGCGTTTACGCTGTTCTTCGATATATTTTCGCTGGTTACGATAGCGGTTTTTGCCCCCGTGCGCCATCCGAACAAGACGCTCACCGATACGGAGGTGAAAGCGAACAAATTCTTTTCCGTAATATCAGCGTTTGTTTTCAGTATTCTTTCTGTTGTGCTGACCATATACCGCCTGAGAACAGGTTTGGTTATAGCAATAATAATGTTCGCGATCGCCGTGCTGATGTATGCGGGCATGATTGCAAACAAGAGAAGGGAGGTTATCTGAATGTTAAGGAACAAAATTCTTTCGGCTATGGCGAACGCCGCCGAAAACGCGTGCATGGATTCAATGGGTGCCGCATCGAGAAAGCTTGCGTATGAACCGAAACTCTCCGAGGAAATGAAGGCATACAAGAACACCCATATATCGAAAATCGAGAAAATGTTCAGAAAACTGTCAAAGTAAGATTTAATTCGTCACCAATGATGAAGTTACATAATGTACAAAAGAAAAAGGGTACGAAAGATAAAATTTTTTAAGTTTTCAAATAAGGGACTCGCGTTCCTTATTTTTTTTGAGCATAAAATAAAAAAAGTCTTGATTTTTCCGTAAAAGTGTGGTAAAATATTGCGGTATGAAAAATACACACATTCGCAGATTATACGGACGTTGCCTTTTTGCCGGGGTTTCCGTATAAGGCGAAGCGAATGGAGGAACAATCAAAAAACAAGGAGGAAACTAAAAATGGCAAACGTTATTTCAATGAAGCAGCTTTTGGAGGCGGGCGTTCATTTCGGACACCAGACGAGAAGATGGAACCCCAAAATGGCGGAGTACATCTTTACGGAAAGAAACGGTATTTATATTATCGACCTTCAAAAGACAGTGAAAAAGGTTGAGGAGGCATATTATTTCGTAAGAGATATTGCCGCTTCGGGCGAGGACATTTTGTTCGTAGGTACCAAAAAGCAGGCGCAGGATTCCATTAAGGAAGAAGCCGAAAGAGTAGGTATGTACTACGTAAACGCAAGATGGCTCGGCGGTATGCTCACCAACTTCAAGACTATCCAGAAGAGAATCGACCGTCTCGCGCAGATAAACGCGATGGAGGAGGACGGCACGTTCGATATGCTGCCCAAAAAGGAAGTTATAAAGCTTAAGGCTCAGAGAGACAAGCTTGAAAAATATCTCGGTGGTATAAAGACGATGAAGAAGCTCCCCGGAGCCATGTTTGTCGTAGACCCCAGAAAAGAAAAGATCGCTATCGCCGAAGCAAAGAAGCTCGGTATCCCCGTTGTTGCTATCGTGGACACAAACTGCGACCCGGACGAGGTCGATTACGTAATACCCGGTAACGACGACGCAATAAGAGCCGTAAAGCTCATCGCTTCGACAATGGCAAACGCTATCATCGAAGGCAGACAGGGCGAGGACGCGCTTGTGGCTGCCCATGAAAACGAAGCCGACGACGCGGCTGAGGAATCGGCTGAAAATACGGCTGAGGAAACGACAGAGGAATAATTGTTTCTTAAAAATAAATTAGGAGGATTTAGAAATGGCATTTACAGCTAAGGATGTTAAAGAATTGAGAGAAATGACGGGCTGCGGTATGATGGACTGCAAAAAAGCCCTTGTTGAAACAGACGGCGACATGGATAAGGCTGTTGAATTTCTGAGAGAGAAGGGTCTCGCGACCGCTGCCAAGAAGGCGGGAAGAATCGCCGCCGAAGGTATAGTTAAGGCTTATGTAAACGGAAATGTCGGCGTACTTGTCGAGGTCAACTCCGAGACGGACTTTGTAGCGAAGAACGACGAATTCCAGCAGTTTGTATCGGACGTCGCAAAGACGATCGCGGATACAGATCCGGCTGACGTTGAGGAGCTTAAGAACAAGAAGTGCGGCGATACGACGATCGGTGAAATGCTTACGGAAAAAATCGCGAAAATCGGCGAGAATATGAATATCAGACGTTTCGCGAGAATCGAAACAAACGGCGCAATAGTCGAATACATTCATGCCGCCGGTAAAATCGGCGTACTCGTGGAAGCGGACGCGGAGAACAACGATACCGTGAAGGAATGTCTGAAGAACGTAGCCATGCAGGTCGCCGCGCTTAATCCGAAGTATCTTTCGAGCGACGATGTGCCGCAGGATTACAAGGATCACGAAAAGGAAATTCTTATCGCACAGCTTAAGAACGATCCGAAGAACGCGTCCAAGCCCGATAATATTATCGAAAAGATGATTACGGGACGTCTTGCCAAGGAGCTTAAGGAAGTCTGCCTTATGGAGCAGGAGTATGTTAAAGCTGAGAACAAGGAAAGCGTTGCAAAGTATGTTCAGAGCGTGGGCGGTATAACCGTTAAGCAGTTTGTACGCTTCGAGACGGGTGAAGGACTTGAGAAGAAGGAAGAAGACTTCGCTGCGGAAGTTGCGTCAATGATCAAATAATTAAAAATGATATTAAAAAACCCGAAAGCATTTGCTTTCGGGTTTTTATTATGATTATTTCTTTGTTGTTTTTGTTGCTGCCGTTGATGCTGCGGGCTTTGCCGCCGTCTTTGCTGTTGTTGCCGCCTTTGCGGGAGCCGCTGCCTTTGCGGGTGCCGCCGCCTTTACGGGAGCCGCAGGCTTTGTTGCTTTTGCTTCAGATTTTTTTGTTTCTGTCTTTTTTGCGGGAGCAGTCTTTGATGTTTTCTTCGCGGCTGTCTTCTTGGCGGGAGCCTTTTTAGCCGCTGTCTTCTTTGCAGGCGCTTTTTTAATTGTGTTCTTCCAGTCTGTGATTTTAGAAGCGTCTCCCTGAACGTAAGCCTCGCCGTTGGCAACCGCCTTGTCCAGGCTCATTCTTCCGGCAATAACAGCCAGAAGTGCTGACTTTGTAATGTTAAGAACAGCGTTGTTATCGTAATAATCGTAGGGCTCAACAGAGAGCTTGCCGTCTTTTACCTCCGCATAGAAGGTACCGCCGCAGTCCTCGTCGGTAAACGTTACCTGAACCGCAAAATCCGATAATCCGCTCGCGTCAGCTTTGTCGAATTTACCTTTTACCTTTAAAAATGCCTGTTCGAATGTCATTTTCGAAATTCTCCTTTCGCCTGACAGATAATTCTGTCGCTAATGTGTATAATTAGGTTAACCGTAACCTTTACTTTAGTATACATCAAATAAGAACAAATTGTCAAATATTATTTATATTTTTGTGACTTATATTGACTTTACAGGCGTCTGAAGGTAAAATAAATGTAAGTAAAGACGAAAAAAAGGAAAATAAGCTTATTGTGATTATATATGTGAAATATATGAACACGATTCAATGCGCGCGCCGCAAACGCTTGATTTACCGATTGACAATCCTTGTGTCGTATGATAAAATATGCTCATGCACCCGTAGCTCAGTTGGATAGAGCGCAAGACTCCGATTCTTGAGGCCGCAGGTTCGATCCCTGTCGGGTGCGCCAGAATGGAAACAGACCGCATATTTATGCGGTCTGTGTTTGTGTATACACGAATTATCCCCGAATTTTACTGGAAATTTATATTCTTGAATTTAAGAATTATTCGACTGAACGATATTCAATATTTCGAGCGCGTAGGAACGCGGAGTTCTTCCGTTTATAATATGTATTTTATGATCACAGTCGTTATAAAACGGAAGCCTGTCGTTAAATCTTTTTTCAATATCCTCTATACTTTCACCGCGAAGCAAAGGACGCGATTTGCGCGCTTCTTCAAGACGTTCGCGTATGACGGAAAAATCGGGCGCGAGATTGAATATGATTCCGCTTTTCCTCAGCACGGCGATATTGCTTCCGTTGAGAGGAACGCCGCCGCCGGTAGCGATCACCGCGCCGACTGCTTCCGCCGCTTCTTTTATAACTTCGCTTTCCGCTTCCCTGAAATATTCCTCGCCGTATTTGGCGAAAATTTCATTTATGCTCATGCCGAATTTTTCTGTGATCATATTATCGGTGTCGAGGAATTTGTATTTGGACATTTCGGCTATCGCTTTTCCTATTTCCGTTTTGCCGGACGCCATAAATCCCGTGAGTACGATGTTCATATGCCGAACACCTCCTTCTTTACGCGCTCTCCCATGTCGGACGGAAGCTGCGCGCCGGTAAACAGCTCATAAGCGATAATACCCTGATAGACGAGCATGCCGAGACCGTTAAGCGTTTTCGCTCCTCTTTCTCTCGCTTCTCTTAAAAAACGCGTTTCCGACGGATTATATATCATGTCGACCGCCGCCATACTGTCGTTTATGAACGACAGATCGTCTATCCCGATTATCCCGTCCGTAGGCAGTACGTCTTCCTGCGGCTCCATACCCGCGGACGTTGTGTTGATAACGATATCAAAATCAAAATTACGTATCTCCGTGCGGACGATAAAATTTTTGCGTGACAATATGTCCTCGGCAAGCGCGTCCGCTTTTGCTCTCGTTCTGTTGAGAAGCGTGATTTCCGACGCGCCGTTGTCTATCAGCCGTATAAGCGTGGGTCTTGTCACGCCGCCCGCGCCGAGTATCAGGATACGGCTGCCTTTTATGTTTATACCCGCTTTCAAAAGGGACATACAGAATCCGTCCGCGTCGGTGTTATAACCGTAAAGAGTACCGCCGCGGTTGACTATCGTATTGACTGACCCCAATTCCTTCGCCCCGTCCGTAACGACGTCAAGATACCGCATGACGTTCACCTTATGCGGTGCCGTCACGTTAACGCCGCGTATGCCGAGCGCGCGTATACCTTTTACCGCGTCGCCGAGGTCGTCGGGATGTACGCGCCACGCGCAGTATACGTAATCGTTATGTATCGTATCGGATATGAAGTTGTGCATAGCCGGTGAAAAGGTATGCTCAACGGGATATCCGATTATTCCGAGTTGTTTTGTGTGTCCGCTTATATCAAACATTGTGATCTCCGTTCGCAATATATTTTATAAATATAAGTATATCATATATACTGCGGTTTGAACAGACTTTTTTGTTATTTTTTTGACTTTGAACGAAAAATTACCGATACGAGAAATCCGAAAACAAGAGCCGCTGCGACACCGCCGGACGAAGCGGTCAGACCGCCGGTGAATATGCCTAAGAATCCGCGTTCGTTCACAGCTTTTGCAACGCCCTTGCACAGGTTGTAGCCAAAGCCCGTGAGCGGTACGGTCGCACCGGCTCCGGCGAATTTCACGAGCGGTTCATATACGCGTATAAGCTGTAAAAATACGCCGAGAACGACAAACGTTACAAGTATTCTTGCCGGAGTAAGCTTTGTCTTGTCTATTAGGATCTGTCCTATAACGCATATAACTCCTCCGACGGCAAACGCCTTTAAATAATCCATGCAATACCCTCCATTCAGTTTTCGATCGTTACCGCGTGCGCGATCGCCGGGATGCTTTCACCCTGCTCGACGACCATGGGATTCATCAGCGCGCCGGTAGCCATAACAAGTATTTTTTTCAAATTGCGTTTTTTAAGCTCTCCGAATATATAGCCGCAGAAAACGCTGCCGCAGCACCCGCACCCGCTGCCGCCCGCGTGAACGTCCTGCGCTTCGATGTCATATATGAGCTTGCCGCAGTCGCGGTGATTTTTCCGTATGTCGAATCCCTCTTTGAGCATAAGCTCGCAAAGTATATCGGAGCCTATAACTCCCAGATCGCCCGTTAATATCATGTCGTACTCATCGGGCTTTGCGCCCGTGTCCGCAAAATGCGCAAGGAGTGTATCGATTGCCGCCGGAGCCATTGCCGCGCCCATATTGCTTATATCCGTCACGCCCTTGTCTATCACCTTGCCTGTGGTAACGTGCGTAACGCGCGGACCGTCGCCGTGTGATGAAAGAACGGCGCAGCCCGCGCCCGTGACGGTCCATTGCGCCGACGGAGTACGCTGCCCGCCGTATTCGAGAGGGTTGCGGAACTGTCTCTCCGATGAACAAAAATGACTTGACGTAAGGCACATTACGTAGTCCGCGCAGCCGCCGCCTATCAGCATGGAGCCTATCGACATGCTTTCCGTCATTGTGGAGCATGCGCCGTAAAGACCGAAGAACGGTATGTCGAGATCGCGCACGCTGTAATGCGCTCCGACGCATTGATTCAGCAAATCTCCCGCAAGAATATAATTTATATCGCTTTGCTTGAGACGCGCCTTTTCGAGCGCGAGGAGAGCCGTCTGACGCTGAAGCGTGCTTTCGGATTTCTCCCATGTTTTCTCACCGAGAGTGTCGTCCGTAAGCACTTTGTCGAACGTGCTGCCAAGCGGACCTTCGCCCTCCTTAACTCCCGCTATGGACGCTGTTTCAAGTATCACGGGAGGATTTTCTATTTTGACTGTCTGAGTACCGATTCTTGTGTTCATACGCCGTCCCTCCTTAAAATAAGCTTATGATCCAATAGATAAGCCCCGCTGCGCACGAAGCGAATGTGCCGTACAGTATCACGGGACCGGCTATCGTGAATATCTTCGCGCCTACGCCCAAGACCATTCCTTCCGTCTTTGCTTCCAGAGCGGGCGAAACAACGGAATTTGCGAAACCCGTTATGGGTACGACGGTACCCGCTCCGGCAAATTTGGCGATTTTGGGATATATGTCAAGTCCGGTAAGCAGCGCGCCCAGAAAAATGAGAGTGATCGATGTGAGTGTCGAAGCGTCCTCCTCGCCGAAGCCGCATTTCCCGAAAACGGCGATAAGCACCTGACCCAATACGCATATTATCCCGCCGGACACAAACGCCTTCAGACAGTTTGAAAATATCTTCGAATCGGGAGTTTTTTGTTTCACATATTCGTTGTATTCCTTATTTGTCATTTCATGCTTCAAATTTTTCACAGCCTTTCGTTATACGTTTGATTCTAAAATTTATTGTCCCGTTTTATTCGTAAAATATGCCGTGTTTATTAACAAAAAATGAATTTTGTAAAAAAATAATATGAACAGGTTGAATTTTATTTTGTTTTGATATATACTTATTCTGTACAGATTTTTTACGGAGGGCGCGGCGTATGTTCGGATATGTCACGATATGCGGAGAAAGGCTCAGCGATACGGGCAAAGCGGATTTTAAAGCGTATTACTGCGGTCTGTGCAAAGCGACGGGCAAATGCTGCTCGCAGGCGGCGCGGCTCGGACTGAGCTACGATATCACGTTTCTTGCGATCGTATTGTCGGCGGCGGACGCGGACAATACGCATGACGAATACAGACGCTGTATACTTCACCCGCGCCGCGGGAAAATGCGCATCGTATGCGGAAGGACGCTGGATTACGCAGCGCGCGGGGGGAATATACTTTCGTACCTGAAAGCACTTGACGACGTCAGAGACGATAAAAGCTTCAAGTCGCTTGTCGCCGCCGCAGTACTTTATCCCGGCGCGCGTTCGGCTATGAAACGATGCGGCGGGCTTTACACAGCCATAAAGGGATATTTGGATAAGCTTTCCGCGCTGGAAAAGGAAAATTGCGCCAATATCGACGAAACCGCCGACTGCTTTGCAAAAATTCTCGAAACGCTTTTTACGCCGCCTTTTATATCGGACGAATCTAAAAGGCGTATTCTTGCATGGCTCGGCTATAATATAGGAAGATGGATCTATGTCATGGACGCGTATTCGGATATAGAAAAAGATATCAAGCGCGGTTCATATAATACCTTTGCCGCGGCGGCCGACGGCTCGGACGCGCGCGGGATAAAGGATAAGCTGCGCGAAAGGCTTAAGGAATCGATGACGTTCACGCTTGAGAACGCGGCTTCGGCTTATAACCTGCTTGACTCCGATGTAAACCGCGAGGTCATAGAAAACATTCTCTATACCGCGCTGAAAAATAAACAGAACGTTATTTTGGGGGAAGAAGATGAATCCGTATGAGGTGCTCGGCGTGAGCGAGGACGCCGATGAAGAAACTGTCAAAAAAGCGTACAGAGCGTTGGTGAAGAAATATCACCCCGATAAGTACGTAAACAATCCGCTTGCCGATTTGGCGAGTGAAAAAATAAAGGAAATCAACAAGGCATACGATATGATCATGAACAAAAGCGCGTCGTCGGGACAAACGTCCGGCGGCACGTCGTATACGGGGAACACGTATACGTCCGGCGCGGCGTCGTTTGCGAACGTCCGCATACTCATTTCGCAGTCGCGCATTCCCGAAGCTCTCGCCATGCTCGAAAAGCTGCCGAGGAGCGCGGAGTGGTATTATCTTTCGGGACGCGCCCGTATGCAGATAGGCTGGTACGACCAGGCGATTTCCTTTCTGCGGACGGCAGTCAATATGGAGCCGGACAATATCGAGTACAAAAACGCGCTCGAAAATATATTGAACAGGAACACGACATACACAAACACGCCGACGGGAACGACATATTCCGGCTGCTGCTCCCCGTGCGATTTGTGCACGGCGTGTATGTGTTTGGACTGCGTATGTCCGTGTTACTAAAACTTTAAGGAGAATTTAAATGAACAAGGAACAGCATATAACATCAATAGGCGGTCAGGCGGTAATGGAGGGCGTGATGATGCGCGGTCCGTACAAAACCGCCGTGGCTGTCAGGAAACCCGACGGTGATATCGCGAAAAAAATCGACGAGAACGGTACGAAAACCCGTTCGAGCTTTTTCAGACTGCCTATCGTGCGCGGCTGCGTTAATTTTATAGACAGCCTTGTTATCGGAATGAAGGCACTCATGTACAGCGCGGAATTTGTGGACATAGAAGACGAGGAAGGGGAGAGCGAAAGCAAGTTTGACAAGTGGCTCGACGAAAAATTCGGCGATAAAATAAAGGATATAGTAATATACGTATCAATAGCCATTTCGCTCGTTTTCAGCGTGCTTCTTTTCATGATACTGCCCACGTTCATAACGCGCGGCGCGGAAAAGCTCGGCGCGTTTATACCCGCCGTGTCGGCGTTCGTGGATTCGCATTTGTTCACAAGCCTTTTTGAAGGTATCGTGCGTATGGCGATATTTATCGGATACCTCGCTCTTGTGTCAAACATGAAAGAAATAAAAAGAGTGTTTCGCTATCACGGCGCGGAGCATAAGACGATTGCGTGCTACGAAGCCGGCGAGGAACTGACGGTCGAGAATATAAAGAAATTTACGCGTTTTCACCCCAGATGCGGAACGAGCTTTTTGCTTTTCGTAATGATAGTGAGCATACTCCTGTTCGCGCTGTTACCGAGAGTAGATATGGTTATTTTGAGAGTCCTTATGCGTCTCGCGCTGCTGCCTGTGGTCGCGGGAATTTCGTATGAACTCATTAAATGGGCGGGCAGAAGCAAAAACGTATGCGTAACGTGGCTTTCGAAACCCGGTTTGTGGCTTCAGAAGCTTACGACGCGCGAACCCGATGAAAGCATGATCGAAGTAGCGATAGCCGCCATGGAACCGTGTATACCCGAGAATAAAGAGGACGACAGATGGTGATCGGCGAGCTTGTTCGGAGCGCGGCGCAAATGCTCGGCGAAAACACGCGTTTTGAAGCCGAACAAATCGTCATGAAAGCGGCCGGCGTCTCACATACGCAGCTTGTGACGCACGGACGCGACATTGAAGCCGACGACGCGCTTTGCCGCAAGGTGACGGAAATGACGCGCCGCCGCGTTGACGGCGAACCGCTTCAATATATACTCGGCGAATGTGAATTTATGTCGCTCGGCTTTTATGTGAACAAGGGCGTCTTGATACCGCGCGCCGATACCGAGACGCTTGTCGAAGCCGTCGCGGACGCTGCGGACGGTGAACGCGGACTTAAAATCATAGATATATGTTCGGGAAGCGGGTGCGTTGGAATAAGTCTCGCGCGTTTTCTTCCCGACGCGGCGGTAGACATGCTCGACGTAAGCGATGAAGCGGTAAAGACGGCTGTGAGAAACGTTGAGCGCAACGACGTGTCGGACAGAGTAAGAGCGATACGATTCGATATACTTTCCGACTGCCCGAATCAAGTATACGATATAGCGGTTTCGAATCCGCCGTATATCGAAACCGACGCTATCGAGACGCTTGAAGCGCAGGTGAGGGATCACGAACCGCATACCGCGCTTGACGGCGGGACGGATGGGCTTATGTTTTACAGACGAATAACGGAGATTGCCGATAATATTCTCAGAGTCGGCGGCATACTTGCCTTTGAAACGGGATATGATCAAGCCGACGCGGTCAAAAGTATTATGAACGGCAAGTTTCGTGATATACGCGTCATAAAGGATCTGTGCGGCAACGACAGAGTTGTGATAGGCAAATTAAAAGCGGTATGACCGTTGTTTCGCGTGGTAAACTCGGAGGAGAAATATGGACAGAGTACAAAGGGCGAAGGAATTGTTTAATTCGGGCTGTAATTGTTCGCAGGCAGTCCTGTGCGCGTACTGCGATCTGTTCGGCATGGACGAAAGTACGGCTATGAAGATAAGCGAACCGTTCGGCGGCGGTATGGGACGTATGCGCCTGACGTGCGGCGCAGTAAGCGGAATGTTTATGCTTGCGGGACTGAAATACAGCAGAGGCGAAGCGAATGACATAGAAACGCGCACAAAGGTCTACACGACCGTCCGACTTTTGGCTGACGAGTTCAAGAAAATAAACGGCTCGATAACGTGCGCCGACCTTTTGGGCGCAAGCAGACCGAAAGACGACGGCGCGAAGCCGTCAGAAAGAAACGAGCATTTTTATAAAACGCGCCCGTGCGAGGGCTGCGTCGAAGACTGCGCGAAAATAATCGATAAATATTTGTTAGACTGAAAAAGGCTTGAGATAATCTCAAGCCTTTTAATATTGTTACTCTTCTTCGTTTGCTTCCCGCTCCGCACTGATACGGTCGTTCATGTCCCGTCTCTCCACGATCGTTCTGATTTCCTTCCATTTGGTGTCCTCGTTTACGCTTGCGTCAAGACCGAAATACTCTTTAAACTGCTCCAAGACCTCGCCGGTACCGACGTAGCTGCCGAGCGTTACCTCGTCCAAGGCTTCGCCCCACGGCGTATTTTCCGTTACGAAGTCGGGGAACTTTAAAAGCGCGTCAAGCTCGTCATACGTCATACCATATATCTCGGATATCCTTCTTGTCGGTATCATGTTGTACGCCGCCGTTTCGTAGGTGTCGGCTCTCATATCGGCGGGCAGCTCATACTCCGCAATAAACTCCTCAAGCGTCATACCCGCTTCGTCAGCCGCTTCCTGCACCGTTTTGCCTGAAACGTCGAGATACGCTGAGTTATACGGATTTTCACTCCGCGCAGCAATGTCGCGCGTGACGAGCGACAGCGCGTCCTTTGCGTCAAACGTATCCGACGCGCCTGCGGTCGGACCGTAAACGTCCGCTTTGTCGGCGAGCGACGCGTTTACCCATACCGCTCCGCACACGATTACGAGCGCGGCTGCGGCGGATACGGCTGTAACGACGCCGCGCTTCTTCTTTGACATGATTGCCCTGAATCTCTTTTTAAGCGTCTTGCCGGTACAGCTCATTTCGGTTGTATACATTTTTCTGAACATTTCAAATCCTCCTTTATCTAACGATGAATAAGATTAAGGATTGTATTCATGTAAACTTTCTTTTCCTCATCGGTCATGTCACCCGTAATTTCCGCGTCGCACGAGATCTCACATTCCTCGTTTATATTGGCGGCCGCGACATACATAAGCGGATTGAACCAGTGGATCCCGTTAACGATAAGCGCGGCGAACTTATATATAAGATCGCGGCGGCGGTAATGCGTAAGCTCGTGTATCAGTACCGCTTCAAGAGAAGCGTCGGTTTGAGTGCCGGACAGATATATCACGGGATGCAGTATGCCCGTGAGCATGGGCGGCGACGCGTCGGCGCATATTCTTACGCGCGGCACTTTTTTTACACCCGCCTTTTTTGCCGCAGCGGATATGTCGATTTCGCACGGAAGCGACGATAGTTTCTTGCCGCGTATAAAACGCGCGTAGCTTATCGCCGCGCCGACGAAATACACGCACATTCCCGCGATCCATATAATTGCGGCAATTTCACCGCGGTCGATCGAAGAACCGACGCTGCCCGCGTGGCTGCCCGCGCCGATATCGATATCGTCCGCTAAGGTATTCGTCGCTGCGGGCGCGTCGAAAACGAGCGCGGGAAGCGGCAAGGACGGGATATGCGCCTGCGCGCGGTGGGGGAACGGCAGCGGTATCACCGTTACCGCAAGCACCGCTATCCACATATAGTAACGCCACTTCGCGGAGAATACCCGTGAAGTGATGGGCTTGAGCGCGAGCAATATAAGCGTGAGCACCGCGCCCGCCGCGGACAAAAGTAAAACAGTTCTGAAAATTACAAGCATAACCTTAACCCAATTCAAACATTTCTTTTATTTCTTTTATTTCCTCGTCTGTCATTTCGTTGTTGTCGTAGAGAGCGGCGACGAGATTTTTTACGGAACCGCCGAACACGCGCCCTATAAGGGACTTTGTTGCGTTCAGCTTATATTCGTCCTCGCTTATAAGAGGGTAATAGTAGTGCGTGCGTCCTCGGCTTTCAAAAGCAGCCCCGCCTTTTTCGCAAAGCCGCGTAAGAAGCGTTGCGATCGTGGTGCGCTGCCAAGCGGTACCGCTCAGGCTTTCCGTGATGCTCTGCGTGTTCATCGGTCCGTCCGCGTTCCACAATACTTTCAAAATCTCATATTCGCTCTCGGTTATTTTTTTCTTTGCCGGCATAATAACAACTCCTTTATTTTTGATTACATATGTAGTCTAATTGTATTTTACTACCTTTGTCTACAAATGTCAATACCATTTTTAAAAAAATTTGAACATCTGAGCCGATGATTTTGATTTTTAAGTTTTTATAGGTGTTTTACCGCCGAAAGCGATAAATTTTTTGAATAATACGCATATCTTTGAAAAGAATAGAATTATTGAGAGAAGGGAGTGAAATTATGAGCGGAGCCATAATGATAACGCAGCTTTTCTTCACGCTCGTTGTGGGTATGTATTTTCTTACAAAGCTGCGGTTTGAAAAAAGCGACGCGCGTGCCGTTGATGAACATTCCGAAAAGGAAAAGGAGAAACTCTGCGCCATGCGGCGTATAAGTCTTACCGAGCCTATGAGCGAAGCTGCGCGTCCGACTTGTATGGAGGATATTGTGGGACAGGAGGACGGTAAGCGCGCGCTGCGCGCGGCATTGTGCGGACCGAATCCCCAGCATATACTTATATACGGTCCTCCGGGGGTCGGTAAAACGGCGGCGGCGCGTCTCGCGCTTGAATACGCCAAGAAAAGCGCGGGTACGCCGTTCGCGGACGACGCGGTTTTTGTCGAGACCGACGCCACGATTATGCGTTACGACGAACGTTCGATCGCCGACCCGCTTATTGGTTCGGTACACGATCCGATTTATCAGGGAGCGGGCGCGTACGGCTCGGCGGGCATACCTCAGCCAAAAATGGGAGCGGTTTCAAAAGCGCACGGCGGCGTACTGTTTATTGACGAAATAGGCGAGCTGCCGCCGTGTCAAATGAATAAGCTGCTCAAGGTTTTGGAGGACAGGAGAGTAATGCTCGAAAGCGCGTATTACGCCGCTTCGGACAAAAATATTCCCGAATATATACACGATATATTCAAGAACGGCATACCCGCCGATTTCCGTCTCATCGGCGCGACGACGCGAAAAGCGGACGAAATACCGCAGGCGGTGCGTTCCCGCTGCGTTGAAATTTACTTTAATCCCCTTTCAAGGGAAAATATAGAAAAAATTATTTTAAAAACCGCGTCGCGTCTCAATATTGACGTCGATGAAAGCGCGGTGAGCATATTGTCGCGTTATTCGCAAAGCGGACGCGACGCTGTAAAACTTTTGCAGACCGCAGCGAACATAACGTTTCTCGACGGAGGTGAAAAAGTCGGCACGGACGCGGCGGCGCGGACATTGAAGGCGTGCGGATATGCGAACGGAATGTATTTCGGCGGCGACGAACGGATAATAGATATATCCGTAATTAAGCCGAAAGAAAAAAACAGTTGAAAATCGGACAAAAAAATTATATAATAATAGTGTTACTATTATTTCAGAGGTGAAACTGTTTTGAACGAAAAACTTATATATATGCCGGCGGTGCCTATGAGAGGTATGGTTCTTTTCCCGTATATGACGCTTAATTTTGACGCGGCGAGGGATATATCCGTCAAAGCACTCGAAGCGGGCGTAGCGGAAAATTCAACGATACTTCTTGTCGCACAGAAGGATATTACGACCGAAAAACCGACCGCAGACGATTTGTACAAAGTCGGAACGATCGCCGCCGTAAGTCAGGTAATGCGTATGCCGGGCGGTGTTACGCGCGTTATTGCGCGCGGAATAAAACGCGGTTTGATAGCGGATATTCAAATCGAAAACGGATATTTCAAGGCGGGCGTGGTCGAATACAATGACGCGCCCGGTGCGAACGCGCTCATGAACGAAGCATATTCCAAGCGTCTCCGTAAGGCTTACGAGGAATATTTTTCGCAGAACCCGAAGCTTACCGCAGACAGCTTTATGCGCGTGATGTCGGTACGCGACCCGGGCGAGCTGAGCGATATCATCGCCGCGGACATAGATTTGAATTCGGACGATAAGCAAAAAATATTGGAGGAAACCGATATATACGAGCGAATCGAAAAGCTTATCGCCGCGATACATAACCAGATAGAGATCCTGGGGATAGAACGTTCGATCGCACAGAAAGTAAAGGAGCGCGTTGATAAAAACCAGCGCGAATATTATCTTCGCGAACAGCTTCGCGTGATACAGGAGGAGCTTGGCGACGGCGACGGCGTCAGAGAAGAGACGGAGGAATACATAAAGCGTATAAAGAAGCTTAAAACGTCCAATGACACGAAGGAAAAGCTGCTCAAGGAGGCGGATCGGTTTTCAAAGATGCCCCCAAGCTCGTCGGAAAGCTCCGTGATACGCAATTATCTTGATACCGTGCTCGACTTACCCTGGAACAAGACGACAAAAGAAGATTTTGATATAAAGAAAGCCGAACGCATACTTAACGAGGATCATTACGGACTTGAGAAGGTAAAGGAAAGGATCGTAGAATATCTTGCGGTACGCAGACTTACCGGCGGGAAAAACAGCGCGATACTGTGTCTTGCCGGACCGCCGGGGGTGGGAAAAACCTCCGTGGCAAAGTCCGTGGCGCGCGCGTTGGGAAGAAAATACGTGCGTATCTCGCTCGGCGGCATACACGACGAGAGCGACATACGCGGACACAGAAAGACGTATATAGGCGCGATGGAAGGCAGGATAATGGCTGCCATGAAGGAAGCGAAAACAAAGAATCCGCTTATCCTGCTGGACGAAGTCGACAAGATGGGTACGGATTATAAGGGGGACCCGTCCGCCGCGCTTCTCGAGGTGCTTGATTATGAACAAAATTCCGCGTTCCGCGACCATTACATAGAAGTGCCGTTTGACCTTTCGCAGGTACTTTTCATAACGACCGCAAACACCCTCGACACGGTGTCAAAGCCGCTTCTTGACAGAATGGAGGTAATCACACTTTCGGGATACACGTCGAACGAAAAATTCCATATCGCCAAGGACTATCTTGTGAAAAAATCGCTGAAAAACAACGGGCTTAACGAAGACCAAATAAATATTGCCGATACCGCGCTCAGAAAGATAATCGACAGCTACACGCGCGAAGCGGGAGTGAGAAAACTCGAACAGGATATAGGCAAGATATGCCGCCGCGCCGCGAAACAGATACTCGAAACGAATAAAAAGTCCGTGCGCGTAACGTCCAAGAATATCGAGGAATATCTCGGCAAGGAACGTTTCCATTTCGACGTTATGAACGAACACGACGAAATAGGCGTGGCGCGCGGTCTCGCGTGGACGTCCGTGGGCGGCGAGACGCTTTCCGTGGAGGTAAACATCATGCCCGGCAGCGGAAAGGTTGAGCTGACGGGTAAGCTTGGCGACGTTATGAAGGAGAGCGCGAGCGCGGCGATAAGCTATATACGCGCCAATTCAAAGTCGCTCGGGATAAGCGACAGCTTCCACAAGACGAAGGACATACATATACATGTGCCGGAAGGGGCTGTGCCGAAGGACGGACCGTCGGCGGGTATAACAATGGCTACGGCTGTCGTGTCCGCGCTCACAAAGAACCCCGTGAGAAACGATATAGCCATGACAGGCGAAATAACGCTCCGCGGACGCGTGCTTCCGATAGGCGGGCTTAAGGAGAAGTCCCTCGCCGCGTACAGAGCGGGCATAAAGGATATAATCATTCCCGAAGAGAACACGCCCGATATCGACGATATCCCCGCCGAGATAAGAAACAAGCTTCATTTTATTCCGGTCAGCAATATGGATACGGTGCTTCAAAACGCTTTAAGATAAGGAGAACAAAATATGAATATACATAACGCAAGCCTTACCGTCTCGGCGGTATGCAAAAATCAATATCCCGATACGGGATATATGGAATTTGCTTTTGCCGGACGCTCAAACGTCGGCAAGTCCTCAATGATAAATAAACTGTTAAACAGAAAATCACTTGCGCGTGTGTCGGGAACCCCCGGTAAAACGGCGACGATAAATTTTTATAATATAGACGATACGATCTATCTTGTGGATTTGCCTGGCTACGGCTACGCGCAGCGTTCAAAGCAGGAGATCGAGAAGTGGGGCAAAATGATGGAGGATTACCTTGCCAACCGTGCTCCGCTCGTACAGACGATTTTGCTTGTCGACAGCCGTCATAAGCCGACGAAGGACGATATAAGCATGGCTGAATGGATAAGACATTATCATGATAACCTTATCGTTATAGCGACAAAAACGGATAAGCTGAAGAAGAGTGAAATAGAACCGAATATGGAAACGATATGGAACACGCTTGAAATGGGCGAGGACGATATACTCGTGCCGTTTTCGATCAAAGACGACGAAGGAAAATACACGGTGTGGGACATGATTGAAATGATGCGCGCCGGCGAGCTGTACCCTTACGAGGAGAAAGACGAAGCCGAGAATGAATAGGAGGATGTGACATTGAAGAAAATCAGAATAATTTTTGCGGTTATGTGCGTCGTATGCGCTTTGACGGCGGCGGCTTCGGTATACGCCGGAGACATAGTGTTTACGCCTGAGGGCGGCGGCAAATGGATCTACTGCAACAACCCCGAAGGAATACGAAACCGAGATTTAATGAACAGCGACGACGATCCTCCGTCGTACATAATGAACAATGAAAATCTAAAGCCCGACCTCTACGATTTTCTTATCTGCCATATGAACACGACGGATACGGATAACGGATACGGAAAGGGCTATAATATCGAGCTTGACATAGAACTCACGGCGTGTGAGGACAGTGAGATAACGATAAACAAGGCGTTTTTCGAGACCCCTCTTGACGACGCTTATATTTACAGCGACGGAACATGGGCAAAGGTGATGAACAAAGCGGGCTGTTTAAACGGTCTCGCATCGTTTCTGGGTGTGGATCTTGCCGAAATGAACGGCGCGTGTCTTTACGAGGCTCAGGATTTTGAGCCTGTGACGGTGGAAATAAAAAAAGGCGAAACGATTTGGTTAAGCTCATATATGGACGGTTACTGTCCCGTCGCGTGGGCAAAACCCGTGCAGATAATGGGAGAGATCGCAGTCAATTCGGGACAGATAAATTTCAACGTCGCGGCGTTCAAATCGAACGGTGAAGTCGGAGACAGAACGTCGTTTACGCCTGACGCGAAATTCGGGGAGTACGCGTATGACCGCACACAGAAAGGCATAGCCGATTCTCTGCCGATAGTAAACGTAAACCTTGAATATACGATAGATTCCTCATACAAGGACGGGGACTTGATTTTCAATAAGGTCTTCAACCAATACGAGAAGGACGGCAAGGTAACTCAGGCATGGTGCAGCCACCTGAATCCGCAGGACGATATATGGTCGAAAAGTATATCCGTTGAATCCGACCTGCTTCACTTTCGCTATACGGACGATTCAAAGCTTACCTATTACGGCTCAAAGGTGAAGAAAAACAAAATGGATAACGTATGGCAGCTTGACCCGTATCACAGCGACACAACGTACTACGAGGGTGAAGTGACATGGTATAACGCCGCCGAATACGTCCCGAACTATCCGCTTTCCGAAAAACGCAGCAACCAGGGCTACGCTTGCAGTATGGGAAATTACGGCGTGACGGAACGCTATAATCTCAAAGTGAAGAATACGACCGATGCGGACAAATATTTCGAGTACCTTGTGGAAACAAGCTCGAATGTGGCGGTATTCGTCGAGGACGAGGAAGGAAAACACAGCGGAATTTTAAAAGGCGAAAAAATGGACGCGCCGAGGGAGGTTATGGCGAGCGTGCTGATACCCGCCGGCGGCGAGAAGGAATTTTCGTTCAATCTTGTTCTGCCTATCAATTATGTCGGCGGTATACGCAATTCCTTCTGCATTTCCTCCGAAAAACATACGGGCAGGACATACGAGGAATTTTTAAACGATCCGCGCGCGGCGCAGGGACCGATGACGCGCGGTATAATAGCGGAGGAGGTCAAGGATAAACTGCCTGAGGAGGTCAAAAAGATAATAGGCGGGGATTATAACTGCTACGAGCTTATAGACTCCGGCAACGGTTATATGATGCGCTGGATGGCGTGGGACGGAAGCCCGTATTACTGCGGCAGCAGATGGGATTTTGTAAAGACATTGTATTTCCTCGACAAGGACTTCAACATTACAGACAAGTATTATCCCGACAAAATTGCGCGTCTTGCCATGTACTATGAAGGATATTATTATGTGGAGGACGCTGACGGGGCGCGTTTCAGAACGAAGGACGGAAAGACGTGGGAATCTTACCCGGGTCGTATGCCGCTCCCCGATATAGAATTTAACGCATCCGAACCTTCTCAGTGGGCGAAGGAGGAGGTGTCGCGCGCGTTCGAGACGGACATAGCTCCGTACAGACTTAAGGACAAAATAACGTATACGGATGATATGACCCGCTCGATGTTCTGCGACATACTTGCCGGTATGCTTAAGCTTAAAGGTATGCTGCCGGAGGCGGTACCCATGACGTTTGACGACACGGATAACGAAAATGTTGCGCGTTTGTGGAACGCGGGTATAATATCGGGTTACGACGAGCGTACGTTCGCTCCGAATAACGCAATTACGCGTGAGGAAGCCGCCGTACTGCTTCGCGCGGCTGCGGAATATATGAATTATAAGCATGACGCGTCGGACGGGACCGAAAGCACGGACGGAGAAACGCAGAACGATGAATATAAATACGGAGACGACGCAAATATCTCGGACTGGGCGAGAGATGCGGTTTACGCGATGAGAGACGCTTCGATAATGACGGGTGTGGGAGCTGATTTCGCGCCGAAGGATCATTACACGAACGAGCAGTCTATCGCTACGATAATGCGTCTTTACGATGCGGCGTAACAAAAGAAAATTTACGGGAGCGTATCCGATGATACGCTTCTTTTTTTGCGCGTTATTTTGATACTTGAAAAAATACTTTATATGTAGTACAATATTTGAAGGAAATAAATTTAAGGACGGAGATTATCGGTATGAGAGTTATTGCGGCGACAAAAAACGCGGGCAAGATACGCGAAATGACGGAGATACTGTCACCTCTCGGCATAAATATAGTGTCGCAGAGCGACGCGGGAATAGAAAGCGACGCCGAAGAAACGGGAAACACCTTCGAGGAAAACGCTTTGATAAAGGCGAGAAGCGTCGCCATACAATGCGACTGCGCCGTACTTGCCGACGATTCGGGATTGTGCGTTGAGTCTCTCGGCGGCGCGCCCGGAGTCAGAAGCGCGCGTTACGCGGGTGAGGGCGCGAGCGACGAGGACAGAATAAACAAGCTTCTTTCGCAGATGAAAGGACAAGAAAACAGAAACGCGAAATTTGTCACATCGGCGGCGTTCGTATATCCCGACGGTCGGGAAATAACCGCGTCGGGCGAGGTTTGCGGTACAATACTTGACGAACCGCGCGGACATAACGGATTCGGATACGACCCGATATTTTACTGTACCGAGCTTGGCAAGACGTTTGCCGAAGCAAGCGAGGACGAAAAAAACGGCGTGAGCCATAGGGGCAGAGCCATGAAGAATTTGTATAAAAAGCTAATGACTACGGAGGATTGAGAACTATGATGGACGATATTTATTTGGAGTACATGGTAAAGAAAAAGAAGAGCGCGGGACAAAAAGCACTCATCGCGCTTGCGGTCGCGGCTGCGATAATAATTTCGCTTGCGATGCTCGTGTTCATATACGCAATGGCAATATATCTTTCGGGGACGCAGGTAGGCTCCTTCACCTTCAGCATCGGACTTGTGATAATCGCTCTTTTATGGTACGGCGCGTATCTGATTATAGGTATGCAAAACGTCGAATACGAGTATATTCTGACAAACAGTGAAATGGACATGGACAAAATAATGTCCAAAAGAGGAAGAAAGCATATCGTAAGCTTTGATTTCAAGGATATTGCGGTATGCGCCTGCGTAGATGACGGCGAGCACAATTCCGATTTCAAAAATGTTCAGGTACAGAAAACGTATGATCTTGTCGGAGACAAGTCCGTCGGAAACGTTTACTACGTCGATTTTTACGAGGACAGCGAACGTGTTAGAGTGCTGTTCCAGCCGACATACAAGCTCGTCAGCTCGGCAAAACGATACAATCCGAGGAACATATTTGTATACGAGAATTGAGCGCGGAAAGGGTGAATTGAATTGACTGTGAAAGCGTGTTTTGTGTCTGAAATGCGGGCGACGGATAAAGCCGCTTCGGAAATCGGAGGAATACCGAGCATTGTGCTTATGGAGAACGCCGCCGTCGCTTGCGTGGATGAATTGAAGAAGGACTTCCCTGACCTGAATAAAAAACGCGCGGCAATATTCTGCGGCAGGGGCAATAACGGCGGCGACGGATTTGCGATCGCAAGACGTCTCTCGAACATGGGGACCGAGGTTTCGGTATATCTTGTGTGCGGAAATGAATTTAAAGGCGACGCGAAGATAAATTTCGATATAATAAGCCGAATGAACATAAACACGGACGTGATATCCGATACCGAAAACCTATCGTACATAATACGCGCGAACGACATAATAATCGACGCGATATACGGAACGGGTATTCACGGCACGCTTAACGGAATAAGCCGCGACGTTATCGAGGAGATAAACGCCAATTCGTCATACACGATGTCTGTTGATGTGCCGAGCGGTATAAATTCGGACAGCGGTGAAATATGCGGAATATGCGTCAAGGCTGACAAGACGGTCACCTTTGCCGCTTATAAAGTCGGTATGCTTATGTTTCCGGCAGCCGATTTTATCGGTAAGACGGTCGTGGCGGATATTTCGATCCCGAATTATATAATAGAGGGTCAAAACATAAACATAAACGTAACGGACGATGAATTTGTACGTGAAAATCTTCCCGTCCGCGCGAAAAACACGCATAAGGGCGATTACGGCAAGCTGCTCGTCATAGCCGGCTCCGAGGGAATGACGGGCGCGGCGTACCTTTCGTCGCAGTCGGCGATCGAAGCCGGAAGCGGTCTTGTCACTCTCGCCTTACCCGCGTCCTTAAACGCCGCCATGGAAGCAAAAACCACCGAGGTCATGACGCTTCCGCTCAGCGGAGCGGACGGACATATTTCATCATACGCGTGCGAAACCGTTCTGAACTGCCTTGCAGGCGCGGACGCCGTGCTGATAGGACCCGGAATGGGACGCAGCTCTGACGCTGCGAAGGTCGTAAAGGCGGTGCTCAACGCTTCGTCCGTACCCGTTATAGCCGATGCGGACGCGATAAACGTTATTGCCAAGGATAAGGATATGCTGAGCGGCTGCACATGCCCTGTCATATTCACTCCTCATGCCGGAGAAATGTCGCGCCTGACGGGATTTGACGTTGATTATATAGAGAATAATCGCCTTATGGTCTCAAAGGAATTTGCCGAGGAATACGGGGTTACCCTTATACTCAAAGGACATCATACGATAGTAACAGGTCAGGACGGCGAGCAATATATTAGTATTACAGGCAACCCCGGCCTTGCCACCGGCGGAAGCGGCGACGTGCTTGCGGGAATAGTCGCGTCAATGGCGGCTCGCGGCGTAGGTGAAACCAAAGCCGCGGCTATGGCGGTACATATTCACGGCACAGCCGGAGATATCGCAAGGGACAGATACGGCGAAGAATCTGTCACCGCTTCCAAAGTTATGGGATGCATCGGCGACGCTATGCGGCAAATATTACAGGTAGAAAAATCAAAATGATTATGATATAATTGAGGAGAAATAAAAATGGATAAAAGAACGTGGGCGGAGGTTGACCTTGACGCCATAGCCCATAACATAAAAGAAATAAGAAAGATAACGAATCCTTCGGCGCAGATCATGGCGGTCGTCAAAGCCGACGCATACGGTCACGGCTTCCTTGAGGTCACGCGCACGCTTCTCGAAAACGGCGCGGATCGTCTCGCGGTGGCTGTTTTGCAGGAGGGTAAGCAGTTGAGGAGCAGGGGAGTGACGGTTCCGATACTGATTCTCGGCGCAAGCGGCGACGACAGCGTGGAGGATTTGATAAATTTCGACATAACGCCGAGCGTTTTCAGCTATGACTTCGCCAAGACTCTCTCCTATGAAGCGGAGAGAAAAGAGAAAGTTACGAAGATCCATATCAAAATAGATACCGGCATGAGCCGTATCGGCTTTCTCGCGGGAGAGAACAACGAGGAAATAGTAGAGGAAATCATTAAGATATCAAAACTGCCGTATATAGAAATAGAGGGCATATTTTCGCATTTTGCCGCGTCGGACGAATTCGACAAATCGTATACGCTTTTGCAGTACAACAGATTTATGGACGTATGCGGCGAGCTTGAAAAGCGCGGACTGAATATACCGATAAAACATATTTGCAACAGCGCGGCTATCATGATGTATCCCGAGATGCATCTTGATATGGTACGCCCCGGAGTAATTCTTTACGGAATGTACCCTTCCGACGAGGTGGATAAGTCAAAGCTCGATCTTATGAGCGCGATGACTCTTAAGTCCACCGTGACGCACGTGAAGGAAGTGGAGACGGGAAGGGGCGTAAGCTACGGCAGAGAGTACATAACCGAAAAAAGGACGAAGATAGCGACGGTACCTATCGGTTATGCCGACGGATATTTAAGGAAGCTTGCCCGCGAAGGGAAAATGATCGTCAACGGAGTAAAAGTTCCTATTATCGGAAGAATTTGTATGGATCAATGTATGATTGACGTTACAAATGTCTATAATATTGATAAAGGAGACGAGGTAATCATTTTCGGACGCGAGGGAGTTACGATAGACGATCTTGCAAGGTGGCTCGACACCATAAATTATGAGGTTTCGTGCGTAATAGGCAAGCGTATTCCGAGGATCTATACAAAACACGGGGAGGCGGTCAAGGTTTTAAACTACCTCATGTAAATTCCCGTGAGGCGGTGCTTTTGCGTCTTTGGTAAAGGTAAAAGGGGGCCTGGTTACTTTGTCACAAATTAAAAAAACCGATAAAGAAAAGCTTATCAAAGAGCTTGAGAATGGTTATATGGAAATGGCGGATATAAATCTTGAAATTGCGCGGACGTGTCTGGAAGCGGATAATGAAAGTCTTTCGCTGTGTGAGGAAAAACTGACGGAGTGTGAATAAATGTGATTGTGAAAAGAGGAGATATTTATTACGCCGATTTAAGTCCGGTCGTCGGGAGCGAGCAGGGAGGAATACGTCCCGTGCTTATCATCCAGAACGACATAGGTAATAAATACAGCCCCACCGTGATCGCGGCGGCAATTACAAGCCGTATAAACAAGGCAAAAATGCCGACGCATATTGAGCTTACGGCAAAGGAATACGGGCTTAACAAAGACTCGGTTATACTGCTTGAACAAATCAGAACAATAGACAAGAGAAGACTGCGCGAAAGAATAGGAAGAATAGACGACGGACTTATGGACAGCGTCAACGGAGCGTTGTCCATAAGCTTCGGTCTCGGCGGCATATAATGTAGTATCGGCTACATAAAAAACCGTGTTCAATATGAACGCGGTTTTTATTTCCCCTTTTTTTTCGTTATAACGGTCGGCAGCGACATTTCGCTGTACTGGGTCGATATGATACCCGTTTTCGCTATGCGGGAATACAAGCCCGCCATTTTGCCGCCGTAAACGTATATTCCCGTAATGTTTGAATAATTTCTGTACTGCGCGCCGCTGTCGTGCGGCAAATCTATGTTCAATGACGCGTATGGAGGACAATATTCCTGGAGCAGATAACTCTTGCCGACGTTTTCCGTTACTTTCGCGCGCCACTCCTCGTCGCTCATGCCCTCCACTCCGGCATAAACGCCCTTTGACGCATACGAATCCTCGGGCTTTATGACCCATTTTTCTTTTTCCTCAAGCACTCCGTATTTTTTGACCGTCTCGTCGGTAAGAGATACGGTAAGGGGTATGTGTTTCATAACAAAATCCTTTTCGCTGTCCGTGAGGAAAGCAAGAGTCGCGTCGTCGCGGAGGACCTTGAACACGATTTTATTATGTATTATCTGCGTCATGAAATCGCCGATAAGACATACGTCGTTGTTTTTCGCCGCATTTATGAACGGAAGGACTTTATCGTAATTTCTCATTATGTCGCACGTTACGGCGCGGCGGTACACCGCGTCTATTTTTCTGCCGCGCGGAGAAATGAGGTTTTTTCCGTCGTATTTGAGATTTGTGATTTCGCATATCTCACATTCAAGTCCCCTGCGCTCAAAGGCCTTTTGAAATTCCGTAAATTCGCGGCTTATGTCTCCGCCGAAGAAATCGACGATCGCCACGTAAGGCTTTTTAACGGCTTTGTCGTATGAGGAGTAAATCTTGGAGAATGCCGCAGCCCATGAATCGAAAAGCTCGAACGTGCGCGCGTCATACAGCTTCGTAAATTCTTGAAACGCGCTCGTCGCACGGATCGCCGTATTAAGCTCCTTATCCTCATTCATCGCGCTTGAACCGTCGGCGTTGAATTCACAGAATTTAAACGAGAAATCGTCCTCGTTAAAAAATATGTCTATACGGGCTATCGGCAGCAGACAGTCATAATGCGCCGGACGCAGTATGAGTTCTTCGAGTTTTTTGTCAAAACCGAAAAGAGCGCGGTAGTCTTTGTCCGCGCGGTATCTGAGAATGACCTTTTCCAATATTCCGTACATTACCGACGCGATTTTCTCAAAATATGCCGCCATTTCCTCCGTGAATATTTTTGGTATGTAAAGAGTGTGAACGTGGTAGCCGTGATAGCGCGCTGTTTTTGTTTTTATATATTTTTGCATTTCTTGCGCGCTTCGCACGTTTTCGCTGAAATTCGCGTCTATGATTCGTTTGTAATCCTCCTCGGCCGTAAGCAAAAGAAATCCTCTCCTTTGATGATGTGTTGCGTCGTGTCAGCAGAATGCCGTTGGAACCGTGGAAAGCTGTTCTATGTTCATGTCAGACGTAATATGTTTTATCCCCGCGAGGAATTCGCAGAAATGCTTCGCCTCGTTATGCTGTTCGATTGCCGTGTCGTTGAGCCATTCCTCAATAAAGGTAAATTTTGACGCGTCCTGTCTGCCCTGATAAATTTTATATGAAAGACAGCCCTTTTCCTTACGCGTTTCGCGGAGAAGGTTTATGGCGCGTTTTTTAAATTCCTCTGTTTTGTCGGCGTTTACGCTGAATTTTGCTATTATTGTAATCATAAATTCTCACCTCATGGCAATACAATATTATTGCGGGCGTTAAAGCTTTGTCTTTAAAGCCCGTAACTATTATACCATATCCCAAATCAATTTACAAGAAAAATATTGAATATCCTTCCGTTTTGTCGTAAAATATACATATAGACCATCGAGGGGGGGGGAAAAGAACATGATTTATACCGTAACGCTGAACCCCGCGCTCGATTATATAATAAACGTGCCGGAATACGTAAGCGGCGCGGTCAACAGATGCGCGTCGGAAAAAATTTTACCCGGAGGTAAGGGAATAAACGTTTCCGTCATGCTGAATAATATGGGTGTGGAAAGTAAGGCTTTGGGGTTTTGTGCGGGATTCTCCGGCGGCGAGATCAGGAAACTGTTGGAGGAAGAACATATATCGACCGATTTCGTCGAGCTGAGAGAAGGCTTCACGCGCATTAACGTTAAAATAAAATCAGACGCGGAAACGGAAATAAACGGCGAGGGACCATGCGCCTTGGAAGAGGATTACGAAAGACTTGTAAAAAAGCTCGACGCCGCGCGCGAGGGAGACGTAGTCGTTCTTGCCGGCAGCACGCCGCCGCCTTTCGCGGATGACGCGTATAGGGATATTTTAAACGCGGTAAACAAAAGGGGAGCTTTAACCGTCCTCGACGCTTCGGGAGCGTCGCTTAAAAACGCGCTCGCCGAGAGACCGTTTCTCGTAAAGCCGAATCATCATGAGCTTGCGTCTCTGTTCGGAACGGATATCGCGAGCCGTGCCGACGCGGTGCGTTACGCTCTCATGCTTCAAGAATACGGCGCGCGCAACGTTCTTGTTTCCATGGCTGAAAAAGGAGCCACGCTCATCTGTGAGGACGGGCGCGTGTATGGATCGGACGCGCCGAAAGGTAAGGCGCGTAACTCCACGGGCGCGGGAGACTCGATGGTAGCGGGATTTGTAGCGGCATACGCTGCGACCGGCGATCTGTACAAGGCTTTTAAAACGGGAATAGCCGCGGGAAGCGCGAGCGCGTTTTGCGACGGGTTTGCTTCGGCGAGCGATGTCAAGAAGCTTTATGATTTATTATAAAAGGAAGTGCGCAAATGAAGGAATTCAGCTACACAATAACCGACCCTGACGGCATACACGCCCGTCCCGCCGGTTTTCTCGTGAACGAAGCCGCGAAGTATGAGTCGTCGGTCACGATAAGCAAAGACGGGAAAACGGGTGACGCGAAACGTATTTTTTCGGTAATGTCGCTCGGCGCGAGACGCGGACAGACGATAATCGTGAGAGTGGAGGGAGCGGACGAAAACGCCGCCGCGTCGCGTCTGGAGGATTTCATGAAATCAAATCTTTAAAAAACAGGTCGCAGGACCTGTTTTTTTGCGCCGCAAATCAAAAAGGACATACTCATTTCACACCGCCTCAGAATATACTGAAATATATCAACATAATATATTTCAGAGGGGATAGATGCGTGTATGAACAAGTTTGAAAGGCTTTTGAAGGACTTCGATGAAAATCAGATAAGAGAGATAAACAAATTTCTGAACTCTGCGGACGGTAAACGTCTTAAAAATCAAATAAACGCTTCCGATAAGGAACGGCTTATGAACGAATTTTCAAAACTGGATCCGAACGAAGTAAAAAAGCGTATATCGGGCTTGAGCACGTCGGAGCTTATGAAAATAATGAAAAATTTATAAAATGTTTATCAAAGAGGTGACACCAAAATGGCTGACGCTATGGATACGCTGAAAAATATTCTCGGAGACGACGCGGAGGATAAAATAAAAAGCGTGATGAGTTCTTTTTCCTCACAGCAGTCGGACGGGGACGCGGCGATAAACGCCGACAGCCTTAACCAATTGATGCAGATGAAGGATATAATGCAGAATCTCACGATGAACAGGAGCGACCCGCGCACAAACCTGCTTTTATCTCTGAAGCCTTATATGCGCAGCGGCAGACAGCGTTCGATCGACAGCGCGGTAAGGCTTTTGGGACTGACCGGCGTTTGGAAGCTTTTAAGAAAGTAAGCTTTTTTTGGGGGTGGTGCGATGTACAGAAGTTACAGCTATAATAATATGCCGCAGCCGATACATAAAAACAAAGAGGAAAAAAGGGAGGAGAAACACGTTGAAAAAAAGGAAACGCTTCCCTGCGCGCCGCAGCACGACGCGAAGGACGGAAAAAAGGACGGTATCCTGGGCGGTATACTCGGAGATCTCGAATCCGACGACATAATCCTTATTATCGTCGCGCTCGTGCTTTTGCTCGACGATTGCGACGATAAGCTTCTGCTCGTCGCTCTCGCGTTCATTTTCTTTTCGGAATGGTTTTAAATAAAGCTGTATAAAATTAGGCGAAACAGGAAAATACTATCTAAAAAGGAGAATGTACGGAGGTAAATTATAATTGGTATACGAGCCTAAATTTTACAAGTGCGGCGAATGCGGTTCGATCCTCGAAGCGATAACGCCCCAGTGCTGCGACGAGCTTAACTGCTGCGGCAAAACCATGCAGCTGATGCGCGCGAACGAGCTTGTAACGCTTGAGGAGAAGCATATCCCTGTCGTAAAGCGCGAGGGCAGAAACCTGACCGTGTGCGTGGGACGGGTGCTTCATCCGATGAGCAGCGAGCATAGCATCATGTGGGTGGAGGTAAAGAGCAAATACCACGAGCAGCGCGTGACGCTGAAAAAAGGCGACGACCCGATCGCGCTGTTCGAAATTCCCGAAAACGAAAAAGTAACGATTTATTCTTACTGCAATCTGCACGGACTATGGCGCATTTCCGCGTGATATATTTCGCTAAGATTACAGCGGCGGTATATAAACCTTACATTTTATTTACACGCTGTAATTTTGTTGCGTTTGAGAAAATAATGCTGTATAATGTACTTACGGAACAAAATAGGATAAAAGGGGAATTGAAAAAGCCGGCTGCCGTCCCATCGGGACGCGTCGGCTTTTCCCGTATATAATTTTATACAAAAAGCTTTTTCACTTGCTCCGCGTCAAGCGTCTGCTTCGGCTTAAACGCGTCTGACGCGGTGTATTTATAAATACTGTTTCTCAACGCCGCGCCGCATTTGTCGTCCGCGCCGAGGTCAAAACCGCAGAAAAGTATATCCGCGTTACCCACGCGCGCTTCAAACAGCGGTGAACGCCGCACGTTATAAAAGAAATTCGGTACCGGCTCGACTATGTATTTAAAATTGCCGTCCAGCACGGACACATCGGCGTTTACGGAAGCGTCGACGGGGTGCTTCCACTGAAAATCAGCGTATTTTCCCGTCGGGAAATCTGAAAACACCTCGTGCTTATCGTCGATTATAAGTCCGCAGGCACGATCCGACTCAAAGTGAGCGGGCGACCAGAACGCGGGCTTGAAAAGACCGTCTATGGGGTGACGCAAATTCTCTTTTGTCATCATGAAAATAGCCTTGCCGCCGTTCTCGCACAGCGCGTCAAATTCGCTGCCCGCGTCTTTGATCACATTCACGCCGCACACGCGCGTCTCCTTCGCAATAACAAAAATCGTCCACGTATTCTCATACTCTTCTACCGCAAGACGCGCCGTAAGCATCGACGATTCCGTAATGAAGTCGAGCGGGAACGACACGGACTGAGAGTGCGTCTGAATTTCATACACGGCTTCATCGCCCTTTAGGAGCGTCAGCGTGTAGAGCGGACGCTTTATTTTTTCCTCGCCGTAATCGTAAAGGTCGAGATCGGCTTTGAATTTATCCGTATTATAAAATATTCTGTCGGATTTTAACAGAGGAACGACGGGCGAACAGAAGCATCTGAAATCTTCTGCGGAGATAATATTTTTACTTCTCCAAAATACGTCGAGCAGTCCGATCGTGGCGGTACCCTGACCCGTGTAATCCGAAAGACCGAGAAGCTGAAAACCTCCCATATGATGTGTACGCAGAGACGCTTCGACGTCCTCCTTGTACATGAGAGCCGCCATCGCGCCGGACGCTTTTTTGTATTCGTCAAGCATATGATAGACGTTATGCTCCAGCATATCCCTTTTGATACGCTCAAAGTTGGCGGGGAGCAGATTGCCGGTATAGTCGTTCGTGCTGTCCACGTCGGGATATACGCAGTATTGACCGATTTCAAACGATACGGTCGGTATATTTATTGATTTTATTGCTTTTTCGTAGTTGAGACGCGTATGCTCCGAAACAACGTCGTGGAACACCTGGACGCGTACTCTTTTTTCATTCACTTCAAACGCGGAGAAATAGTCGTCCGCAGGTGTTACGGGACGGTCAAAATTAGACGTGAGCGTATATAACCGCCTGTTGTCGAGTGCTTTGATTTGGACGGTGAGATTCTCGAGCATTTCAAAATCGCCGAGAAGCTCGTTGCCGTTTGAGAACATAATGAACGACGGGTGGTTTCCGAACCATTCGGATATGTTCATCGCTTCATTATGGAAATACGTCCTGTGTATGGGATCGTCGCCCGTGGAGAGGGCGCACACGTCCACATTGAGCCACAGCGGCATCTCGGCAAGAACGTAAACGCCGGTCATATCCGCGGCTTGGAACGCCGCTTCGGGCGGACACCAGGCGTGAAAACGCACATGATTCAGACCGTACTCCTTCACTGTCCTGAACGTTCTGAGCCAGGATTTAAGGTCGGTCGGGGGATAGCCGGTGAGCGGGTAAATGCCGCAGTCAAGCGTGCCGCGCAACGCTGTTTTTTTGCCGTTTACGACAAAGTCGCGTCCTTTTGCGGCTACGGTGCGCATACCGAAGCTTACGCTTGAACTGCTCGCGCTTTCTTCGTGTCTGACGGTTATGTTCATTTTGTAAAGGGCCGGATCAAATTCGCTCCAGTATATCGGCTTTTTTATCGGATAATCAAATCTTACTATCTGTTTTTTGTTGAAAAGCGTAAACGGATATTTTTTAACCCTGAGCGTCTCTCCGTCGGGCGTTTCGGCGAATGCTTCGACAACGACCTCGCTTCTGTCGTTGGGCTTCAGGCAGTCGGAATGAAGAGTAAGCTTTACGGACACGTTCCTTTCCGACGGGAAGATTTGAATGTTGGACGCGTGGAAAATCTCCTCGCATCTCAGTTCGATTTTTCCGATAACGCCGTTCCATACAGACTGCGTGTCTACCGAATATCCGCTCGCCATACCGTCTATATTCAGCAGGTTGGAATTGTCGATTCGAAGCGTAATAGTATGCGAACCGCCCTTTATCCTGCCGGTGAGATTATAGATGTGCGGCGTGGAAATTTCAATTATGCGCCTGTCGATTTTCACACCGTCTATCCATAAATCGGAAGCTATATTGACGCGTTCCAGGAAAAGCGTCAGATACTTGTCCGCAAATTCGTCGGGGAGCGTGAAATCACGCTGAAGCCACAGCGCGCCTATATATTCGTAGCGCGGACGGAGGGTGCGGACGCTTTCGTAATTATATTCGTCGCTTGGGACAAATTTTTTGCCGACTTTATTCAGACACGCGTCGCCCGGAAGGGTGAAGTTTTCGTTTTTTAAGCTTCGTTCGTATATTTTTTGCGATATGCCTGTATTTTCAGGGTCGGTCTCATACCGCCATTGTCCCGATAAATCAATAGTACGCATTATTTTTTGTTTCCTTTCAGCATATTTACGAGCTCAGACAGTCCTTGATGCGAAACGTCCTCCATAAGCCCCGCTTCCGCGTATTTGAGCGCGTTTTCCGTATCGTTGAGACCGCTGTAACCGAGCGCGGTAAGGAACGCGCAGCTCACGCGGTTTTTTCTGTCGAGATCCGCGTCGAAAATCAGGAAATCGGGAAGCGATACCGCGAAATAATCTATTTCCATATGATCGTTCATATGCTCCAGACCGTATGCCGTGAGAGTGTTAAACATACCGCGCGCCTTCTTCTCGTCTCCCAAAGCCGCCGCAGCCATGGCGCGGTAATAGAACATTTCGGGCGGCTGGTCGTTGTAATATACGGCGGAGGACAGGTCGCTGCCGCCGCGCATCGCAAGCGCGTAATATTCCGAAGCCTTTATGTAATCGGTATTCTCGTATGTTCTTGCGAGCATATAATATATATCGTTGTCGAGCGTACCGAAAAGCTTGCCTTCGCCGAGATTTTCGGGATATGTGAGAGCGCGCGTCAGATATTCGCGCGCAGCGTCGCGGTCGCCGTTATTCATAGATTCCGCCGCCAGTCCCATGAGTGCTTTCTTGTACTGCGCCGGAATTTTTCCTTCTCCGCCCTCCCACGGGTGGAAGATGTGCATATTTATCGCCTTTAAGGCTTTGTCGAAGAAGCCCGCGCTGTTGAGCAGCGTAACATACTCCGTGTACAGATCGTCGCGCTGTGCGACAAGCTCCTGATTATCCGCAAGAAGCTTAAGTCTCTTTTTCACAGGGACGTTGGTTTGCTTGTAAAGCTGGTCAAGCTCAAACAAAATACGCGGATTTTGTTTGTCGAGCCTGAACGAGCGTTCCATTTCCGCAACGGCCTTGTCCTTGTCTTTGAGCTTGTTGAAGTACGCGAGCGCGAGATTCCTGTGCACGATAGGATTGGACGGATCAAGCTCATTCGAGGTAGTCCAGCATCTGAACGCTTTTTCCCACTGACCCTTGTCATACAAAAGGTTACCCAAAAGGTACGGCGCGTTCGCGTCCGAGCTGTTATGCTCCATAGCGTACCTGAGCACAAGAATATCGTTGAGACGCACGGGGAAGCAGTAATCGCAGTTACACTTCGCCGCCATTTCAAGATTCACTTCGCTTTTTGAATAATACGCCATATAATAATGGAGCATCGCTTTATCCGCTTGAGAAACGAGAGCAAGGACCTTTGCCGCCTCGTCGTACAGACCGAATTCATTATAATCGAGCGACAGCTCTATGTAGCTGTCAATATCGCCGCGCATTATTGTCGTAAGCTCGTTGAGCGCGGCGAAATCGTCCGTCACGCGATAAAATTCATAGCGGCATCCGTAATTGAGCGGGTCGATCTCCATAGTTTCGAGCGCGAGAGTTTTTGCGTCCATAAGTTTACCCGTAAGACGCAGGAGCGTCGTTTTGAGGTTACGCGCTTTGAGGTTGTGCGCTCCCTTAAGAAGAGACTGCTCAACAAATTCGAGTGCAGCCGTATAGTTGCCGCGCAGCGCGCTGATGCACGCAAGCTGATAGAATCCCTTATCCTGCATGCTTCCCGACCATATCGACTTGTAGAACGCGTCGAACGCTTCGTCGAATCTGCCCTGCTTTCTGAGCGTCAGACCGAGGTTATAATACGGTTCGCAGTCGTAGGGGTTGGGATTTTTCCATGTAGATTTTTTGATTGCCGCTCTGAAATGACGCTCCGCCTTTTCGAATTCTCCGTTGTTGTAAAGATACCTGCCGTATGCGTTGTTGAGCCGTATATCCGTTTTGTCGCGGTGAAGTCCCTCAAGATAATAATCTTCGGGGCGGTAAGTCGCGTGGCGGTACTGCTCGAGATGCAGCGCGGTGAGATAAAGCTCTTCAAGAGACTTGATCTCGGACGGCTTCGCGCACGGCTCGGCGGGCGACGGTGTCTTTTCATATTTATAAGGAGCCGGCGTATAGGAACATATTTCGTTTCCGTCCTCGTCTTTTACGGAGAGCGTCAAATCGGTCTCCGCGTCTCCGTCGAGTATTACCGCGGACGTATAAGGATTTTCGGGCGATATATCGAATTTTTCGTTAATATACTTTCTGATTTTGCCGGTCAGAGAAATAGTGACCGTCTTTTTCTCGGGCGAGTACACGCTTACAAACGCGTTGCCCTCGGACGTTTCGAGATTTATCGCCGCGCCCAGAGACGCGTTTTTGACCGCGCCCACGCTCTTGTACGGGAGGAAATACTGAGTAAACGTCTTTTCCTCATAAGGAGCGATGAAAGTGAAGTCGGGCTGATTATCGGTAAACATTCCCGTCATAAGCTCTATATAGGGACCGTTTTCGTCCGTTAGGTTTCTGTCCCATGCCTTTCCGAAATCTCCGCAGCCCCATGTCCATTGCTTCTTTCCGGGTGAAATGTGATGATCTGCGATATGCAGAAGTCCCGCGTCCTTGGAATAATCATAATTACCTATAAAATCGTAATCGGAATGATACGCCATATACGACGTGGGTACGGGTATATTCTTATAACGCGAGATATCAACTCCCGAGCTGTAATCCATTTTATAATACGTGCTCGTCGAAATCGGAAAACGCGACACGTCGCGCTTGCCGTGATCCATAACGGCGTGTACGTCGGGAGGAAAAATTGATTTTGTGTAATCGTTTACGGGTACCGCGGGATTCGCCCACCATAAAAATGTCTGCGGACGGTCGGTCTGATTGTAAAGCTGTCCCTTGATCTCCAGATACGCCTTGCCGGGATAAAGCGTATATTTCGCCATACCCTTTGTTCTGTGCATCTTTTCTATTTCACTTACAAATACGGTAGCCGAACCGTCTTCGTTTTCCCGAACGGTATAGTCGACGGGGTCGAACGTGGAAGGACGATGATGCTGCGGCCAGTTGAATTCGATACCGCCGGAGACCCACGGACCCGCGAGACCGACAAGCGCGGGTTTTATGACCTCGTTATAATACACCGCGTCGTAATTATTCGTTTTGTCAAGTATTCTCTGTATTTTACCGCCTATTTCCGGCAGTACCGTTACAAGCAGATATTCGTTCTCGAGAAATACCGCCGTATACGTTTTGTCAGTTTTTTCATCGGCGACGCTTTCACATACGGGGTGGGGATATACTCGTCCCGAGCTGCCCTGGTACACGCGCTTGTCAAGAAACATCGGTATCTTGCTGTATTCTCCGATTTCGTATGTGGGGATAGTAATGTCGGTTACGCTAACCTTTACCTTGTCCATGTTGGATCCTTCCTTTCGTTTTTTATATGGGTATATTATACAACATATTTTTATAAAAAGCATTAGTGAAAATTGCGTAAAAATATTAAAATATTGCTAAAGATTTGATTTTATAAAGACAGTATGTTATAATATAAAAGGATAAAATAATATGAAAAAATTGCGGAGGTGAAAGCATGGGCGCGTTCGACATTGACATAGACGACCGCTCCTTATGGGTGACCGCGACGCCGGTAGACAAGAATGTGACGATGCCGTTCTACATAACGGAGGTGGGACATTTTTTTGCGCGCCGCGATTATGTGACCGAGAGAACGGGACACGACAGCTATATGCTGATTTTTACGCTTGGGGGACGCGGCTGCCTGAGGACCGGCGGCTTTCGAGGTGCGTTATCCGAGGGCGAAGCTGTGATATTTGACTGTCGGGAACCGCATTACTATCGAAGCGAGACGGACGAGTGGGATTTTTTCTGGATGCATCTGCGCGGTTCCGGTGCGGCGGGCATGATAAGCGCGATAAATTACGACGGAATACGCGCCGTCAAGATAGACGACATAGACGGATTTGCCGCGCGTATGAACGGCGTCGCGTCGTTAGCGGACAAAAACGATATAAAGACTGTTTCCGCGATCTCCGCGGACGTGCACATGATTTTAAACATGATGATAGAGGGAAGCCTCGGCGGCACGGACAGCGGCGGCGTGCACGCGCGCGAAATAAAAGAAGCGGTCAGATTTATCGAGGGGAATTACATGAACCAGATAAGCGTCGAGGATATTACGAAACGTATTCACGTTTCAAAATACTATTTTATACGTCTGTTCCGGCAAAGTATGGGAATGTCGCCGTACAGCTACCTGATAAATTACAGAATAAACCGTTCAAAAATACTTTTGAGGACGGAGAGCGTCGGTATAGGCGAAATCGCGGGCCGCGTCGGATTCGCCGACGTGAGCAATTTTATAACGCAGTTTAAGAAACAGACGGGACAGAAACCGATGGATTACAGACGGCGTTTCCTGCGTCCGCAGACAGGCGTATGACGACGGCGTTTGACGCGTAAAACAAATATTTGCGCTGAAATCGTTTTGAAAACGCAATTTAATCTTAATGTTACAGAAAACGCTAAAAATCTATTGCAGAAACGGCTTCTTTATGTTAAAATTGAAATATAGCTACTATGTATATGAAAGGGAGAAATGTTATGAAAAAACTAATAAAGACGGCAGCGGCGGCGTTCGCTGCTCTCTCGTTGACGCTGCCGGTATGCGCCGCGCCCGTAACGGGATTCAACGATATTGATACGGAAAATTTCGCATGGGCGAAGCCGTACATCGAAGCCATGGCGCAGAAGGGACTTATTTCAGGCTACGAGGACGGAAGCTTCAGACCCGACAACGACGTGACGAGACTTGAAGCCTTGTCGCTCTTCGCGAGGGCGATGGGCTCGGTAGACAGCGTAAATAAGCCTGTCGTCGAAATAGCCAACGAAAAATTCGCTTCGGTGATCGACGAATACGATCTCAAATGGGGAAACGACGAGATCGCGTACCTGATGTATAAGGGCGCGCTGAAGAAAGCGGATCTCGATACGTACTTGAAGGACGCGGAAAAAGATACGCCAATGAAGCGTTACGAAGCCGCGATCATCATAACGAAGGCTATGGGCGGCGAAGCCAAAGCCCTTGCGGATCTCGGAGTGGTTCTCGATTACGCCGATTCGAGGGAGATCCCCTCCAACGCCATTCAATATGTGGCTTACGCAAGCGACGCGGGTATCATGGAGGGCATGGGAGAAGGATTGTTTTCACCCAATACGCCGGTAAAAAGAAGCCAGATGGCTGTTATGCTTTCGCGTACCGTTGAAAAGACGGATTACAGATTTGAGAAAGCAAAGCTCTTAAGCGTTGATACAGACACAAGAACGATAGAAGCCGCAGACTCGACAGGCGGCGAAGGAAAAACGTATGCTTACACGGACGATACGGTAATGCGCAGCATGGGCGACGAAACGCAGCCCAAGGATATGGAAACGGGCGTTGACGCTATTCTGACTTTTTCGGGAGAAACGCTTGTGGGCGTTGAGACAATAGCGGCGCAGCCCGACAAGACCGTAAGAGGTAAATATGTAAGCTACGCCACGACCTCCGGCAAGACCACCGTTAAGGTCACCGACGAGGACGGAGAGACAGGCACATACGAATGTGCGTCGGACGTTTCGATAACGTATGACGGCACTCCGGCAACTGTCAGAAACTTCTCACAGGGCGACGTTGTTACTCTTAAGCTTGTAAATGGAAAGATCGCCGAGCTTATCGGCGAGACAAAGACGTCGACAATATCGGGAGCGATAGTTGAGAAACTCGACATATCAAACGGAGTAAAGATAACGATAAGCCACGGAAACAGCGCGTATGACGGTCAGACGTATGAGGTGAGCGAGGACGTTACCGTAAAGAAGAATGACGCGACGGTAGGGCTGGACAGCATTTACGCGGGCGACAAGGTTTCGCTTACGCTCCAATACGGCGTGGTGACAAAGATAACGGCAACGTCGTCGAAAAAGACTGTCGAAGGCTCGATCCGTTCGCTCACAATAGCGTCGCCGCAGTCGACTATGACCGTGAGAGTAGACAACGAGGACGTGACTTACGATATACCGATGGACGTTGAGATACTCATTAATGGCAGCGAAGGCTCGCTTTACGATTTCAGAGTAGGCGACCTTGTCAAGCTGACGGTCGAGAGCGACGCGATAACGAGGATCGTCGCGACGTCGACACAGGAATCGTCGGGCAATATGACGGGCGTTGTAACGGGCATAAACACATCTTACGGCGTTGTCAGTATTCTTCCCTCCGGGGTTTCGGACGGAGAACCCAGACAGGTATTCTGCAAAGACGAATCGACAACATTTGTTGCGGCTGACGGAAAATCCAAAAAGATGAAGGACGTGAAAGTCGGTCAGACGGTCGACGTCAGAGGAACCGTATCGAACGGTGTGTTTGTGGCAAAACTGTTCGTGATAGTCGCCGACGCGCAGTAACGTAAATAAAATAAAGGGCGGAAATGCTTTTCCGTCCTTTATTGATTAAATCCCAATGCGAGGTAAAACATGAAAAGATTTGAAAAATATTACGGCTGGATCGTTGCGTTCGTATTCTGCGTCGCTGTTATCGCGGTGTATAAGACCTTTGACAACTTCCATAACGTAACCTACTATTTCGGAGTGGTAATGCGCGCGTTTAAACCGTTTTTGATTGCGTTTATTATCGCGTATATACTTAATATGCCCGCGAAGCGGCTGCAAAAGCTGCTGAGCAAAATTAAAAATTCGTTTGTACAAAAACACGTTTTCGGTATAAGCATAGTGATTATATACTTGTCGGCGTTTGTGCTGCTTGTTATGATATTGAGAATGCTCATACCGGCTCTCTACCGCAATATTATGGACCTGTACAACAACGCTCCGAGGTATATATCGGCGATAGAAAATTATATAGCTGATTTTGAAATAGCAAAACGGCTCAATCTTACAAATATAGATTTGCTTCAGCATATCGAAAAGCTGTTCTCGTCGATCGACATGGCGCAGCTTGGAAAGTACGCTCAGGGCGTGTTCAGCGTCACGAGCAGTCTCTTTGATATTTTCGTTGCGATAATAGCTTCGATATATATGCTCCTCGATAAAGAACGTCTGCAAAGAAACGCCGTAAGAATACTGGAGGCGTTCTTTAAACAAAAGACCGTAAACTCGGTCATGACGTATATAAAGCGTATAAACGATATTTTTACGAATTATATATACAGCCGCCTTGCTTGCAGCGTTATTATGGCTGTGATATGCAGTCTCGCGCTTATGCTCCTTAAGGTCAGATACGCGCTCATTCTCGGACTGTTTATCGGTGCCATGGACATGATACCCTACTTCGGCTCCATTATATCGTGTATCGTTTCGATAGGCGTGACGATTATTACGGGCGGCATATGGAAAGGCGTATGGACGGCGATCGTGCTGCTTGTGCTTCAGCAGATAGACGGAAATATCCTCGGTCCGAAAATCATGGGTCAGACGCTTGAGATAAGACCGCTTTGGATAATATTCGCCGTGTCGGTCGGCGGCGCGCTTTTCGGCTTTATAGGTATGCTCATATCCGTGCCGGTCGTCGCTATCGTGAGGGTAGTCGCGTCGGAATATATCAGCGCGCGTGAGCTTAAAAGAAATATTTCGGAGGAAAATATAAACGATGAATGACAAAATTGCCGTGATAGGCGGCGGCGCGTCGGGACTTGCCGCCGCCATAGCCGCTTCCGAGAACGGCAAACACCGCGTCGTTGTGTACGAAAGCGGCGCGAGGGTAGGAAGAAAAATACTTGCCACGGGCAACGGACGCTGCAACATGACGAATATAAACGCCGACATACAAAATTATCACGGTACCGATACGCGGTTCATTCTCGGCGCGAAGAACAGATTTTGGGTAAATGAAACGATAGACTTTTTTGAAAAGCTCGGAGTTGTGATAACGACGGAGCCTGACGGAAAGGTCTACCCGTACTGTAACAAAGCGTCGGCTGTGCTCGACGTAATGCGTTTAAAGCTTGAGGAGACCGATAACGCCGACATTGTCACATCGTTTGAAGTTTCGTCAGTCAGAAGGAAGGACGGCGTTTTTTTGCTCAAAACGTATGACGGCAGGGAAGACACGGCGGACAAGACGATCATAGCGACTGGCGGCAAAGCCGCGCCGAACCTCGGATCGAAGGGCGCGGGCTATGAAATTCTAAAATCGTTCGGACACAAGATAACGCCGCTTCGACCGTCGCTCGTGCAAATCAAAACGGAGACCGACGTTGTCAAGCGTCTGAAAGGAATAAAGCTCGACGCTCTCGTGACGATAGGCGGCGAGAGTGAGTACGGAGAGACGCTTTTTACGGATTACGGACTGTCGGGACCCGCGATTTTCGCTATCTCATCTCGTATCAACGGCGAAAAAACCGTTTCTCTTGATATAATGAACCGATACGGCTGCAATGAGCTTCACGCGATGCTCAGAGAGCGCGCGGCGTTAAGAGAAAATACCGCGCTTGAAAACTTTTTCACGGGAATGTTTCCAAACCGTGTCGGACAGGCGATATTAAAATGCGCCGGCGTCGCGCCGCTTTCAAGACGCGCCGGCACGCTCGGTACGGACGAGATAACGCGCATATGCGCTTTGATAAAAAAATGGGACTTCAAAATTACGGGAACGATGTCGTGGAACAACGCGCAGGTAACAAAAGGCGGCGCGCTTACGAACGAATTCGATCCCGTGACTATGGAATCAAAAATTGTAAAAAATCTCTACGCCGTCGGCGAGGTGCTCGACATAGACGGCGACTGCGGCGGATACAATCTACAGTGGGCTTGGTCGTCGGGTTGCCTTGCGGGACGCAGCGCGGGTAAATAATTGTACGGAGGTAAAAACATGAGAGACTCAATGAAAATGACCGTCACATACCAGTTTATGTATATTCTGCTCACACAGGTACTCGCGTCGGCAGCCGTTATGCTTTTCGGACTTGTTTTTTTCTGGTATTTTACGAGTATGCATATAGTAAAGGAGATCCTTTCCGTGATATTCATGATTGCGGCGTTCGCGATGCTTTACACAAGCTCAAAACGATTCGCTGTACTTGACAACAAGCCGTACACGCCGCTTAAGAGAAGCTTGATAAAGGGAGCTTTGTTCGGAGCCGTAGTTGCGGCTGTGAATGTTGTCTTTACCGTCGTTTACCATTTTATATGGGTAAAATTCGGCACGGACGCGGGACTTGCCAATATCCCGTCCGTAATCGTGAACGTCGTGTATTTTTACTGGACGTATCCGTATAACGGGATCATGAACATGAACGACGGAAATATAACGTATTATTCCGCATTAGCCATGGTCGTCGTGCCGATCGCGGCGACGCTTCTCGGATATATTGCGGGATGCCGTAAGTTTAATCTTACGGAAAAGCTTGGTGAATTTATGTACGAAAAGGAATAAAAATTATAATAACGGTTGCTTTTTGGAATTTTCTGTGTTATAATGATTATATATTATCGAATGAGCGAAGCAACATAAGCACGTATTACTGAGAGGAGAGAATCTTATGGCGGCACAGAAAAAAAAGAAGCTTCTGACCTACAAGGGCAAGCCGCTTCTTAAATGCGGAGACAGAATATATTACGGAAATCTTGAGGATAAATGTATTCTCGCTCTTGACATAATCGAAACGAAGGACAATAACGATATAAAGTCCTCGACAAAAATAAAAGTTCAGGTAATGGACAATACGGGCGAGTTCGGAAAAGGTCAAATTTACCGCAAGGGAGAAAGAGACAATTTGTATAAGGCTCTTGATATCGGTGAATGGTGGCTAAAAGACGCGCTGCAAATGATGGGTTAAAAAAAGGTATCTCAAACGAGGTACCTTTTTTCATCATATAATTTTTCCGATCATAATACCGTCGGAATTTTCTTCAAGCAGAACGCGCGCGGTCGTATCGTGCAGATCCGCGTCCGACGGTACGCGTACCGTTATGTAGTTGGGCGTTTTTCCCTCGTACATATTATCCTTTGCGCGTCTTTCAAACAGCACGGGCATTATCCTGCCGATAAACCGTTCCAGAAACGCGTCGCGCGATTTTGTCGTTTCGCGTATCATCAGCTTACTGCGCTCCTCCTTGATTTCGGGAGGGATCTGGTCACGGCGCGCGGCGGCGGGTGTGCCGCGTCTGGGCGAGTATTGGAATATATGCGCGTCGGCGAATCCGATTTTACGAACAAACTCAAGAGATTCGTTAAATTCCTCGTCCGTTTCACCGGGGAAACCGACCATTATATCCGTTGTGACAGCCGCGTCCTTAAACGTATCGCGCAGCGCGTCCGCTATGTCCTTAAACTGCTCCGCGGTGTAATGCCTGTTCATACGCTTAAGCGTCTCATCACAGCCCGATTGAAGAGAAATGTGAAAATGCGGGCAGAGCTTTTCGGCATTCTTGATTTTTTCAATAAATTCGGAATTGAGCGTCATAGGCTCGATTGAGGAAAGACGTATACGCTCTATGCCGTCCACGGCATTCGCTTCATTGATGAGCTTTTCGAGTGACGCACCGCTAAGGTCCGCGCCGTAGGACGCGACGTGTATACCGACGAGAATAATCTCTTTGAAATTGTTCGCGGCAAGCGTTTTGATTTCATTCGTGATATCATCAAGCGGACGGCTTCTCACAGGACCTCTGGCATAGGGAATGACGCAGTACGAGCAAAATTGGCTGCACCCCTCCTGCACCTTGATGTACGCGCGTGTTCTGCCGGAATAGGTGCTTATGTGCAGTTTTTCAAAATCATGGTTGTCCATAATATTCGATACGAGATTCACATGCGAATTTGCTCCGTATTTTTCAACGATATCCACTATGTTCCTCCTGTCCTTCGTACCGATAACAATATTCACGCCTTCCATGTCAAGAAGCTCGTTCGGCGCGGTCTGAGCGTAGCAGCCCGTTACGGCGATAACGGCGTTCGGGTTTGCTTTTACCGCGCGCCGTATAATTTGGCGCGACTTGCGGTCGCTCATATTTGTGACCGAACAGGTATTTATAACGTAAACGTCGGCTTTTTCGCCGAAATCGCAGATTTCATATCCGCTTTGGGCGAACAGCTCGGCGATCGCTTCCGTTTCATATTGATTCACCTTGCAGCCAAGAGTATATAACGATACTTTTTTCATATGCGTCTCCTTTTGATATATCAGTTTTACCACAAAAGCCAAAAAAAAATTTACCGACATTAGCATTATTATATAAAATTTTTATTTAAAACGCAATACCTATTGACTAATTGAGGAAAAAGTTGTATTATAGTAAACGTAAGAGATTACAAACAAATAGGCTATATGCACGAATTAAGGAGGAGTATTATTATGAAAACATTTGATTTGCTTTTAAGCTCTATTAACGACGTAAAAGACTTCGTGAATATCGTAAGCAAGTATGATTTCGATGTGGATCTGACATCAGGTAGGTATGTTGTTGATGCAAAATCTATCATGGGTATCTTCAGTTTGGATCTTTCTAAGCCTATTAAGGTTGAGGTACATTCTGATGACTGTGATAAGTTCATGTCGGAGCTTGACAAGTTCATTGTTAAATAATTAAAAGGCATATAAAAATCCGAAGCGTTTTGCTTCGGATTTTTTTATTCCTCGCATACGTCGTCGGGCGTTTCGAGCGTTATTTTTCCGATTTTCGCTCCGCGCAGCTCGTCCAGTATCATATTTGCCGCTCGTTCGGTATCTGTTTCACCGCCGGAAATAACAAATCCGCGTTTTTTCCCGATTTGCTCCAATATTTCATATCCCTGAAGCCCGCCGATCTCATCAAGCTTATATCTTGCGCGCAGCTCGTCGGGATAGTTATCGCGCAGATATTCGCACAGTGAATACGATAAAAGCTCCGTGTTCATTATTTCATCTTTGATCGCTCCCGTGTACGCGAGCCGCATCGCAACGGATTGATCCTCGAATTTCGGAGGAAGTATGCCGGGCGTGTCTAGCAGCTCCGCGCCGCCCTTAATGGTGAGCCACTGTTTACCGCGCGTAACGCCCGGTCTGTCGCCGGTTTTTGTGCTTGCCTTGCCGATAAGACGGTTTATAAGACTTGACTTGCCGACGTTCGGTATACCGACCATCATTATTTTGAGCGTTCTGTTCCTGCCTTTTTCTTTTTCACGCTCGATTTTATCGAGCACGAGGGCGCGCGCTTCGTTCATTACGCTGCCGATACCCGAAAGCGTCGTGCAGCTTATCGGAATAACTCTAAGCCCCGACTTCGCGTAATAGTCTATCCACATTTTTGTGCGTTTGCCGTCCGCCAGGTCGGATTTATTCATCACGAGCAGGCGCGGCTTGTTTTTTATTATATCGTCAAAATTGGGATTTCGTCCCGAGTACGGAATACGCGCGTCGAGTATTTCTATAACCACGTCGATAAGCTTCAGGTTATCCTCGATAAGCCGGCGCGTTTTTGCCATATGTCCCGGATACCATTGTAGGTTCTGCATTGTTTCTCTCCTTTCCTCGGAATATAAATAACGGGGCGTATCGTATTTGTCCGTCGGTAATGGGCGGGCAAGTACGATACGCCCCTTAAATACGTCAATATTTATTTTGTGCGTCCGATCTCGGTCAACGGCCATATCCTCACCTGAGATTTTCCGAGAATTGCGTCGTAGGGGACCTGTCCAAGTTCGGACGAACGGCTGTCCTTACTGTGGTTTCTGTTGTCGCCCATGACGAACACGTTATCTTCGTCTACGGTGACGGGATATTCCACCGTCGGGTCTATTGAGGACGTCGTGCCTTCGTAATACGGCTCGTCTATCGGCGTGCCGTCAACGTAAACCTTTCCGTCGACAAGGTCTACCGTCTGACCCGGCATAGCGATTATCCTCTTAACGTAATACTTCTTTTTAAGATTGGCAGGCATACTCCTTGACGCGATAAACTTTCCGATAAACGAAAGCTCATCCTTGTCCTCGGATTCGGCGAGAGAGTCAAAATATTTTTCTCTGTTTTTGTATTGGCTGTCAAGTATTATTATATCGCCCTGATGCGGCTCGTAACCGAGCTTCGTCACGATGAGCCTGTCATTGTCGACGAGCGTGGGGAACATACTTGAACCGTCGACCCTCACTATATCGAAAATAAATCCCTTAATCAGAAAAGCGATAATGACCGCTATGGCAAGCGTATACACCCATTCCCATATTTCCTTCGCTATCGATACGTTCTGCGTATCTTCTTTATTCTGTGAAACTTCGTTTTTTCCTTCATGCTCAGCCATGATATTACCTCCTGATTTGTTCTGTATGCATGCTATTATAGCGCGTATATATGAATCTGAAATGAATATAATGTTAATATTTGTTTGGTGATGATAAAAAAAGGGACATCGGTATGTCCCTTTCCATATGCTAAGGAAATTATATTCTTTCCTTAACCTTCGCCGCCTTACCGACTCTGTCACGCAGATAATACAGCTTAGCGCGTCTTACTTTACCCTTTCTCGAAACCTCGATTTTTTCGATATTGGGTGAATTGACGGGCCATGTCTTTTCTACGCCTACGCCGTAAGAAATACGTCTGACGGTGAAAGTCTTGGCGATGCCGCCGCCCTGTACCTTGATTATGGTACCTTCAAACATCTGAGTTCTTGTACGCGAACCCTCGACGATTCTCTGATAAACCTTTACGTTGTTTCCGACAACGAGCTCGGGTAAATCAGTTCTGATTTGGTCTTTTGTCAAAGCGTTAATGATTTCCTGTGCATTCATCATTAAATCCTCCTTAAAATCCAAGATATTCGTGCCGACCAAGGCAGAGGACTATCCGTAATAACTACAAAATTATACCACAGCAAAATTGAAATTGCAAGACTTTTTTTTATTTTTTTTCTACATATTTTTATTCGCCGCGCGTATTTATATTATAGTGCTGATAAGGGAGGACATGATTATGAAATTCAAAACGATAGTTATAACGAAAAAAACGATCATCGTCTGTCTCGCGGCACTCGTTTCGGTCGCTGCCGCGGCGTGCGTTTGTTTCACCGCGCGCCGTACTGAGGACGTGTTCGGTGAACAAAGCGGCGCGTATGAGGATATTTTAAAGGAGGGACTGCCGTCCGACGAAGGGATAGAGCTAAAATCGGCGTTAAATAAAATTATCGGCTTCGATATAGATAAACCCGAAACGATCATAGACGAATATTCGACGGTCTTTAATGGGACAACCGCCGACGTCGGCGATAACGCCGAGGTCGAAACACCCGACGCCGAACCAAAAGCGTCGGAGGAAACTGCCGCGCCGAACGAAACGGCTTCCGAGGAGCCGCCGCTCCCTGATTCGGCTGCAATCGCTTCTGCAAGCGGACTTGAAGTCAGCAACGCAACGGATTACAGCGTAAACGCCGACGCGGCATGTACCGAACCGATGTCATTCGGAGCGGATACGAACGAGCCGCTCGTTCTTATAATGCACACTCATACGACCGAATGTTACGACGGCGACGCGATGAGCGGCGAAACGGAGCGGAACACGAACGAGGAATTGAACGTTATCGCCGTCGGCAACGAGATATGCTCCGTCCTGGAGGAAAACGGAATAAAAACGATACACGACGCGACATATCATGATTATCCTTCGTATCAGGGCGCATACACGAGGGCGTTGGCTACGATAGAAAATCAGCTTCGCGAGTATCCGTCAATTAAAGCCGTTCTCGACATACACCGCGACGCGTTTATTTATCCTGACGGAACAAAGCTGCGCGTTGCGCGCGACATAAACGGAAAAAGCACGGCGCAGGTGATGATCGTCGCGGGAACGGACAGTATGGGACTTTGGCACGATAACTGGCGCGAGAATTTTAAATTCGCGGCAAAAATACAGAATGCGGCGCAAATAATGTATCCCGGGCTTATGCGCCCGATAAACCTGCGCACCGAGAGATTTAACGAGCACACGACGACGGGCAGTCTCATACTTGAGGTCGGAAGCAACGGCAATACTCTCGAAGAAGCGAAGGAGGGCGCGCGCTGCGTCGCGCGTGCGGTCGCGGCTGTGCTGAAAGCAAAATAAACGTTGCAAAAAATCCGCTTGACATTTTTGCCGTGATTTGATACACTGGTATCAACGGAGGATGCTGCATGACTTTCTTTATGAGGTATGGGCTTTTGCCCTATCCTTTCTTCGTCAGCATCCTCCGTTGAAATATTTAAATGTTTTCAGGTAATATTTAGCAGGAAGCGGGAGAATAACAGATGCCCAACAAGAGACAGGAAAAAATAAGAAATTTTTGCATAATAGCGCATATCGATCACGGTAAATCCACCCTTGCCGACAGACTTCTTGAACTGACCGGCGAAGTCGAGGAACGCGATATGGAGGAACAGCTTCTCGATAATATGGATCTTGAACGCGAACGAGGTATCACGATCAAGGCTCATGCTGTCACGCTCAAATATAAGCGCGGTGACGGCGATATCTACACGCTAAATCTTATAGATACTCCGGGACACGTCGATTTTAATTACGAGGTTTCGCGCTCTCTTGCCGCGTGCGAAGGCGCGATACTCATAGTCGATGCGTCTCAGGGTATAGAAGCGCAGACGCTCGCGAACACATACCTTGCGATAGACCATGATTTGGAGGTCGTTCCCGTAATAAACAAGATAGACTTACCGTCCGCGCAGCCCGACGCGGTGATACGCGAAATCGAAGATGTGATAGGGATACCCGCCGAGGACGCGCCGAAAATATCCGCGAAAACGGGACAAAACGTCGAAGCGGTGCTCGAGGAGATCGTAAACAATATACCCGCGCCCGACGGCGACGAGAACGCTCCTTTGCGCGCGCTTATTTTTGATTCGTATTATGACAGCTACAAAGGCGTGATAGTCTATGTGAGAGTGAAGGAAGGCGGCGTAAAAACGGGCGACAAAATAAAAATGATGGCGACCGGCGCGCAGTTTGACGTGGTCGAGGTGGGTTATATGCACCCGTCGGGACTTATAAGCACGGGCGAGCTTCACGCAGGAGACGTGGGATATATTGCCGCGAGTATAAAAAACATTCAGGATACGCGCGTCGGAGATACCGTTACGGGCGTCGCCGCTCCCGCTTTGCAGCCGCTCCCCGGATACAAGAAGGTAAACCCCATGGTCTACTGCGGTATTTATCCGGCTGACGGCGCGCAGTACGAGGACTTAAAGGACGCGCTTTCAAAGCTGAAGCTCAACGACGCCGCGCTTATGTTTGAAGCGGAAACGTCCGTCGCGCTCGGATTTGGCTTCCGCTGCGGTTTTCTCGGACTTTTGCATATGGAAATAATACAGGAGCGTCTTGAAAGAGAATATAATCTTGACCTTGTGACAACGGCTCCGAGCGTTGTGTATAAGGTATATAAAACAAACGGCGATATGATATGGGTGGACAACCCCGCGAATTTGCCCGACGGTTCGGAAATCGAATATATGGAAGAACCGATGGTCAAAGCAACGATAATGGCTCCGAAGGATTTTGTCGGTAACGTCATGGAGCTTTGCCAGGAACGGCGCGGGATTTACAAGGATATGACGTATATGGACGAATCGAGAGCGGAAATTTTCTACGAATTGCCGCTGAACGAAATAATTTACGACTTCTTTGACGCGCTCAAATCGCGTACCAAAGGTTACGCGTCGTTTGATTACGAGCTGTGCGGCTATAACCGCTCAAATCTCGTTAAACTCGACATACTTTTAAACGGAGAGCCGGTAGACGCGCTTTCGTTTATAATTCATAAGGACAGCGCGTATACGCGCGCGAGAAAAATGGCTGAGAAACTGAAGGAAGCTATCCCGCGTCAGCTTTTTGAAGTGCCGATACAAGCGGCGATAGGCTCGAAAATAATCGCGCGCGAAACGGTAAGAGCGTTAAGAAAAGACGTGCTCGCAAAATGCTACGGCGGCGACATAACGCGGAAAAAGAAGCTCCTCGAAAAACAGAAGGAAGGCAAGAAGCGTATGCGTCAGGTCGGCAGCGTCGAGGTGCCGCAGGAAGCGTTCATGTCCGTGCTTAAGCTCGATTAGTCATTGTCGTATTCAACTGTAAGAAAATCGTTGAATTCGTCCGCTTCGCGTATCACATTCAGAATTTCATTGGCACAGCCGCCCAGATTATCGCGCAGGGCGGCTGTGTTTTTTATTATAATATGCGCGCGCGCAGAAGTGAGAACATCATAGAGCGCGTCAAGATTACGTCCGTATCCGTGCATAAGCGACGTCTTTTCTATTTTGTCGTGAAACGTCTCAACGTCTTTGATTTTTTTACCGTCCAGTATAAGTTTCATAGGATCAACCGCCTTTCAGTTTATCAATAGATCTGAGTGAATGAATTATAGTGGTCGTCGGTATAGTATATGTCGCCGTCATCGGAGTAAATTATTCTCTCCGCGCCGCGCCGCCCGCCGTGGTAATTAACGTCACATTCGCGGTACTTCCCGTTCTTGGGAAGCTTTTTTTCATGATTGCCGAATCGGTCGCCGCCTATCGACTTGCCCGGCGCGACGTTTTGAAGATTACCTTCCTTGCTGTCCCAGCCGAGCTGCTGAGCTTCTTTTTTCGTTATAAAATTTGACGGAAGCTTGTTAAACGTATGCAAATACGCCGCCACCGTCGCGGGCGTTGTGTAAACTCCGTCCTCGCGCACATTTTCTTCCGCGTATGCGAGCGCGTCCTCCGAAATATCGTCGTCGTCAAATTGCTCCGTAAAAACGGTCCTTTCGCTTTGCGTCACGTCTGTGTCGGACGCGGGTGCGCACGATGCGGCGAACGCGACCGAAAAAATCAGCGTCAGTAAAAATATCAGCTTCTTCATAACTGCTTACTCCCTTAATTTATTATTATCGGCGGCGTCGTAAAGTCCGCGCCGCCTATGCGTTTTCGCGGGTCGGGCGATGTGATCGCGAAAACGTCGGTCGCTCTCACGTCCAGACGGAACATACGGCTGTTCTCTCTGTGATCCGCTGTTTTGACGATTATCGGCACGGGACATTTTTTCTTTGCTTCTCTTAAAATATCCATTCCGTTCTTATTCATGCCGAGTACGCGTATATATTCCGGCTGCGGCGAGTATATATCCTTCGTAAAACCGATCAGCGCGCCGATAATAACACGCCGTATTCGGCTCATGGTGTATCGTTTGCTTTTTACTCCCTCGCAAATTTCCGCGAACGAGCCGTATTCCGCCGCCGCACGTATTATCCTGTTTTCAAGTCCCTCCGAGACCTCGTTTATCTCACGCAGCGCGTCGGGCGACGCTGTCCTTAACAGCGCGGCGGCACAGTCGAGCCTTGAAATATCATAACCGAGCGCGCCGTCGATCTCGTCCGTACGATACGGGATAAAACGGCTTATATCCTCGCCGCGGGAGATCATTTCGCGTATCCGCGCTCCCGACGCGTATTTTTCGCTTGCCGCAGAACCGTCGTGCTCCGCTCCCGTCCGACGTATCGTGAACGGACTCATTTTACTTCCGCTCCTTATGAGCGCGCGTATATATTCAACGGCGAGTATATTGTTCGGACGCGAAAGGATAGCGTTATCGCCGTGTGCCTTTGCGAGAGCCGACGGATAACTCATTCCGTCGGACATATACGACCGTACCGTTTCGCTTACCGAAGGTTCTTCGTTTTCAAGGCCGAGCGCGGTTTTATACAGCGCGTCGATATCGCCGGATTCCGAACCGAACGCGAGAGTATCCGTAACGGAAAGGGCGTTGAGCGTATTCACGCCGCCTTCCGCAAAGCTTCGCGCGGCGTTAAGCGCGTAACACACGGGAAGCTCCAGGACAAGATCCGCGCCGTACGTCAAAGCGGTGCGCGCGCGCGTCCATTTGTCCGTCACAGCCGCGTCTCCGCGCTGGACGAAGCTGCCGCTCATCACGACAACGACATGATCGCATCGGCGTTTCACTTCGTCGATCATGTATTTATGACCGTTATGAAATATGTTATACTCCGCGATTATTCCGGCAGTCATAAAATCACCTCGATATCATTATACAGTATACGATTTGATATTTCAACCGTTTTGTGACGCGCACCGCGCACACATAAAAATTTTGCCGAATAACGGAATAAAATTTGTACAGAATAAAAGCATAAAACATATTGACAAAGTAGGAAATATAAAGTAAAATATATCTGAACAGTTATTCAAGTGTTCAATTTTGATATGATACGGGAGATGATTCAATGAAGTCGGTATATATGGACAATAACGCGACGACTTACGTGAAAAAAGAAGTCCTTGACGCGATGCTTCCTTATTTTACTGATATATACGGCAACGCTTCGTCAAAGTTTTACCGCGTCGGACGCGAAGCCGAACAGGCTTTGTATACGCTTCGCGAGAGCGTGGCGAAAAATATAGGCGCGGAACATACGAACGAAATTTATTTTACCGGCTCGGGCTGCGAAGCGGACAACTGGGCTGTAAAGGGAATAGCCTTTGCTCACAGAAATAAGGGAAACCATATTATTACGAGTAAAATCGAGCATCATGCGATACTTAACGCTTGCGAATATCTTGAGAAGCAGGGCTTCGACGTGACGTATCTCGATGTTGACGAATACGGCTTTGTAAAACCGGAGGACGTCGAGGCGGCTGTTACGGATAAAACTATCCTGATTACGATAATGACCGCAAATAACGAAATAGGCACGATCGAACCCATTAAGGAGATAGCCGGGATAGCGAAAAAGCATAAGGTGATTTTTCATACCGACGCGGTGCAGGCGATAGGTCATATAAAAATAGACGTTAAGGAGATCGGCGTGGATATGCTCTCTCTCTCGGCGCATAAATTCCACGGACCGAAGGGCGTCGGCGCGCTGTATATCAGAAACGGCGTAAAAATAGACAATCTGATACACGGCGGCGGGCAGGAACGCGGGAAAAGAGCCGCGACGGAAAATATCGCGGGTATCGCCGGTATGGCAAAAGCCCTTGAAATTGCCGTGGAGGATCTTGAAGCCAATTCGGCGCGCTGCAAAAAAATGCGCGACCGTCTGATAAACGGGATCCGCACTTCGATCCCTTACTGCCGTTTAAACGGTCCTGAGGACGAGGGCAGACTTTGCAACAACGTCAACTTCTCGTTTCAATACGTCGAAGGCGAGTCGATACTCATGATGCTCGACATGAAAAATATTGCCGCTTCTTCGGGCAGCGCGTGTGCTTCCGGCTCTCTCGACCCGTCGCATGTGCTCATGGCGATAGGGCTTCCGCATGAAATAGCCCACGGTTCTCTGAGACTGAGCGTCGGCGAGGACACGACGGAGGAGGAGGTAGATTACGTGATCGAGACCTTGCCGCCGATAATACAAAGACTTCGGGATATGTCGCCTTTATACGAGGGCGTTGAAAAGTAAATCAAAACTCAACGGAAAGGAAGGAAAATTATGTACAGTGAAAAAGTAATGGATCATTTCGCCAATCCGAGAAACGTGGGAGAGATCCCCGACGCTAACGCGATAGGAGAGGTAGGAAACGCAAAGTGCGGAGACATAATGAAGATATATATGGATATCGAGGATAATATTATAAAGGACGTAAAATTCAAGACGTTCGGCTGCGGCGCGGCAATTGCGACAAGCTCCATGGCGACGGAGATGGTAAAGGGCAAAAGCGTGGATGAAGCACTTGAACTTACAAACAGAGCCGTTATGGAAGCACTTGACGGTCTCCCGACAGAAAAGATACATTGTTCCGTGCTTGCCGAGGAAGCCATACATTCCGCTATTGAGGATTATAAAAAGCGCGGCGGCAAGGTCAATGAAAATAAATAAGTTATTTAATGATGTGGTGTTGAGAACAGGTGACAAAAACCGTTTTCGACACCGCATTTTGTATGTATTGAGGTAATATTAACCATATTTTGTGTACAATATTTAACATAATCAACAATCTTTTCACGAAACAGCAATAACGTATTGCATTGAAACCCGTCATGGTATATAATTGGTTAGTCAATGATTTAGTACCTGATACCAATAATAATTGATAAAACGTCGAAAGGACAGAAAGGAGCGCGCTTTATGACGAGGACAGTAATGAAAAAACGTCGTCACGAATTTTTACTCAGACAGATACGGCAGAACCCTTTTTTGAAGGACGAAGACCTGGCGCGCGCATGCAATGTGAGCGTTTCGACAATACGTTTTGACAGAGCCGAGCTTGGGATAGCGGAATACAGAGAGAGAGTCAAAAGCGCGGCTGTTGAAGGAATGGGTGCCGCGGCGGTGCAGACGGGAGAGGTTCTCGACCTGAATCTGTTCCACGACGGTATAAGCGTTCTTGAAACGGACGCGTCAATGACATTCGACGGCACCGATATAGTAAAGGGACAGTTTATTTACGCCTTTGCGGAAAATCTCGCGCTGAGTGTGATAGACGCGAAAGCCGCGCTCGTTAAATTCGCAAACGTCAAGTACGTTCACGAAGCGCGTGCCGGAGAACGTCTTATCGCGAAATCGAACGTCATGAGAGTTAACGACAACGGTTACGTGGTACGCGTAGTGATAAAGGCGAATTTAAACGAAGTTTTCAGGGGTAAGTTTAGTCTTATCGTTAAAGACGACGATGTTTTGGAGGAATAAATGAAGATTATAATTGACGCTATGGGGGGCGACCACGCACCCTCCGCACCTGTCAGAGCGGCGGTCAGAGCCGCGGACGAGCTTGATGTTGAAATAATTCTTGTCGGCAGGACGGAGGACATAGAAAGGGAACTTTCCGAATCCTCGTATAATAAGGAACGAATAAGCATCGTTCACGCCGACGACGTGATATCCAACCATGAGGAACCGGCGAAGGCTGTGCGTTCAAAAAAGAACGCGTCCGTGGTTGTCGCGGCGCGTATGCTCAGCGACGGCGAGGGCGACGCGATGCTTTCAATGGGAAATACCGGCGCGCTTCTCGCGTCAGGGCTTCTGACGGTGGGCAGGATAAAGGGCGTGATCCGTCCCGCGCTTGCGACGCTTCTGCCGAGCGCGAAGGGACCGAAAATGCTTATAGACGCCGGTGCCAATACAAACTGTAAGCCGGAAAATCTCGCGCAGTTTGCGGTCATGGGCAGCATATACATGAAAAACGTGCTCGGCATAAAAGACCCCACGGTGGGACTGATGTCGAACGGCGAGGAGGAAGGGAAAGGCGACGAGCTTACAAAAGCGTCGTTTCCTTTGCTTAAAGCCGCGCCGGTGAATTTCATCGGAAACATCGAAGGACGCGACGTAATGGAAGGAAGCGCGGACGTTATTGTCTGCGACGGATTCGTCGGCAATGTGATTCTGAAGACGGTCGAAGGTATGGGACATGTGGTGAGCGACAAGGTAAAGGGAATTTTCACAAACGGACTTTTCACGAAGCTTGGCGCGTTGTTCGTCATGAACGGACTTAAGGAATTTAAGAGAACGATGGATTACCGCGAATACGGCGGCGCGCCGCTTCTCGGAACGAAGAAGCCCGTGATAAAAGGTCACGGTTCGTCCGACGCCAAGGCTGTTTTCTCGGCTATAAATCAGGCAAAGAAATTTGTTGAGACAAGCGTGATTGACGATATTGTCAATAATATAAGCGGTATGGAGGAAAAATCACATGATTAACGCGAAAATAACGGGAATAGGAGGATACGTCCCCGAAAAAATTTACGACAACGCATATATGGAGAGTATCGTAGACACAAGCGACGAATGGATCGTTCGCCGCACGGGCGTTAAGGAAAGACGTATTTCTGCGGACGACGAGTATACGACCGATATGGCGACGAAGGCGGCGAAGAAGGCACTTGAGAACGCCGGACTTGGCGCGGAGGACATTGACCTTATAATTCTTGCAACGGTTACGCCGGATTACTTTACGCCTTCATGCGCGTGCGTGGTACAGCGCAATATCGGCGCGGTCAACGCGGCTGCCTTTGACTATAACGCGGCTTGCTCGGGTTTCGTAACGGGGCTTATCATAGCGAAGCAGTTTATACAGACGGGAATGTATAAAAATATTCTAATCGTATGCGCCGACACGCTCAGCAAGGCGACAGACTATACAGACAGAGCAACGTGCGTGCTTTTCGGCGACGCGGCGGGCGCGGCTGTCGTAAGTGCGAGCGAGGAGGAAGGTATCATGACGACCGATATGGGCGCGGACGGAACCGGCGCGCTTTCGATCACAAGTCTTGCGTACAGAAACGACGACGAAGAAATTGAAAAAAGAGTCGCGCACAGAAAAGATACGATTTGGATGGCGGGACAAGCCGTTATGAAGTTTGCCGTCAAGGCTATGGCTGACGCGAGCAACAAGGTCGTCAGAGAAGCCGGACTTACGTGGGACGATATATCGCTCGTCGTACCGCACCAGGCGAATTACAGAATAGTGGACAGCGCGATAAAACGCATGGGTATCACGGAAGACAAGGTATATTTAACTCTGGAGAAATACGGAAATACATCCGCGTCGTGTATACCCGTGGCTTTGAGCGAAGCCGTTGAAAAGGGCAGAATAAAAAAAGGCGACAACATTGTCCTTGTCGGATTCGGCGGCGGACTGACTTGGGGAGCGGCATTGATTCGGTGGTAAATTATATAGGCGCGATGCGCGGAAAGGATATAAAGTTATGAAAACAAGATTATGCGAATTGCTCGGGATCGAGTACCCCGTAATTCAGGGCGGTATGGCGTGGGTCGCCACGGCTGAACTTGCGGCTGCCGTTTCGAACGGCGGCGGAATAGGACTTATCGCGGCGGGTAACGCGCCTGCGGATGTCGTTAGAGAACAGATACGCAAAGCAAAGTCGCTCACGGACAAACCGTTCGGCGTAAACGTAATGATGATGTCGCCGTTTGTGGACGAGGTAATGCAGGTGATAATCGAGGAAAAACCTGCCGCCGTCGCGACCGGCGCGGGTAATCCTTCAAAATATATTCCCGCTTTGAAGGACGCGGGTATAAAAGTTATGCCGGTAATCGCCAGCGTAGCCATGGCTGTAAAAATGGAAAAAAGCGGCGCGGACGCCGTAATAGCCGAAGGCACGGAAGCGGGCGGTCACATCGGAGAGCTTACGACCATGGTTCTTGTCCCGCAGGTCGCGGACGCAGTTTCCATACCCGTCGTTGCCGCCGGCGGTATCGCCGATAAGCGCGGCGCGGTAGCCGCGTTCGCACTTGGCGCGAACGGCATACAGGTAGGTACGCGTTTTATCTGCTCAACGGAATGTATAGCGCATGATAACTATAAACAGGCGGTACTCAAGGCGAAGGACCGCGACGCAGTAGTAACGGGAAGAAGCACCGGCGCGCCGGTGAGAGCCTTAAAAAATAAGCTCACACGCGAGTACGAAAAGCTTGAGAAGGAGGGCGCGTCGTTTGAGGAGATCGAAGCACTCGGCGTGGGCGGTCTCAGACGAGCCTTTGAGGAGGGCGACGTTCAGACGGGTTCGCTTATGGCGGGTCAATCGGCAGCCATGGTTAAAGAGATCGAACCCTGCGCCGACATAATCAGAAGCTATTTTGACGGCGTGGAAGATATTCTGAAAAATATAGAAAGTCAAATGGTATAAATCGAGATGATACGTTCTCGGTTATACGCGGATATAAGGAGAAAAATAAATGGGAAAACTTGCATTTGTTTTTGCGGGACAAGGCGCGCAGGCGGTAGGAATGGGCAGAGAGCTCGCGCAAAATTTCGACGTCGCCGCAAAAACGTTTGACGAGGCGTGCGAAGCCGTCGGATTCGACATAAAGGATATGATCTGGAACGGCGACAGCGACACGCTGATGATTACCGAAAACACTCAGCCGGCGATAGTCACGATGAGCGCGGCGGCTTTGAAGATACTCGAACAAAACGGGATAAAGCCCGACATAACGGCGGGGCTGAGTCTCGGCGAGTATACGGCGCATATTGCGTCAGGCTCTATGAAATTCGCCGACGGCGTAAGGCTTGTAAAAAAACGCGGAAAGTATATGCAGGAGGAAGTACCCGTAGGCGTTGGAGCTATGGCGGCGATAATCGCGCTCGGAACGGACGATGTGATCGAGTGCTGCGAGGAAGCGTCGAAGGTAGGCGTTTGTTCACCCGCAAATTTCAACTGCCCGGGACAGATAGTCGTATCGGGTGAAAAAGCGGCGGTCGATCGCTGCTGTGAAATAGCGAAGGAAAAGGGCGCGAAACGCGCTATGCTTCTTCCCGTTTCCGCACCGTTCCATTGCAGTATGCTCGTCGGCGCGGGAGAAAAGCTTAAAAAGGAGCTTGAAAACGTCGAAGTAAGCGACATGAACATACCCGTGATAACAAACGTGACCGCCGATTATGTTCGATCGAAGGATGATATAAAACCGCTTCTCATCAAGCAGGTGTCGTCATCGGTAAGATGGGAGGACTCTATCCGCAGAATGATAGCCGACGGCGCGGATACGTTCGTTGAAGTCGGTCCGGGTAAGGCTTTGAGCGGATTTATAAAGAAAATATCTAAGGAAGTACGCGTGTTCAACGTAGAGGATATGGCGTCGCTCGAAAAGACGCTTCAAGGACTTGGCGCGTAACAGGAAGGAGACGAGAAAATGTTAAAAGGAAAAACTGCCGTAATAACAGGCTCGGGCAGAGGTATAGGCAAGGCTATCGCTCTGAAGCTCGCGTCCTACGGCGCGAATATCGTCATAAACGATATTCCGTCCTCGGATTACGCTGACGAAACGTGCGAGGAGATCAAGGCGTTGGGCGTCGGTTCAATTGTCGTCAAGGGCGACGTGAGAAAGAAGGAGGACGTTGACGCGCTCGTGAGCGAGACGCTCAATACCTTCGGTACGCTTGACATATTCGTAAACAACGCCGGTGTGACCAGAGACGGACTTATGATAAGAATGTCCGAGGACGACTGGGATCTTGTAATGGATATAAACCTGAAAGGCGCGTTCAACTGCATAAAAGCCGCCGTAAGACCGATGATGAAGCAGAGGAGCGGGGCGATAGTTAATATCGCGTCAATCGTCGGCGTTATGGGTAATGCGGGACAGGCAAACTATGTCGCTTCAAAAGCGGGTCTTATAGGACTTACAAAGACGACCGCCAAGGAGTTTGCGTCGCGCGGGATACGATGCAACGCCGTTGCTCCCGGATTTATACGTTCCGCTATGACGGACGTCCTTCCCGACGACGTTAAGAAGAAATATTTCGACTCGATCCCGCTCGGAAAATTCGGCGAAACAGAGAACATAGCTGACGTTGTTGCGTTTCTTGCTTCGGATATGTCACAATATGTGACAGGTCAGGTAATAAATGTTGACGGCGGACTTGTAATGTAATATAATAAGGCTATATAATTCAGAGTGAATTTATATACATTCTTACCGAAAGGGGGTGCAGTTGTATAATGGATGAGTTTGAGAGAGTAAAAAACGTCATTGTCGACCAGCTTAGCGTCGAGGCTGAGGAGGTAACGCCGGAAGCTTCGTTTGTCGACGATTTGGGAGCAGATTCTTTGGACGTTGTGGAGCTTATAATGGGTCTTGAAACGGAATTTGATATAGAGATACCCGATGAGGACGCAGAAAAAATAAGCACCGTAGGCGACGCGGTTGAATATATTAAGAATCACGCTCATGCTTAAAATAGTTTTTCAAGCCTTGCACCAAATATCATTTGATGCAAGGCGTGAAACTTTTTGGAAGAAAAATTACTGTTGAATTTATAATATAAACGGGAGGCAATATAGTATGAGAAGAGTTGTTATAACCGGATTGGGAGCCGTGACGCCTGTCGGAAATAATGTCGAGACCTTCTGGGACGGCATAAAATCAGGGAAATGCGGCATTGACAAGGTCACGTTTTTTGACGCTTCCGAATTTAAAACGCAGATCGCGGGCGAGGTAAAGGATTTCGATCCCGCCGAGTATATCGACAAGAAGGAAGCGCGTAAAATGGATCGTTATACCCAGCTCGCAATTGTCGCGGCAAGCGAAGCCGTTGAGGATTCGGGACTCGATATGGAAAAAGAGGATAAGTGGAGAGTCGGGGTCGTTACGGGAAGCGGCATAGGCGGTATATCTACTCTTGAGGATCAGCACAAAATGCTTCTCGAAAGAGGTCCGGGACGCGTAAGCCCGTTTTTCATTCCTATGATGATAGGCAATATGGGCGCGGCGCAGATCGCCATTAAGTACGGCGCGAAGGGCGTAAATGAAAATATAGTCACAGCTTGCGCTTCGAGTACGAACGCCATAGGCGACGCTATGAGACATATCAGATACGGTCAAAACGACGTGATAATCGCGGGCGGCGCGGAAGCCGCCGTAAGTCCGCTGGCGTTCGCGGGATTTTGCAGCATGAAAGCGATGTCCAGACGAAACGACGACCCGAAAACAGCTTCGAGACCGTTCGACGCGGAGCGCGACGGCTTCGTACTGGGCGAGGGCGCGGGCTTTGTGGTTCTTGAGGAGCTTGAACACGCGAAGAAACGCGGCGCGCATATATACTGCGAGTTGGCGGGCTACGGCGCGACGGACGACGCTTATCACATCACAAGCCCTGTACCCGGCGGAGAAGGCGGCGCGATGGCTATGAAGCTCGCGATAGAGGACGCCGGACTTAAGCCGGAGGATATAACATATATAAACGCGCACGGCACGTCAACGCTTTACAACGACAAATTCGAGACGGAAGCCATAAAGAGCGTTTTCGGCGACGCGGCAAAGACTGTGGCGGTAAGCTCCACGAAGTCTATGACGGGACATCTTCTCGGAGCCGCGGGCGGCGTTGAAGCTATCATATGCGCCAAGGCCGTAAGCGAAGGCTTTATACCCGCCACGATAAATTATGAAAATCCCGATCCCGACTGTGATTTGGACATTGTGCCGAACGTGGGCAGAAGTGCCGACGTGAAAGCGGCGATTTCAAATTCGCTCGGCTTCGGAGGTCATAACGCCACGATACTTGTAAAAAAATACGAGGATTAGTATTTTAAATAAAACGGCTTACAGAGGATGCCTTGCTTTGGCACCCTCTGATATTCATATGGCGGGAAATTTAAGGAGTGTTATAAATGGAAAACGCCGAGAAAAAAATCGGATACGTATTCAATAACAAAGAGCTTTTACGCCGCGCGCTGACGCACAGCTCATTTGCCAACGAGAACAAAGCGTCCTCGGGCAGCAACGAGCGTCTTGAATTTCTCGGCGATTCCGTGCTCGGACTTATCGTGAGCGATTATATCTTTCGCCTTTTGCCCGATGTGGACGAGGGACAGCTCTCAAAATTCCGCGCGTCGCTCGTATGCGAACAGTCGCTCTACGAGATTTCAAAGAACATTTCCCTAAGCTCTCTTGTTTTGCTTGGCAGGGGCGAGGAAATGACCGGCGGACGCGAGCGACCCTCGGTAATATCGGACGCGTTCGAGGCGATCATCGCAGCGATTTATCTGGACGCCGGCATGGAGACGGCTCGCAAATGGGTCATAAACCTTATGCGCGGCGCGATAGAGGACGTTGCCCATGGACACAGATACAACGATTACAAAACAATGCTCCAGGAAAAATTTCAAAAAGGCAGCAGCGGCAAGGTCACGTACAGGACTATCGGCGAATACGGCATGGATCATAATAAAACCTTCGAAGTCGAGGTACTTGTCGACGATTCGCCGCGAGCCGTCGGCAAGGGACACAATAAAAAGGAAGCCGAACAGAACGCGGCAAAAAAGGTGCTCGACGGCATGGACAAGACGAGATGAAAAAGTACAACATACCGATATTCGTACCGCACAGGGGCTGCGCGTTTGACTGCGTTTTCTGTAATCAAAGACGCATAACAGGCTCGCCGGACAGCGTAAACGCAAGCGACGTGAGGAAAATTATCGACGGACATCTGGAAACGATCCCGAGGAACGGCGCGCGTGTCGAAGCCGCGTTTTTCGGCGGCAGCTTCACAGGTATTCCGTTGGAGGAACAGAACGAGCTGCTCGGCGCGGCATACGAATACGTAAAAAGCGGCGCGATCGACGGAATACGTCTTTCGACCCGACCGGATTATATTGACGAGCGTATACTCGATAATCTCCTCCGATATGGCGTTACGACGATAGAACTCGGAGTACAGTCCACGGACGACGGCGTTTTAAAAGCGTCCAATAGGGGACATACCCGCGCGGACACGGTGAAGGCTGCGTCGCTGATACGGAAATATCCGTTCGCGCTCGGTATGCAGATGATGACAGGCTTGCCGGAGGATACGGACGAGCTTTCGCTCCGCACCGCCGACGATATAATAAGCATGGGAGCTGAAATGGTAAGAATTTATCCCACGCTTGTAATTAAGGATACATATCTCGAAAAGCTTTACTTTGAAGGAAAATACAAGCCGCAGACGCTTCAGGAAGCCGTATCGCTCGCGAAGCGTTTGATGATAAAATTCGAAGAAAACGGCGTAAACGTAATACGCGTCGGACTTCAATCTACCGATGAAATTTGCGAAAACGGTTCCGTCACGGCGGGGCCGGTGCATTCGTCCTTCCGCGAGATTGCGGAAAACGCCATTTACCGCGATATAATAGAGGACGATTTGAAAGACGCGAAATGTACGCGCGCCGACGTGTTTGTAAATCCCACCGAAATATCGAAGGCGGTGGGGAACAAACGCTTCAATATTATGGAAATAAAGAAGAAAATGAATATAGACATAAAAATTTACCCCGATAAAAATTTGAAAAAAAGAGAGGTGAGGTGCGTTTGCTTTTAAAGAGACTTGAAATGCAGGGCTTCAAATCGTTCGTCGACAAAACGACGCTCGATTTTGTCGACGGCTCTACGGCGGTAGTCGGACCGAACGGAAGCGGAAAGAGCAATATTTCCGACGCCATACGCTGGGTAATCGGCGAGATGAGCGCGAAGCAGCTTCGCGGCTCGAATATGCAGGACGTTATTTTCGCCGGTACGGAAACGCGCCGAAGCGTCAATTTTGCCGAGGTCAGTCTTGTTCTTGACAACAGCTCAAGAATATTTGATATAGATTTTGACGAGGTAATGGTCACGAGACGGCTTTTCAGAAGCGGTGAAAGCACATACCAGATAAACCGCTCCAACTGCCGTTTAAAGGATATACATGAACTGTTTATGGATACGGGTCTCGGACGAGACGGATACTCCATAATCGGACAAGGCAACGTGTCTCAGATCCTTTCGACAAAGGCTGAGGATAGGAGAAGTCTTTTTGAAGAAGCCGCAGGTATATCAAAATACAAATACAGAAAAGAGGAAGCGCAGAGAAAGCTCAAGGGCGTCGAGGAGAACCTTGTGAGAATAGGCGACATCGCGTCGGAGCTTGAGGGACAGCGCGCGCCGCTCAGACGTCAGTCGGAAAAAGCGAGAAAATACCTTGCGTATTACGAAGAATACAAGGCTCTGGACGTTAACATGAGCCTTATTACGATAGAAAAAAACGCGGCGGAAGCCGAAAAAACCGAGAAACTCCGCTCCGACGCGCAGAACGAGCTTGATGAAAAACGCAGAACGGAAAGCGAAACTCAGACAAAAATTTCCGAACTGAGCGGTGAAAGCAGCCGCGTGGAACGCGAAACGGAAGAATACAATTCACAACTCGCCGAGCAGAAGAACAGGATAATGACCGCTTCTTCGGATATTTCCGTCGCGGAAGCGAATATAAACAGTAACCGCGCGATGATAGAAAGAATTGAAAACGAGATAAAATCGGCGGCAAGCAAAAATTCGGAAAGAGAAAAGGAAATAGAGCTTTTCAAAGCCGAAATATCCGAAAAGGAAGCCCATAAATCGGAAATCCTAAAGGCGTTTGACAGCGCGAACGACGGACAATCGGAGCTTAATTCAAAAATAGACGCCGCTGCGGAACGTATCGAAGGGCTAAAAGCCGACGTTATAGAGAAGCTTAACCTCATATCGTCGGAAAAGGCGAAAAGAAGCGGTATAGAAACGCTGCGTCAAAGCTTTATAGAACGCCGCGAAGCATTGGAAGCGGAGATAAAAAGCTTCAAAGAAGGCGTAAAAACCGCGAAGCAGGATATAGAAAAATGTGAAAAAGAAATAGCGGAAAAAAAAGAAAGGCTCGAAAAGACGAAGAACAGCGCGCAGCGTCACGAAAACGCGCTTGCCGACCTGAAACAACGCGAGAAGGAAATCGGCGCGAAACTCAACGAAGCGAATGTCGCCAGGAACTCAAAGCTGTCCCAGAAACATATACTCGAAGGCATGGAAAACGATTACGCGGGCTACGCCAAGAGCGTTAAGGCGGTACTCAAAGCGCAGGAGCTTAAACGTCTTTCCGTTTACGGAACCGTTTCGGGACTTATCGACGTAGATAAAAAATACGTTACGGCGATAGAAGCGGCTCTGGGCGGCACGATGCAGAATATTGTCGTCGAAAGCGAGGAGGACGCGAAGGAAGCGATACTTTATTTAAGACGCACAAACAGCGGACGCGCCACGTTTTTGCCCGTAACGTCGGTAAAGGGACGCGAAATGGAAAACATCGCGGCAATAAAGAATCACGCGGGATTCCTCGGGATCGCAAGCGATCTTGTAAAATACGCGGCGAAATATGACGGGATAATGAAAAACCTGCTCGGACGCACGGTCGTTGTCGATAATGTGGACAACGCGATAGCGATGAGCCGCGCGTTCGGATACAAATTCAGAGTTGTAACTCTCGACGGAGACATATTGAACGCGGGCGGCTCAATGTCGGGCGGCAGCATGAATAAGCAGAGCGGTTTTTTGTCGCGCGCGGCGCAGATAAAAACGCTTGCCGCCGAAATCAAAGACCTCGGCGCGCAAATACGCGGCTTCGATGACGAGCTGAAAAAAATCCGCTCCGACATAAGTCTTGAGGATAATCAGATTTCCTCTTACGAGATGCTCGCAAGGGAATACGAAGGCGAAATAATACGCTTGGGAAGCAATTTGGAGCATTTGACAGGCTCCGTTAAAACCGACGGCGAAACGGAACAGGCGCGTATCGCGGAGCTTGACCAAATAGAACGGCAGCTTACGGAATCGTCCGACGAAATAGCCGTCATTCTCCAGAACGTAAGAAAACTTGAGAAGGAAGCGGAGGATATCCGCATAAAAACGGACGACCTTACGGAGGAACACGCGTCGCTGTGCGCGGAACGGGAATCGCTTTCACAGTCGGTCATGGACAGGACGCTCGAAATTGCGGCGGTCGAAAACGATATCAATACGCTTAAAGAAAAGATAAACGCGTCCCGCGCAGAGATAGCGTCGTCGCTTGAAGATATAAAAAACCGCGAGACGGATAAAGAAAACATATGCGTCGAGAACGACAAGCTTTACTCGTCCATCAACGAGAAGCGTCGGCTCATTGACGAAACTGAAAAAAGTGCTGCGGAGACAGAAAAGAAGATCGAATCGCTCCGCTCAGAGAAAAGCAATATAGCTGAAAGGATAGAGGAAATACGCAGCTCGAACGAAGGGCTTACCGATACGCTCCTGCATCTCGGTCAGGAGATCACGCGTCTTGAGAACAGACGCGACAAGCTCGCCGCCGACACCGACGCGATAATTTCGCGTTTGTGGGACGATTATTCCATGACGCTCGGCGACGCGCGCGCGGAGGCGACCGAGGTGAGCGACGAAAAGCAAGCGTCCGCAAGGGTCGCGGAGCTGAAGAATCTTATAAAGTCGCTCGGAAGCGTCAATATGGACGCAATTGAAGAATATAAAAAAGTCGAGGAACGCTTTAAATTCCTGACAGAACAGAAAGCCGATCTCGACAAGTCCAAAGCGGATTTAAACGATTTGATATCTTCGACGGAGGAGCTTATGGAGGAGCATTTTGAAAAGCACTTCTCTCAAATCAACGAAAGCTTCGGTATCGTATTCAAAGAACTTTTCGGCGGCGGCAGAGCGCGGCTGTACCTTTCGGAGCCGGATAATATCCTTGAAAGCGGAATAGAGATCGAAGTGCAGCTTCCCGGAAAGGGACTTCAAAATATAAATCTGTACTCCGGCGGGGAAAAGTCGTTTATCGCTATCGCGCTTCTGTTTGCCATACTGCGCGTAAAACCCGCGCCGTTCTGTATTCTTGACGAGATAGACGCGGCTCTGGACGACGTTAACGTGTCGAGATTCGCGACATATTTGAAGAATTACGTGGAGCAGACGCAGTTTATCATAATAACGCACAGACGAGGTACTATGGAAGCGGCAAATATCCTATACGGTGTGACTATGCAGGAAAAGGGCGTATCAAAGCTTCTGTCGCTGCATTTTGACGATGTGGCTGAAGATATGGTAGGTTAGGAGTAATCATTATGGGATTTTTTGACAAACTGAAAAACGGACTCACAAAAACGAGAGAGTCGATCGCGGGTCAGGTCAACGGCGTTTTGAGCGCGTTTGTCAAGGTTGACGAGGAACTTTTCGAAAATCTTGAGGAAGCACTGATAATGGCTGACATAGGCGTTGAAACGACCGACTATATAATAGAAGAATTAAGAGAAAGAGTCAAGCTTAAGCATATCAAAGAAGCGGAGCTTGTAAAAAATGAGCTTAAGGATATAATAAGCGAAATACTCATGGAGCACGACTGTTCCATGGATCTTTCTTCAAAGCCGTCCGTCATTTTGATAATCGGCGTAAACGGCGTCGGAAAAACGACGAGCATAGGAAAAATCGCGGCGAATTATAAGGCGGCGGGGAAAAGCGTCCTGCTTGCCGCTGCCGATACATTCCGCGCCGCCGCGATAGATCAGCTTGATATTTGGGCGAAAAGATGCGGCTGCGACATAATAAAACATCAGGAAAACAGCGATCCCGCGTCGGTGATTTTCGATGCGTGCGCCGCCGCGAAGGCAAGGGGAACGGATATTTTGATATGCGATACCGCCGGCAGACTTCATAATAAAAAGAATCTTATGGCGGAGCTTGCGAAAATAGACAGAGTTATAGAACGCGAGCTGCCGGACGCGTCGCGCGAAACGCTCCTTGTGCTTGACGCCGCGACGGGACAGAACGCGGTCAACCAAGCGAAGCTTTTTTGCGAAGCCGCGGACATTACCGGCATTATCCTCACCAAGCTTGACGGAACCGCAAAAGGCGGTATAGTGATCTCGATAGCCAAGGAACAGAACATTCCTGTCAAGTTTATCGGTTTGGGAGAGGGTATAGACGATTTGCAGGAATTTAACGCTTCGGATTTTGCGAGCGCACTTTTTGACGAATAAAAAAACGCGGTTTAAAAAACCGCGTTTTTTTGGCTGCGGAATCAGGATTCGAACCCGAACAGAGTGAGTCAGAGTCACTAGTGCTACCCTTACACAATTCCGCAATAGATGTTTAACATGAGTTATAATACCACTATACCAAGCCTTTGTCAATACTTTTGTTTCGAAAAGTAAAAAATCTTGATAAATATTCCGCAATATGTTAGAATATATATTACAGAAGCGATAAAATAAATGGTGCGAGGGACCGGACTTGAACCGGCACGGGTTAAACCACACGCCCCTCAAACGTGCGCGTCTGCCTATTCCGCCACCCTCGCATGTCAAACAACGATATACATTATACCAGTTATATTATGGTTTGTCAAGACCATTTTAAACATAAAATTAAAATTTTTTTGGAGCTGTGGACTTAATGAAACGAATTATTATACTTCTTTTTACGCTTGCCCTAATCGGATCATTTCCGGCTTACGCGGCGGCTATGGCGGACAGCGCGGAGTGCGCGTGTGTGATAAACGGTGCCACAGGAGAGGTTGTATTCGCTAAGAATGCGCAGACGCGTCACGCCATGGCAAGCACAACGAAAATCATGACAGCCATTCTTGCTCTTGAGAACAGCGACGCCGACGACGTTGTGACCGTGACAGCCGACGCGGCGAATCAGGAAGGGTCGGCGGCGTACATTGAAGCGGGCGATAAGATAAAAATGAAGGATCTTCTTTACGGCCTTATGCTCAATTCCGGCAACGACGCCGCTTACGCGGTCGCGGAATACATTACCGGCAGCGTTGATAATTTTGCCGAACGCATGAATATAAAAGCGGAGAAGCTCGGACTTCACGACACGCATTTTGCAAATCCGAGCGGTCTCGACGCACCCGACCATTATACCACCGCGCTTGACCTTGCGAAGCTTGCGCGTTACGCGATGTCAAACGACGATTTCAGGGAAATAGTCGCGGAGCGCGTATACACCGCGACGCTGCCGGAAAGCGGCGGTACGCTGACATTCTCCAATCACAACAAGCTCTTGAAAACATACGAAGGCGCGACGGGCATAAAAACCGGCTACACAAAGGCGACGGGACGCTGTCTTGTTTCCTCCGCAAAGAGAGACGGTATGGAATTTATAGCCGTTACGCTGAACGACCCGAACGATTGGGCTGACCACGCCGAAATGCTCGACGCTTCGTTTGCCGCGCATTATCCTAAGAAGGTAGTCGAAAAGGGTATGAAAATGAAAACGGCGCGCGTTAACGGAAAACCCTGCAACATGATCGCAGCCGAGGATTTTGTCGTTCCGTTCAAGGAAAAGGGCGCGAATAAAATAGAAGTGATAACGCATCTTTCACAGAATATACCGTCGCCGCTCAACGCGGGCGAAAAGGTGGGTTACGCCGAGATAACGGCGAACGGAGAGGAAATAGGGCGCGTGGATATCGTATCGGAAACCGACATTACCGATACGAACGATATGCGGCTTTCCGACAGCTTCATGGAGCGCGTAAAGCGAGTGATACAAAAAATACTTATGTAAAAACGAAAGGATACGAAGATGGGAGAAATAGTAAGACTTCAAAAATACATCGCCATGTGCGGCATAGCTTCCAGACGCGCCGCCGAAGAACTCATATCGGACGGAAGGGTGTGCGTCAACGGTAAAAAAATTACCGAGCAGGGAGTGAAGGTGGAGATCGGCGCGGATTCCGTAAGCGTCGACGGAAAAACCGTCAAGGTCAAAAACAAAAAATATTATATAATGCTTAACAAGCCGTCGGGATTCGTATCAACGGCAAAGGATCAATTCGACCGTCCCACCGTCGTCGATATAATAAAGAAGGATCTGCCCGATGTAAGAATATTTCCCGTCGGACGTCTCGACTACGAAACCGAAGGACTTCTTCTCATGACGAACGACGGCGATTTTTCATATAACGTCACGCATCCGAAATTTCATGTCGACAAAACATATATCGCAACAATAAAAGGCGGTATGACCGTAAAGGGAATGAATAAGCTGAAAAACGGCGTGTATATAGACGACGGCTTTAAAACCTCGCCCGCGCAGGCTGAAATCGTCGACGCGTCGGAGGGGTATACCGTGGTAAAAATAACGATACACGAAGGCAGAAACAGACAGGTAAGAAAAATGTTCGAAGCGATAGGGTGCAAGGTGGTGCATCTTATCAGAACTCGGATAGGCGAGGCGGAACTGGGAAATCTTCCGCAGGGACACTGGAGACACCTTACAAGCCATGAAATAAGCTGCCTGACGAATATGTAAACACCGAAACGAACGCGACGGAAACTTTTGTTTATCGCAAGCGTTCGTTTTTTTGTGTATGATACACAAATTTACCGCATTATCCAATAATTATTTTTGAAGAGTAAATTATGAAAAATATGCAAAAAAAGATTGAAAAAAAATACCGTTTAAGATATAATATACAATAGGTATTTTTGAAAAAAATTTATCCTTAATCTATGAACAATGGAGGTTAAATCATGGGAACAGTTGATAAATTGACTGAGCTTCAGTACCGCAGAAACGTTATTGAAAACGGCGGCGGCGAAGCGAGAATCAAAAAGCAGCATGACAGCGGCAAGCTGACCGCCCGCGAGAGAATAAACGCTCTTATGGACGAAGGCAGCTTCGTCGAAATCGACGCTTTCGTAACTCACAGATGCACGGAATTCGGCATGGATCGTACGGAAGCACCCGGAGAAGGCGTTGTGACCGGCTACGGTACGGTCGACGGCAGACTTGTTTATGTCTATGCACAGGACTTCACGGTAATAGGAGGTTCTCTGGGCGAAATGCACGCCAAGAAAATATGCAAGGTCATGGATATGGCGGCAAAGACGGGCGCGCCGATTATCGGCATGAACGATTCGGGCGGCGCGAGGATACAGGAGGGCATCGACGCTCTTTCGGGCTTCGGTGAAATATTCTTCCGCAATACGTGTATGAGCGGCGTTATACCTCAGATTTCCGTGATAATGGGACCCTGCGCCGGCGGCGCGGTTTATTCTCCGGCAATAACGGACTTTGTGTTCATGGTCGACAAAACGAGCCGGATGTTTATAACGGGACCGCAGGTCATAAGCTCCGTAACGGGAGAAACCGTTACCAGCGAGGAACTCGGAGGCGCGGATACGCATATGACAAAGTCGGGCGCGGCTCACTTCAAGGCTGCCGATGACAGAGAATGTATCGAAAAGATAAAGAAGCTTCTTTCATTCCTGCCGTCGAACAATCTTGACGAAGCTCCTTACGAGATCCCCTCCGACGATATCAACAGACTTTCCGAAAAGCTTTCGTCGATAGTACCCGATGAAGCGAATAAGGCTTACGACGTTAAAGACGTAATTGCCGAAATCGTGGACAACGGAGACTTTTTGGAGGTTCAGGAAGGCTTCGCTCAAAATATAGTCGTGGGCTTTGCGAGAATGAACGGACAGGTTGTCGGGATCGTCGCCAACCAGCCTAAAATCATGGCGGGCTCTCTCGACGTCGATTCGTCGGATAAGGCGGCGAGATTCGTACGCTTCTGCGACAGCTTCAATATTCCGCTCGTAACTCTTACCGACGTCCCGGGTTACTTCCCCGGCGTAGAGCAGGAACAGAACGGAATCATCAGACACGGCGCGAAGCTGCTTTACGCTTTCAGCGAAGCTACCGTTCCCAAGATAAACGTAATATTAAGAAAAGCTTACGGCGGCGCGTACATAGCGATGAATTCGAAGCACCTCGGTGCCGATATCGTTATGGCGTGGCCGACGGCGGAAATAGCGGTCATGGGACCCGAGGGCGCGGCAAATATCATATTTAAGAACGATATTAAGGAAAGCTCGGACCCCGTAGCTACGCGTAACGAGAAAATACAGGAATACAGAAATAAATTCGCTTCGCCTTACGAGGCGGCGAGACGCGGTTATGTCGACGACATTATAGAGCCGGATTCGACGCGCCCGCGCATTATTGCCGCTCTCGAAATGCTCGCGTCAAAACGCGATTCGCGTCCGGCGAAGAAACACGGAAATATTCCTGTCTGATCGGAAGGGGGATAATTATGTACTCTGACGCATTGATGACAGGCAACAACCTTTCGCTTTCCGAAGCACTTGCTATGGGCGGCGAAACGACGGTAATAGGTCTTTCGATAGTGTTCGGCGTGCTTGTCATTCTTATGATAGTGCTTATGCTGTTTAAGGTGATTTTCTATAAGGATCCGAACAAACGGCAAAAATCTGCGAACAACGCCGTATCGAGCGTTACACAAAGCGTGTCCGAGCCGATAACGGATACCGCCGCGGACGGCGGATCGGACGAGATCGCCGAGGACGAGCTTATCGCCGTACTCACGGCGGCAGTCGCGGCAAGCCTGAACACATCGACGTATAATTTGAAAATTAAGTCGTACAGACGAATTGATAAAAAAGCACCCGCGTGGAACAGAGCGGGCGTAACGGAAACGATAAATAACAGATTTTAAGGAGGTAATTTCATAATGAGAAAGTTTAATATCACAGTGAACGGAAAAACATACTCGGTAGACGTTGAGGAAGTCGGCGGCGTACAGACGAGCGTGTCCGCGCCCGTATCGACTCCCGCACCCGCGCCAGCACCGAAAGCGGCGGCTCCCGCACCCGCGCCGAAGGCTGCGCCCGTTGAAGGAGCGAAACAGGTCACCGCTCCGATGCCCGGTACGATCGTATCGGTAAAGGTGAACGTCGGCGATACGGTAAAATCCGATACGCTTGTAGCCGTGCTTGAAGCTATGAAAATGGAAAACGAAATTTTTGCCGGAGTTGACGGAAAGGTGGCGGGTATCAGCGTATCCGCGGGCGACAGCGTGAACAGCGGCGACGTTATTGTTTCGGTAAACTGACGCGTATTTTGTATTCAACGGAAAGTGGTGATAAAAAGTGATTGAAAGTTTTTTGAACTTTTTGCAGAATACGGGAGCGGCCGCGCTTTTCGCCTACGGCGGCGTTGAAGCGTTAAAGACGATTATAATGATTATAATCGCGTGCGTGCTTCTGTATCTCGCGATAGTAAAGAAATTTGAACCGCTGCTGCTTATGCCGATAGCGTTCGGTATGCTTCTCTCTAACCTGCCTGTTCTTAAAGACTCTCCGGCGCTCATGATGCACACCGAATGGTT
>CANQJC010000003.1 GCA_947624165.1 uncultured Clostridia bacterium
TAAGTCATCGGACGAAGCGCGTATACCTCCTTGTCCTTTTCGGGGTCGCCCAAAACGAACATGCCGTCCTGATAGTGATCCCAGTGACCCGATATTTTATAAAGGTCGCTCTTTGCCATAAACGGTGTTTTCGTAAGCTGCCAGCCGCGCTTTTGTTCCTCATCCTCGACCCAACGCTGGAGCGTCTGGATTATTCTCGCGCCCTTTGGAAGCATTATCGGAAGTCCCTGACCGATATAGTCAACAGTCGTAAACAATTCAAGATCGCGTCCGAGCTTATTGTGGTCGCGTTTCTTCGCTTCCTCGAGCTGTTCCAAATGCGCTTCAAGGTCAGCCTTATTTGTAAACGCCGTGCCGTAAATACGCTGAAGCATTTTATTGTGTTCGTCGCCGCGCCAGTACGCGCCGGTCGCGGAAAGAAGCTTAAACGCCTTTACTTTAGACGTATAGTTTACGTGCGGACCGGCGCAAAGGTCGGTAAAATCTCCCTGCTTGTAGAAAGAGATAACCGCGTCGTCGGGTAATTCGTTAATAAGCTCGATTTTATATGGTTCATCTTTCATGAGTTCAAGAGCTTCGTCTCTGGGAAGCTCGAAACGCTCGATTTTAAGGTTCTCCTTCGCGATTTTCTTCATTTCCTTTTCGAGCGCTTCCAAGTCCTCGGGAGTAAACGCGTGCTCCGTGTCGAAGTCGTAATAGAAGCCCGTGTCAATAGCCGGACCGATCGCAAGCTTTGTGTCGGGGAAAAGCCTTTTCACCGCCTGCGCAAGCACGTGCGACGCGCTGTGGCGAAGTGTTTGAAGTTCGTTAAGTTCCATGTTTATACACCCTTTCTTAAATAAAAAGACCCCTAAAGCTATTATAGCCTTAGGGGTGCAAAAAATTACACGGTTCCACCCTAATTACAACCCTCTCGGATTGTCACTCGGTTAGGTCTTTATCGCAGACTTACGGTACAGTTCGCTGTACTGCTCCAAAGTGGTGTTCGCCCTTAGCCCGCCAAAGAACCCTTCCAGCCGCGAGGTTCTCTCTCTTGTGGTTTTTGCCACGGGTTACTGTCTTTTTCATCGCTATATTGTATTATACACACGACGGCGCCGTTTTGTCAAGGGATTTTTAAGGATTTTCTTCACATTACGTATTCCGCCGTATCGATTTCAACAGTATTGTTGTCCTTTTTTGAATTTTTATATTCCTCGTATTCCTCCGGCGTCATAACCGCGCCGACGTTTTTGCATACGCTTTGCGCGGCTGCCGCCTGCTCCTTTGAACAAACGATATGTCCCGCGTTTGCGCATTCGAGCAGATTTTTTATATCCTCCGCACTTACGTCCTCGTCAATCGTCAAAACTCCGCAGTTCTGCACGGCAACGCCGTCCGACGCGTGGAGCATTTCGTTCGTAACGCGGACGCTTCGGGTATTTGCGAATGTCATTTCCTTTACGATTTCGAGCTTTTTGTACTTCGCGCCCAAATTTCTTATCGCGGCGGCGTTTTTGCGCGTCACGGTGATTTTCCCCGTCACAACGAGCTTTTCGAGCCGTGAAAGAGCATCCGCGATATTGCCCCGCGCGTCGAGGTTGCCGAAAACAAACAGTCGTGTTCCGTACTCGTCTATGAGATCCGTAGTTAACTTCGCGCTGCCGTTCACGATCGCGCATTCGGACGGCGCAGGGATAATTTCCGTATCATAATCGAACATCGAAAGACATTCATCAACTCTGTCCTCATGCGTGATAAATCTCTTTGTTTTGAATTTTACGTTCATTTCGGTAAGCCTTGAAACGTCAACCGCCCTGTCAGTGAGACTGACCGTGCCGCCGACGTAATATTTGCCGTCACGCGCCGCGCGGGCGATAAACATATCGTTGATCGTGAGCTTTGAATGGAGCTTTGTATAGTCGTCGGGGTACGTGCCTATGCAGCCGTTTATATTTACGTTCGCGAGCGAGCTAACAATGCTTTCGGGGCATTCCAGATTGCCGTTTACGTCAATGTACGAGTACGCTTCAACCGCCCTGTTTGCGCCCTTTTCGATCTCCACGCCGCCGTTTACGGTGAGAACAGTACCCTTTTGTGGCATAGCCGCCGCCGTTATTTTATGCGGTCCGTTTATCTCGACGACCGGCACGTCGTCTTTTGTTGACAGAATTTTCGCTGTGTTGATTTCCGCGCCCAGACGACTTAGTACCTCGCGGCTGCGGTCGTCGATAAGCATTACCGCCGTGTTGATTTCGATTTTGTCATACTTCGCGTACGATTCCTCGTTAATGTTCCTCGCGTCGCATTTTGCGCAGTTTATTTCCAGCTTTTTCTTTTCCATGATTATTCCTCCTTCAGCATTTTACGCAGTTTTCTTCGCGTTCCACTCAACCTTGACCGAACCGTACCTGGCGGCATATTAAACATTTCGCCGATTTCCTTTGAGCTGTAACCCTCGAAGTATCTCATACGGAACATTATCCCGTCGGGGTACGGCAGCGTATTTATAAGCTCGTCCGTCTCCGTGTCGGCGTAATCGTCGTCATCGGCGGCGATATCGGGCAAGTCGTCCGAAACGCTCTCGAAAGCGGAATGACGCACACGGTCGAGGTATATGTTTTTGATTGTCGTATACAGCCACGCGCGTGACTGCATCGGGTGAAGCTTTTCGAGCGTTTCGGAGCGGCTCAGTGCGCGCGCAAAACTCTCCTGAACAATGTCCTCCGCCGCCGTTTCGTCGCCGCACATACCCGTGCACCACGAAACAAGCTCATCGAAAAACTCACCGTACAACTCATCTATCGTCATATACCTCACCGTCCCTTTTATCCGCGTTCACTTATATAACGTATAAAAAGGCAAAAATGTTGAAGTTTATCGGAAATTTTATATCTGTTTCGCGAGATTTATCATCTCTATCGCACCGAGAGCGCAGTCGTAGCCCTTGTTTCCCGCCTTTGTTCCGGCGCGCTCTATTGCCTGTTCGATGTTGTCGGTCGTGAGTATGCCGAACATTACGGGAACGCCCGTGGCGAGCGATACCTGCGCGATACCCTTTGAAACCTCGTTGCAGACGTAATCGTAATGTGAGGTCGCGCCGCGTATTACCGCGCCCAGGCAGATCACCGCGTCATACTTGCCGCTCTCAGCCATTTTCTTAGCCATAAGCGGTATCTCAAACGCGCCGGGTACCCACGCGAGAGTGATGTTGTCGCCGCTTACGTCGTGGCGAAGCAGCCCGTCCTCCGCGCCGCTTATGAGCTTTGATACTATAAACTCGTTGAAACGCGACGCTACAATGCCGATTTTGACGTCCTTTGCTACTAATTTTCCTTCTAAGATTTTCATGGTATTTCCTCCTTGTATTTATGTGTTAAATTATGATTTGTCTGAGAAATGCGGGCGACCGCAAGGGTCGCCCCTACGGAAGGCTCCCCTAATAGGGGAGCTGTCGCACGTAGAGTGACTGAGGGGTTTTGACGGACGAACATGGTTCGCCCCTACGAAATCCTGTTGACATCGGATTGTCGGGGACGGGCGGCCGATGACCGTCCCTACGCCTACGCCATAATCGCGCACGTGCAGCTAAATCATAATTTATTCCTTATCATAATTCAAATAATGCCCCATTTTATGCTGTTTTGTGAGCAAATAAAACTCGTCGTCCGCGCCGGCTTCAATCTGTATCGAAACTCGCTCGACTATTTCAAGCCCGAATTTTTCCAACCCGTCTATTTTAAGCGGATTATTCGTCATAAGCCGCATTTTGCCTACTCCAAGCTCAGCTAAAATCTGTGCCCCGACGCTGTAATCGCGCATATCCTCGGGGAAACCGAGCGCGAGGTTCGCTTCTACGGTGTCCATGCCCTCGTCCTGCAACGCGTACGCGCGGATCTTATTTATAAGCCCGATTCCGCGCCCCTCCTGCCTTAAATAGAGCAGCACTCCCCTGCCCTCTTTTGCGATTCGTTTCATCGCCGCGTCGTACTGTTGACCGCAGTCACAACGCGCGCTGCCGAGCGCGTCGCCTGTCAGGCACTCCGAATGTACGCGGCATAAAATCGGCTCGTCGGGGTTCATTTCGCCCATTGTGAGTGCGACGTGGTGCTCGCCGTTAAGTTTGTTCACAAAGCCGTGAATCGTGAATTTGCCGTAACGCGTCGGGAATTTCGCTTTCGCCACGCACTCGACTATGACCTCGTGCTCGCGGCGGTACTTTTCCAAATCAGCCACCGATATAAGCGCAAATCCATGCTTTTGCGCAAACTCCGTAAGCTGCGGCAGACGCATCATGTGACCGTCGTCAGCCATAATTTCACAGCACAGTCCGCACGGATTAAGTCCTGCGTATTTCAGTAAATCGACCGTCGCTTCGGTATGTCCTTTACGCTCGAATACACCGCCGTTTTTCGCAATTAGCGGGAACATATGCCCCGGTCTGCGAAAATCGGACGGACTCGCGTTTTCGTCGGCGATTTTCTTAGCCGTATCGGCGCGCTCGTACGCAGATATTCCCGTAGTCGTTCCGACCGCGTCAACCGACACGGTGAACGCCGTCTCGTGATTGTCGGTGTTGTCGGCAACCATGGGTAAAAGGTGCAGCCTCGCCGCCCATTCGTCCGACATCGGCATACAGATAAGTCCCTTTGCATAGCTCGCCATAAAGTTGAGCATTTCACCCGTGGCAAACTCGCACGCGGCAATTAAATCGCCTTCGTTTTCGCGGTTCTCGTCGTCAACCACCATTATCATTTTTCCCTGCTTCAAATCCTCTATAGCTTCGGGAATTGTGTTAAACTGCATTTTATGTCAACCTCTCCTTTCATTACTCTACGTTAAAATATATTCCATTTAAACTCCGTAGGGCGATCCTCGCGGTCACCCGCCATACATAGTTTAAAATCCGTTTTTAGCTAAAAACTCATACGTTATACCGCTTTTGGGAATATTTTCCGACGGCTGCATCAGCTTTTCAACATACTTTGCGATTATATCACATTCAAGATTTACCGCGTCGCCCGCGCGTTTTTCGAGCAGCGTCGTTTCGCCGCCGGTGTGCGGAATTATCGAAACCTCAAAGCATTTATCGTCCACGTATGCGACAGTCAGGCTTATCCCGTCGATCGCGACCGAGCCTTTTTCGACGATATAACGCAGAATTTCACTCTCCGCCGCGACCGTCACCCAAACCGCGTTTCCGTCGTTTCGCATATTTGTCACCGTCCCCGTGCCGTCAATGTGACCGGAAACTATATGCCCCCCGAAGTGCCCGTCGGCTTTCATCGCGCGCTCCAAATTAACGCGGCTGCCGACCGAAAGCGCGCCGAGCGCGGTGCGGCTGAACGTTTCGTTCATCACATCCGCGGTGAAAATGCCGTTTCCGATCTCAACCGCGGTCAGACAAACGCCGTTTACCGCAACGCTGTCTCCGATTTTAATACCGTCTGTAATGCCGCATTTTATCGTCACAGTTCCGCGCTGCGTATTTTTAGCCGTCACAGTTCCGACGGTTTCGATCAACCCCGTAAACATGGGCTTCACTCCTTTACAACGTCATATTCCGCCATTATGTCGCCGTCGACCGGCGATACGGCTCTTAATTTCAGCTTAACGGCGTTTTTCATAAGCTCAATTCCCACGCCGCCGACAGGCGTTTTCGCGCCGGTTCCTCCGATTATTTTGGGGGCGATAAATACTTTTACTTGATTTACAATACCGCTTTGCAGAGCTGCGAAATTCAATTCTTCGCCGCCTTCGAGAATAACGCTGTCGATTTGCATTTCGCCGAGCCGTTTCATTAACTCCGTCAAATCCACACGTCCGTTTTTGTCGGGGGCAAAAATTACCTCTATTCCCTTTTCGCTTAATGCTTTTTCCTTTTCCGCGTCCTTCACGGCTACCGCGACGATTGTGCGAACGGTCTTTGCTGTTTTTGCTATTTCGCTGTCGAGCGGCATACGCATTTTACTGTCACAGATTATTCTGATCGGGTCGTTTCCGTTCTCGATACGGCAGTTAAGTCTCGGATCATCTGCCAGAACCGTGCCGATACCGACCATTATCGCCGCGTATCTGTTCCTGTCCTCGTGCGTGATACGGCGTGATTTTTCATTTGAAACCCATCTGCTGTCGCCCGTGCATGAGGTGATTTTTCCGTCGGCGGTCATTGCGTATTTCATCATTACATACGGCGTTTTCGTGCAGATATAGTGGAAAAATATCTCGTTCAGTGCGTCGCACTCGTCTTTTAAAACGCCCGTACAAACCTCGATCCCATGCTCGCGAAGTTTTTTTATACCGCCGCCCGCGACGAGCGGATTAGGGTCGTCAGAGCCGATAAACACGCGCTTTATTTTATTTTCAATCACCGCGTCAACACAGGGCGGCTGCTTGCCGTGATGGCAGCACGGTTCGAGCGTGACGTACATATCCGCGCCCTCGGGAGACGCTTTGCAGTTTTTTAACGCGTTACGCTCCGCGTGAAGCTCTCCGTATTTTTCGTGATACCCCTCGCCGATAATAACGCCGTTTTTCACAATAACCGCACCGACGAGCGGGTTTGGATCAACGCGCCCCGCGCCCTTTTCGGCAAGCGCGATTGCGCGCCGCATAAATTGTTCATCCATTGTATGTTCTCCTGTTTGTATTCATTAAATAAACCTCTCTGTCAGCTTCGCTGACAGCTCCCCTATTAGGGGAGCCTCATAGTCGGGCGGCCAATGACCGCCCCTACGTGTACCGCCATAGGCGGCGAATGGGTTTTTGCCACTCATAAAAAAATAACGGCTCCAAAATACATCAGAGCCGTTATAAACTAACCTTCTCACATCCGGACTTTACCGTCGGCTTTGGAATTTCACCAAATCATGCCAAAATGGCTCGCGGGCTGTAACCGCCGGTAGGGAATTTCACCGCACCCCGAAGAATATATTTTCTATAATAATTATTATAGCACTGTTTTGCGCTTTGTCAATATTATTGTTAAGGATTTTTTACTTGTGATACAAAAATAAAGCAGGAAACCATACTGCCGTTTCCTGCTTTATTTTAGTTTATTTACTCAGCATATTCTTTAACAACTTAATCAAATTAAAATCATATAGTGTTAAATATCTTTTAGGAACATATAATGCTCTTATTGATTTTCTTGACACAGGATATACTATATTCCAATGCTCCACATTCAAGTCAAAAATATCATTTTCTTTAGGCATAATCGTCCCATATAATACATATCTATTGCCGCTTGGCTCAATATAATCTGTAGAATATATTTTACTTAAATAATTAAATGGACTATTGCCCGTTAAGTTATCAAAATATAATTGTTTGTCTGTATTTTCAACTCTCCAGTTTCCGCCCGTTACTTGTTCATGATAACATAAATATCCACTCTCTATATTGTCGTCAGAAACATCTATTGCAAACTTGACAGGAATAAAATCAACTGCAAATAACAATATTATCAAAAAAATGGATATTTTGATTAGCTTTTTCATGTGCTCGCCCTCCATATGTTACAAAATGATTGGATAATAGTTTTGGGACACATTATATAATACTATCCCTTATCCGCATCGAGAATTTTTTTTATATAATTCCCCGTATACGACCCCTCGGTATTCGCCACCTTTTCGGGTGTGCCGGATGCGATAACGCGACCGCCGTTATCGCCGCCTTCGGGTCCCATATCAATAATATAATCGGCTGTTTTGATAACGTCGAGGTTATGCTCTATAACAACAACGGAATTGCCGCTTTCGACAAGTTTATTCAAAACCTGTATAAGCTTATGGACGTCGGCAGTATGAAGTCCCGTCGTCGGTTCGTCGAGTATATATATCGTTTTACCCGTGCTTGTTTTTGAAAGCTCCGTCGCAAGCTTTACTCTCTGCGCTTCGCCGCCGGAAAGCGTCGTGGAGCTTTGTCCGAGCTTTATATATCCCAGTCCGACTTCGCGCAGCGTTTCCAGTTTACGGCGAATCTTCTGTATATTGGCAAAAAAATCAATCGCTTCGTCGATCGTCATATCAAGCACTTCGTATATGTTTTTGCCTTTATACTTCACCTCAAGGGTTTCGCGATTATATCGTTTTCCCTTGCAGACTTCACACGGTACATAAACGTCAGCCAAAAAATGCATCTCTATTTTCTTTATACCGTCTCCCGCACATGCTTCGCACCGTCCTCCTCTGACGTTAAAGCTGAAGCGTCCCGCCTTATATCCGCGCATTTTAGCTTCGTTTGTCGTCGCGAACACGTTCCGTATATCGTTAAAAACGTTGGTGTAAGTGGCGGGGTTTGAACGCGGCGTCCTTCCTATCGGAGACTGATTGATATCAATTATTTTATCGAGCTGCTCTACTCCTCTGATTTCCTTATGTTCACCCGCATGAGTTCTTGCGCGGTTCAAAACATGTACAAGACGCTTATAGAGTATTTCGTTTATCAAAGACGACTTACCCGAGCCGGAAACGCCCGTTACGCATGTAAACACGCCAAGCGGTATTTTTACGTTTATATTCTTCAGATTGTTTTCTTTCGCGCCGCGCACTTCAAGCCATCCTGTCGGCTTGCGTCTTTTTTGGGGTATGTCGATTTTTAACTCGCCGCTCAAATACTTACCGGTGATAGAACGCGGAGACTTTATTATGTCGTCGATACCGCCCATACCGACAAGCTCGCCGCCGTTAACTCCCGCTCCGGGTCCGATATCGACTATACAATCTGCGGCGTACATTGTATCCGTGTCGTGTTCAACAACTATTACGGTATTACCGAGATCGCGTAAATGCTTGAGCGTTTCGATAAGTCTGCCGTTATCTCTCTGATGCAGTCCGATACTCGGCTCGTCAAGTATATATAAAACTCCCATAAGCCCCGAACCGATCTGAGTGGCAAGTCTTATACGCTGCGCTTCGCCGCCGGAAAGCGTGCCTGACGAACGCGAAAGCGTGAGATAATCAAGTCCCACATCAAGCAGGAATTGAAGTCTTGAACGTATTTCCTTTATGATTTGAGACGCGATCGTTTTTTCCCTGCTGTTTAAAACAAGTCCGTCGATAAATTCCATTTCCCGCCTGATCGGCATACAGGTAAATTCATATATGTTCATTCCGTTTACCGTGACCGCGAGGACTTCGTCGCTGAGACGCGCTCCGTGGCATTGGGGGCATGTTACGTCGCTTATATAACGTTCTATGTCGTTTCTTACGTAATCATACGTATTTGCGTTGTAGCGTCTTTCAAGATTGGTAATTACGCCCTCGAACGGCGCGGTATACGTTCCGCTGCCGTAACCGCGTTCATATCGCATCTTTATTTTTTCATCTGTTCCGTAAAGTACGATATTGCGTATATTCTCCGGCAAATCGGCAAACGGTGTGTTGATATCAAAACCGAAATGTTCCGCAAGGGCGCGGAAATACATATTTGCCATTGAGCCGTCTTTATTCGCGCTCAGCCACCCTGTCGCGGTTATGGCACCGTCAAGGAGACTCAGGCTATCGTCGTTTACAACAAGGTCCGGGTCGATTTTGGGTAACGCTCCGAGCCCGTCACAGTGCGGACAGGCACCGTAAGGATTATTGAACGAAAAAAGCCGCGGCGTAAGCTCGTGAATACTGATCCCGCAGTCGGGACACGCAAAATTCTGCGAAAACGACATGATTTCTCCACCTATGATCTCTACGAGAACCAAATCGCCGGTAAGAGAAATCGCAGTCTCGAGCGAATCGGTAAGACGCTGATGTATGCTGTCGCGGATAATCAGTCTGTCCACAACGATCTCTATATTATGTTTAAACGTTTTTTTCAGCTCTATATCCTCGCTTAAATCATACGTCACCCCGTCGGCTTTAACGCGCACGTAACCGCTTTTTCTTGCGTTTTCGAACACCTTTTTGTGTTCGCCCTTTTTACCGCGCACAACGGGAGCGAGTATCTGTATTCTCGTTCCTTCTTCAAGCGACATGACCGCGTCGACGATCTGGTCAACGCTCTGTCTCTTTACCTCCTTGCCGCAATTCGGACAGTGAGGTATTCCGATACGCGCGTAAAGAAGTCTCAGATAATCGTATACTTCGGTAACAGTACCGACGGTGGAACGCGGATTTTTTGAGGTGGTTTTCTGATCTATACTTATAGCCGGAGACAGCCCTTCTATATAATCCACGTCAGGCTTGTCCATTTGTCCCAAAAACATACGCGCGTAAGACGACAGAGATTCAACATACCGTCTCTGTCCCTCGGCGTAAATTGTATCGAACGCAAGAGAAGATTTCCCCGAGCCGGAAAGTCCTGTGAAAACCACAAGCTTTTCTCTGGGGATTTTGAGGTCTATATTTTTCAGATTATGCTCCCGCGCACCTTTTATTATAATGTCTTTCTCCATATTTCCCTCTCCTACTGCAAATAAACGGTACCCATTTCACGGTGTCTTGTCAGTACGTCGTTTCTGAGCTGCATGGCTATTTTGAAATCCTCGATCATCGACTGAGTAAAAACGCCTTCTATCATCGGATGTTCCGTATGTATAAGCACGGCTTGATTTACAACATCAAGTCTTTCCGATTCGCTGAATTCGCGTATATCGACGATTTCCGCGTTAATACCCGTTTCGTCACGCAGCATTTTTTCGGCATTATAGATTTCCCCCATGGTAATATGTCTGTCGCAGAAGCATATAAAACTCAGGAAATCATCGCTTTCCAGTAAATATATAATAGGCGTAAGAATATGTTCGGTTATTATTTTTACAGCCTTATCTATCATATCATGCGTCAAAATCATTCACCCATTTCCTTTTCAAGTTTCCGAATTCTGTCTCTGAGCACGGCAGCTTCTTCAAATTCGAGGTTTTCGGCAGCCTTTATCATTTTAGCCTGAAGCTCGGCGATTTCTTTCTCGTAGTTTATTACTATATCCTGCTGTACATCGTCGTTCTCCACCTTTTTCAGGGATTCTATGATATCCCGTATATCCTTTTTTATTGTCCTCGGAACTATTCCGTGCGTCTCGTTAAATTTCATCTGCATATCCCGACGGCGCATTGTTTCGTCAATGGCGCGGCGCATCGAGCCTGTTACAGTGTCGGCATACATAATAACCTGACCTTCGGAATTTCTCGCGGCTCTGCCTATTGTCTGTATAAGCGACATTTCACTTCTCAAAAAGCCCTCTTTGTCCGCGTCGAGTATCGCGACCAACGCGACCTCGGGTATATCAAGTCCTTCGCGCAAAAGATTTATACCGACAAGAACGTCAAACTCGCCTGTACGCAAGTCTTTTATTATCTCGGTTCGTTCTATCGTCGAGATATCCGAATGCATATATCTTACACGGATACCGACGCCCGAAAGATAATCCGTTAAATTCTCAGCCATTCGTTTCGTGAGCGTGGTTACCAGCGTTCTGAAGCCCTTCTCCGTTCGCTTGTTGATTTCGGTTATTAAATCGTCGATTTGATTTTCCGTAGGCTTGATAAATATCTCAGGATCCAACAGTCCCGTCGGACGAATAAGCTGTTCCGCGATAACGGACGAATGTTCCCGTTCGTAATCCGCAGGCGTCGCGCTGGTAAAAATGACCTGATGAAGTCTCTTTTCAAATTCATCAAATTTTAAAGGTCTGTTGTCAGCCGCGCTCGGCAAACGAAAGCCGTATCTGATAAGAGTTTCTTTCCTCGCTCTGTCTCCGTTGTACATTCCTCTCACTTGCGGTACAGTTACATGCGACTCGTCGATTATCATAAGATAATCCTCAGGAAAATAATCAAGCAGAGTATACGGCGCGCTGCCCTTAGCGCGTCCGCTTATATGACGGGAATAGTTTTCTATCCCCTGGCAAAAGCCAATTTCGCGCATCATTTCAAGGTCGTACATGGTACGCTGTTCGATACGCTGCGCTTCGATGAGCATATCGCGCTCTTTAAAATACTTGACCTGCTCGCGCATTTCTTCTTCAATGGCGATAAGTGCCATTTTCATTTTATCGTCGGTCGTTACGTAATGCGACGCCGGCATAATGACTGCGTGGCGGCGCACGCCAACAATTTCGCCGGTAACTACGTTTACTTCGCATATTCGCTCTATTTCATCGCCGAAAAATTCGACGCGTATTGCGTTTTCTCCGTTGTTTGAAGGAAAAATCTCCACAACGTCGCCGCGAACGCGAAATTTATTTCTGACAAAATTTATATCGTTGCGTTCATACTGCATGGCGACAAGCTTCTTCAGCATTTCGTCTCTGTCCTTCTCCATACCGACACGCAGAGAAAGCATGAGATTCTTATAATCGTCGGGGTCACCCAAACCATATATACACGACACGCTCGCGACAATTATAACGTCTTTCCTTTCGAGAAGCGCGAACGTCGCGCTGTGGCGCAGCTTGTCTATTTCTTCATTTGTCATGGCGTTTTTCTCTATGAAAGTATCGGTTTGCGGTATATACGCTTCCGGCTGGTAATAGTCGTAATACGACACAAAAAATTCAACGCAGTTATTCGGGAAAAACTCCTTAAATTCGCTGCAAAGCTGAGCCGCAAGCGTCTTGTTATGTGCAAGGACTATCGTAGGTTTGTTTATCTGAGCGATAACGTTTGCCATTGTAAAGGTTTTACCCGAGCCGGTAACACCCAAAAGCGTCTGGAATTTTTCGCCGCGCCTGACTCCGTCCACAAGGGTACGGATAGCTTCCGGCTGGTCACCCTGAGGTTTAAATTCCGAAACAAGTTCAAATTTGTCCATTTAATTTCCCTCTTGCAGCTTATTTCCTTAAATTCTTTACCAATATGTTCACGCGGCGCGCGTTTACCGAAGTATACTTTTCAACATTGTCGCGTACCGCGTCCTGGATTTTCCGGCATACGCTCGGTATATCGCAGCCGTAGCAAAGCGTCACGGTCATGTCGATATGAACGCCGTGTCCACTTTTTCTCAGATTTATATTTTGTACTTTGTCAAGATCGTCTATTTTATTCGCCTCATATATCGCGATTTCGTTTATCACGTTATCCGATATAATATAATCGCCCATATAGCTGAATGTGGGGCGAACAATTGATTTGTCGGCGGCGACCGTCGTATCTTCTTTATCGAGATTCTTTTGGAATCGGCGCAGAGGATGAAGGAAATAGCCGGAAAACTCCTTTTTGATTTCAAAAGTCGGCACGGGAATGACGTGCTTGCCCTCCACTCTCCTCATTCTTAACGCCATATCCATTTCCTCGCGCGACGCGACGTCCTCGATTCGAATGAATTGTTCAATTTTGCCTACGCCGAGATTTTTTGCGATTTTTTCAGCCATTTCTTCGGACGTTCCGAGAATCATCAGACATTGTATATTATTTTTTTTGATAGCCCGCTGTATGCTTCCGACTTGATAAGAGCGCATAAATAACGCGTGTTTCACAGACGCGATTTTTGTGTCTTCTTTTTTCGCGGACGTGCCGGCGATCACTTTACCGTGCGAAATGAGCAAGCCGTCGTCAATAATTGCGTCCGCGCCGTATTCTCTGGATACAGTAACGCTTCTGTAACTCTTACCCGTTCCGCTCGGTCCGACAAATGCTATAACCTTCATAAATAAACTCCGTTTAATTTTTATTGCTCTTGATTTTATACGACAGCGTCATGAGCGAATCCGAAAGATGTACGTTTTCAACCGCCACGTCACGGTCAAAATCAAGCTCGGTGTAAGAAAAGTTCATCAGTCCCTTTACGCCGCAGCCCGTCAGCCGCTCCGCCGTCTCCATAACCGCTTCTCTCGGTACGGTCAATATGGCGATATCCACTCTGTTGTGCTTCAAAAAGTCCTCGATATTGTCCGCGTCGCTTATTTCTATACCGTTGATTTTTGTGCCGATAATGTTTTTGTCGTTGTCAAATATACCCACAAGGCGAAATCCGCGTTTTTCAAACGTATCATGATTCGCAAGTGCTCTGCCGAGATTGCCCGCGCCGACGATTATAAAGGTATCGTCGTCGTGCAGACCGAGAATATCGCCTATTTCGCCGTAAAGATGTTCCACATTATATCCGTAACCTTGCTGACCGAAGCCGCCGAAATAATTGAAATCCTGCCTGATTTGAGACGCCGTAACATTCATTTTTTCGCTCAGCGCATTTGACGATATACGTTTGATATCCTGTTTGAGAAGTTCGCCGAGATAGCGGTAATAGCGCGGAAGCCGTTTGATGACGACCTCAGGCACTTTTTTTGACTTATCGTTCATGGCATACATACTCCCTGTTATTTATCTGTCAATTAGTATACCATATTATTTAAAATTTGTACAGTCTTTTCGGTCAAGTATTTCGCGCAGAAAAAAATCGGATTTTAAAACCCGATTTTTTCTGCGTTATGAATTTTGCTTTGTGTAATTGAGCAAACCGCCCGCATAAAGCATCTTCTTTTGTCTTTCGGAAAAGTCCGCGTTAAGCTCGAAATCAAAGCCCTTTGTAACGTCCGTAGCCTTGATCACGTTCCCCGCCGCAATCTGCTCGCCTATATTTTCAATTTTGATTTCATCGGTTTGGTCTATCCTGTCGTAATCCGATTCGTTTATGAACGTCAGCGGCACGATGCCCGCGTTTATAAGGTTCGCCATATGAATTCTCGCGAACGATTTGACAATTACAGCCTTAACTCCCAGATACAACGGAGCAAGCGCGGCATGTTCTCTCGACGAACCTTGTCCGTAATTCGAGCCGCCTATAATCACGCTCTTGCCCATCTCGAGAGCGCGGTCGTGGAATTTCTCGTCGCATACCGCGAAGCAGTATTCCGAAATCTTCGGAATATTCGAGCGGAGCGGTAAAATCTTCGCGCCCGCGGGCATGATGTGGTCGGTGGTGATGTTGTCGCCCACTTTAAGGCTAACCTTAGCGTCGATCGTTTCAGCCAAAGGCTCCGATACGGGGAACGGCTTGATGTTGGGGCCGCGCAGTACCTCAACGCTGTCCATTTCCTCAGCCGGTACGGGCGGTACTATCATGTTGTCGTTTACCGTGAACTTTTCGGGGAGCGTTATGTCGGCAGCCGCGCCGAGCGTGCGCGGGTCGGTGAATACGCCCGTAAGAGCCGAAACCGCAGCCGTTTCGGGAGATACGAGGTAAATCTGTCCGTCCTTCGTGCCGCTTCTGCCCTCAAAGTTTCTGTTAAAGGTCCTAAGCGATATACCCTTTGAATTCGGCGACTGTCCCATGCCTATGCATGGTCCGCACGCGCTTTCGAGTATTCTCGCTCCGGCGTCTATCATTATCGCCAGCGCGCCGTTATTCGCGAGCATATTGAGCACCTGCTTTGAGCCCGGTGCGATCGCGAGCGACACGTCGGGGTGTACCGTCTTGTCCTTTAATATGTACGCCACCTTCATCATGTCGAGAAGCGACGAATTTGTGCATGAACCGATACATACCTGGTCTATCTTCTGTCCCTCAAGCTCCTTGATGCTCTTTACGTTATCAGGCGAATGAGGGCAGGCCGCGAGCGGCGCAAGCTCGGAAAGATTTATGTCGACTGTTTCGTCGTAGACCGCGTCGTCGTCGGCTTTTAATTCTGTCCAGACTTCCTCTCTGCCCTGCGCCTTCAAAAATTCACGCGTTATCTCGTCGGACGGGAATATCGACGTGGTAGCTCCAAGCTCCGCGCCCATATTTGTTATCGTAGCGCGTTCGGGTACGGAAAGCGTCTTTACGCCCTCGCCAGTGTATTCTATAACCTTACCCACGCCGCCCTTTACGGACAGACGCTTCAAAACTTCGAGTATAACGTCCTTCGCGGCAACCCAAGGCTGCAATTTGCCCGTGAGATTTACCTTTACGACCTTCGGACAAGTAATATAATACGTGCCGCCGCCCATCGCCACGGCTACGTCCATACCGCCCGCGCCTATGGCTATCATGCCGATACCGCCGCCCGTCGGGGTGTGGCTGTCAGAGCCTATGAGCGTCTTTCCGGGTATGCCGAAGCGTTCAAGATGAACCTGATGACATATGCCGTTACCCGGGCGTGAAAAATATATTCCATGCTTCTTGCAGACGCTGCCTATAAAACGGTGGTCGTCCGCGTTCTCAAAGCCGTTTTGGAGCGTGTTGTGGTCTATGTACGCCACGCTTCTTTCCGTCTTTACTCTCGGCACGCCCATTGCTTCAAATTCGAGATACGCCATTGTGCCTGTTGCGTCCTGCGTAAGCGTCTGGTCGATGCGTATGCCTATTTCGCTTCCCTTTACCATTTCGCCCTCAACAAGATGCGCCGACAAAATCTTTTCGGTTAATGTCTGTCCCATTGTTATCCCTCCGTTTATTTATCTTTACTTTACTATTTTAATACATCAGCGCACGGTTTGTCAATAATAACACTGACGATATATATTGCATATAATAGAGTTGGAGGTGTGAAAAATGCTCAATATATGTCTCTTGTCGATAATAACAGTGCTGTGCGTTGCGGGGATTTATTTTATTATAAAAGAAATAATGAACTTTTTGCTCAGGAGACATGTCGGATCGCGCGTTACGCTCGAAATATACAACGATGCGGATTCGGCGGAATATATTCTGAGAAACGCGCTTCGCGCAAATCCAACAAGTGAAATAGATATTGTGGATAAAAGCGGAAACAAAGAAATAGGCGAAATAATTAGGAAACTGGCAACGGATAACCGCAGAATACATATCGTGAACATTTAAAAGTCCGCGGATAAACACCGCGGACTTTTAATCAGTCGTTTTTCATTATTTCTTTGATTGAAGTCGCAAGTCCTGCAAGTCCTTGCATATCGGACGGTATAATTATTTTAGTCGATTTGCCGTCCGCAGCCTTTTCGAAGCTTTCAAGTGCCTTCAGCGCGATATACGGGTCACCGGGATTGGATTCGTTTATTCTGCGTATACCTTCGGCAACGGCAGTCTGCACCGTAATAATTGCTTCGGCTTCGCCCTCCGCTTCTTTGATCGCCGCCTGTTTTTTAGCTTCGGCGCGGAGTATTGCGGATTCCTTTTCACCCTCGGCAAGAAGTATTGCCGACTTCTTTTCGCCTTCGGCTCGGAGAATACTTTCGCGTCTTTCTCTTTCCGCTTTCATCTGACGTTCCATCGCGTCCTGAATTTCCTTAGGCGGCATAATGTTTTTAAGCTCTACTCTGTTGATTTTAATGCCCCACGGGTCGGTCGCTTCGTCAAGGATAGAACGCATTTTTGTATTTACGGTATCGCGCGAAGTAAGCGTCTCGTCAAGCTCCAAATCACCTATTATGTTACGCAGGGTCGTGGCGGTAAGGTTTTCCATCGCCATCATCGGACGTTCCACTCCGTATGCGAAAAGCTTCGGGTCGGTTATTTGATAGTAAACGACCGTGTCTATCTGCATGGTTACGTTATCCTTCGTTATAACCGCCTGCGGCGGGAAATCCGCGACATGCTCCTTAAGATTTACCTTTTTCGCCACTCTGTCCACAAAAGGAACCTTGAAATGCAGTCCTACGCCCCACGTTGCATGATAACCTCCGAAACGCTCGATTATATACGAGTGCGCCTGAGGTACGATTTTGATATTGGCAATCAATATAACCAATATAAGCAATATAAGTATAAAAATAATAATTGTCATTTTATTCTTCCTTTCTTTTTACTATTAACTTTACGCCTTCGATTTTTTCAACGACTGCCGTCTCGCCTTCGGGGATCGGCGAGGATCCCGACGTTCTTACAGTCCACTTCATTCCGTTGATTTTCCCTTCGCCGTTTCCGAGTAAATTATTTACTTCTTTCGTTATCAATACGTCTTTGCCTATAAGGCTGTCGGCGTTTGTCCGCTCGATTTTGGATTTGAGCAGCTTCTTTGAAATCGGTCTCAGACACAGCAGCAATATGACAGATAAGGCGAGAAAAACGCACATCTGAACATTGAATTTTGCTCCGAGAGCGGCTGCCGCAAGACCCCCGACCGCACCCACGGCAAACCATATGCTTACAAGCTGATATGTCGCCGCTTCAAGAATGACAAAGACAATTATTCCCAAGAGCCATATGATCAAAATAGGTTCCATATGAATAACCTCCTTCATTCTATAAATTATATCACAAAATTATCAAAAAAGCAATAGACTCATTGTTGTGAAATATCATATAATTCTTTGACTTCGTTTTCGGTCAAAGCCTTTGAGTAAAGCCTAAAATCATCTATCGATCCTTCGAGGCCCTCGCCTTCTCCCCAATTTGCATGACCGATCCACGCCGCCGCGCCGTCGGTGCAAATATCCGTCAGGCGTACCTTTGAAGCTGTCTTATTCATAAGCTCGCCGTTAATATATATACTCGTCGAATCGGGAGCATATACGATAGTCACATACTGCCAGTCTGTAAAATCCGCGTCGCCATACGCCTGAACGGGACGTTCTTCGTTTTCGCTGAAATACCGTTCCGCGGTGATTCTGTTTCTGTTCTTTGACATGAGCAGTCCGAGATATTTTTCGGATTTATACACCTGCACGTCGTCGGAAGGAGCGATCATAAACGTCCAGCCGTCCTTGCCGCAGTCTCCTTGCTTAAAGAAGAAGCTTACCGACGCGCCGGACGCGCCGCTGAGAATGCCTCTCGGAAGCGCAAGATAATTTTCCGTGCCGTACTTGATATTTACCGCGTTTCCTTTTATTCCCTTCTCGTATGATATGCTGCCGTTTTCATGTATCCTGCCGCCAATCTCCGCGTCAAAGGAACCGTGGGACGTATTTTCCTCATCGAAGGATATGTACAAAGCAAGCGAATCGTCTATATCCTCCTTCACGTCGCCGTAAAGCTTTATCTCCGAAATATTGCATGAATATGCCTGTTCCTCGTCCTTGCTCGGATTATATTTGTGCGTACCCTCCGGCACCGAGTATTTTACATAACGATATTCGCCAGGCTTTATATCCTTTACGGTAAGTGTTTTTTGTTCGGGTATATCGTCTATCGTATAAATTTTTGTCCAATTCACGCCGTCGGAAGAAGCTTCAAAGTACGCGTCTTTCATACGATAACCGAAGCCGTTTCTCGGAGCATAACCTACGGCTTCAAGATTATACATTCTTCCCAAATCTATTGTCACGTACCCTTTTTCAACTCCGTCAAAGAATGTGTCGAAATTGCCGTCGGCAACCTTATCGTATGTATTAACAGTATCGTCGTCCCACGCCGCGCTGCCGGACGTCATCTGCGGCGAAACGGGGATTTCATTATATTTTGATATCTCAACGTCCTTTGTAACCGTCAGGTTATACTCGCTCACATATGCGCTGAGCGTTACTGTGCCTATTGATTTTCCCTCAAGAACGCCCGAAGCGTCAACAGACGCAATATTTTCATCGGAAACGCTCCATTTCGGCGAAGAGATCTCGCCGTTTACCGTAAGCGTATATTCCGCTTTCGAGCCTATCTTGACCTTGTCCGCACCGTCCAGCTGAGTTGTCGCGTATTCGCTCACAAGCGCGTCGTATTCTTCCGAGGTGATCGGTATTACCGTACCGTGACGGTATTTCATATCAAAATCAAAATCCTGCGCCGAGGTAAATATTCCCTTTGATATGTCGTCGGTCATAAACGGCTTGTAACCGCCGGACTGCGAATAGAAGTCAAGCAGCAGACACCACTTATCCTGTCCGTTAAGCTTGTATACGGTAGGTCCTTCATAGCCCGTCACCATATTACCCTGCTCGCCGTTTATCGTGTACGAGGGTACGTCGGAAAAGCCGCCGCTGAGAGAATCGCCGCGCATCATTGTAACCGATGAATTTGTTTCGTTTTTCGTAAATCGGTAATAAGTACCGTTATGCTTAATAAACGACGTGTCTATATTGCTTACATTACCGTCGTCAATGTAAAGCTCCGCATCGGTAAAATGCTTGAAATCCTTCGTGTAACACCTGTATATACGCTGGGTAGTGTAATTGTCATCGCTTGTTTTTGACGCCCAGAATACCATATACGCATCCTTTTCACTGTCGTATACGCTTTCGGGAGCCCACGCGCATCCCGCGTTTGGCGGCGCGATCTGCGCCATACGCTGATTGGACCAATGCACAAGGTCGTTTGATTCCCAAATCATGATCGACCTCGAGCCGTTTCGCTGACAAGTCCCCCAGCGATTCGGATCGTATCCGCGGTTGAATATGCTCAAATCGGTCGCGATCAGGAAAAATTTATCACCTTCGGGCGAGCGGATTATATGCGGGTCACGAACACCTTTTTCACCCATTGTACTCGTCAATATCGGCTGCTTATTATTAAGCGTACGCCATGATTGTCCGTCCTTCGAGACCGAGAAATATATCTGTTCCTCGTCCGCATTCTTTTCGCTTCCAGAAAAATGCACGAACAGGTACGCGCCCATATTTTCCTCATTTTTATTTTTAGGCATAGCCATCACCCTGCAATCGTATTCGGACGAATAAGTTTCGCCGTCTTTTGAAAATTCGGCTGTGATTTTTACATCGTTATCGTATGCGCCGCGGCTGACTTTTCCGTCGGGCGATACGGAGTTGTTGCTTGTATTCCATGTTATTTTCGCGCCGTCGTACTCGCTCGGCATGTATTGATCGGAACGGATCTCGCTGTCCGGTGCCAGCTTGTATGACATTATTTCGAGCTCCGAAGCCGATTCGATGATAAACGTCGTTACGGAGTTTCCTTTAAGGCGCGCGTTAAGCAGTTCGCCTTCCGTTTGTATGGGATCAAGCTCCGTCCAGTTTTCGCCGTTTTCAATGTCTCCGCTCGTCCTTATCACTCTCGCCTCATTTCCGCATACCGGCATATTCGCAAAATTAAACGTGTAATTTTTATCCTGCGCGTTTTCATTTAAAGCGACAATTACGATTTTACCGCTGTCCCTGTCATACGCGGCAAGCGTCGTATCGCTTGAGCCTATTATTGTCATACCAGGCTCTATATAACGCGTAAACTGACCGTAAGCGTAATACTTTTTCGTTAAAACAATGTCCTTTGCGTCATGATCCGCCATGGCTACTCCCCATATGCCGCCCGTCTGTGAAATTTCCGTTTCGGCTTCGGCTTCTGTACGATACGGCGAAGTATTGTCCTTATGCGAGTCGATTATGTCCCACATGACCCACGCCGAGGGCATGAGACCGTTCATATCCTTGATTATTTGTTTTGCAAGACCGAGACCCGCGGACATATATCCCGCGTCCTCACCGGCGGTATACGAGCCGTCCACTTCGCTCATCCATAGATCCTTGCCTTTATTTTCTGCAAGCGCGCGAAGCTCGGCGCGTTTTGAACCGCCGTATGTATGAGTATCTATTCTGCCGAGATTATGCATTGCCTGATACGAAAGCAGATTCACGCTTGTGATAGACGTATCTATGCTCGTTTCGTCCGCACCCGCGACGAGAACGTCGTTTAAGCCGTGACTGTCAAGCGCGAATCGAAGCGAGTTGATCATATTCGATTCACTGTTGCCGCTGTGAAAATGACAGCCCTCTTGTTTGTAGCTGTATTGTCCCCAATAATTTGTATACGGTTCGTTCATCGGAGAGTAGCTCTTAAATTCGATTCCCCATTCGTCCTTAAAATGCTTCGTCACCTCCGCTATGTATTCCGCGAAATTATCATACTCCGTGGAACGGAGATTGTCATAGCTCGCATTGACCGCGCCGGAGGTACATCCCGAATTTGTCATAAAATACGGCGCGGAATTGGAGAATCCTTCAAAATAAATGTTCGGATTTTCCCTTTGTGCCGCTTCCGCAACGTTACGCTGATTTTTATCCGCGTTCCAATCGTATATGATTTCACCGTCCTTGTCGTAACCTACGGCGTAGCCGGGTATTTTTGAATCGGAACGCGTAATATGCGTATGCGTCGGGTCGTCACCGCCGCCCACGTTATATCTCGCAATATCAAGGCTCAGACCGTCGCTGCCGAAGAAAAGCTTCGCCGCCTTGTCGGTAAGCGTTTTATCATATCCGACCCTGTTTGCCCACCAGCAAAGGCTTGTACCCCAGCCTTCAAATTTACCGCCGTTAAACGTAAGCGCGTCAGACGGGTCAAGATTCACGACCGTTGTATCGTCGGCAAGTGCAACGATGCCGCACAACGAAAACAACATTGCAAAAGCCGTGCCGAAGGCAATAAAACTTCTGAGTATTCTGTTCATTTGGAAGCTCCTCCCGTATAGGAAATAAATATATCACCATTCATTATACAACAAAATAATCGAACACGCAACTGATTTTTTATAAATCATCACACAAACGGCGGCGCGGCATATTATATACTAAAACAGTTACAGAGGTGGGATATATGCTTAATTTCCGCACGAAAGGGTGTTCAAAAGCGGCGGGGCTGTCAATTCTTTCCTTCTGCGTCGGAGTTATCGCCGGAGCGTTTCTGCCGATTGCGATAGTTGCCGTGATAGAAATGATTTTTCTGCTGTGTTTCGGATATCTGTGCTTGTTTGCGTGGTAGAAAGGAGTGGTTTTATGAAAATCGTCGTTATGAAGGTTCCGAAGTGTCTGAGAGGTATTGTCAAGGCTATGTTCAAGATGTAAAGAAAAAGTCGGGGATCACGCCCCGACCTTTTTCTTTATACGAATTTTATAAGTTTAAGCCAGCTTTCGAGCGACGCAGCCCATTGAGCCGTATGCGGTACTTCCGACGCAAGTCCGAGACCGTGGTGACCGAACGGATATATGTGAAGCTCAAAAGGTATATGCGCCGCGCTGAGCGCGCCTGCATAAAGCAGCGAATTTTCAACAGGAACCGTCGAGTCCTCAGCCGTATGCCATATAAATGTTTGAGGGGTTTCACGCGTTACATGCTTATAAAGCGACATATATTCCTTATCCTCGCCGAAAGCTCTCTCCCCGATTATATTCTGACGCGAGCCGTCGTGTCTGTACTCAAACATATCTATAACAGGATAACATAAAATAGCTGCGTTCGGTCTGCAATCCGCGCTGTCGATATCGTCCGTCGATTCATAAAATTTGTCCATATAATGCACGGACAGACAAGCGGCAAGATGACCTCCCGCGCTTGAACCCATAACGGCAATTTTATTATTGTCAAATCCGTATTTATCAGACATGCTCCTCACAAGTCTTACGGCGCGCTGAGCGTCGCACATCGGAGCGGGATGCTTATACGGCGCGACTCTGTAATCCACAACAAACGATGTGATACCTATTGACTGAAACCACTCGGCATAGCCCGCGCCTTCGTGTTCCGCTCTCATGGCGTACCCGCCGCCCGGAAATATTATAACCGCGCCATTAGATGAAGCCGGATATGCCGTGATCGTCGGTTTACGCGGAGCCGTTTCGTCCGCTTCGATAAATTCGTCGTTCCAATACGGAATCACTTCGTTCCATAAATTTTCCATTTCAAATTCTCCTTATTCCGACATGGGATCGTTTACATATTCCTTAAACAAATTTATAAACTCCTCGACTTTTCGCTTTTTGAGAGTAAAGTTAACCTCTCCGTTTCGTATCAAGGCACAGTTTATATCGTCGATCGGCTTAATTTCAACAACCGTGTCGTATTCGTTTTTTACGCCTTCAAAACTAATGGTCAAAAGCGGCGTCTCTTTTATTTCCCCGCCGTCGTATACCGAATCGACTGCAAGAGCCATAATACTCTGATAAATATTCTGCGAAATGTCGCTGTCGGCTTCTTTGCCGTCAAGCTTAAACATATATTTATTGTCTCTGTGCGAGACTTCTATCTTATGCGTTTCGCCGCCGTAGCTTACGTCAACGCGTTTCACATCGGATATGTCAACGAGAGCCTGAAGCTTGCTGACTATATTAAAGGCGGAATCGTTTACGAATCCTACGCTTTCCGCGGCGGTTTTGTATATTTGGTTCTTGTATTCGACATATGTCTCGTCACCGAATGTTTTGCCTATTACAAGCTTTTCCGTATATTCGTCGCCGTATTTACCCGTATTGTTGTCATAGGGGCGAACGGTAAGCGTCAGAACGGGAGACGAGGAAGTAATGCCGCTGTCCTCGCCGCTTACCGGCATGGTCAAAGAAACAGAATCCAACGGTTCAAGAATTTTGTCGTCTATATAATCGTCATTCGCGCCGCTTTTGTAAGGCGCGGTCATCTCCCACACATTATTTGTATTAACATCTATGTCGTCTATAATATTTATTTGTATCGTTTCGTCGCTTCTCGCAATGGAAACAGCCGTTATATCGTCTATATCTATTTTAAAGCGGTCGAATTCCCGATAATATTCGAGCGGGCGGCAAAGTGTTTCGACCTTAAACGGAAAAATTGTATATACCGCCGGAGACGAATCCGTCATAATAAAATATTCTCCGAGCGTCGGGCTTAAATCTCCTATATACAGTTTGTCCGCGCCGCCGTTCTTCTTCGTCACGGTAACGGTCACGGAAGGAGCGTCGAGCCCGTATTCGGAAAGATCGGCCGGATCTTCGGAAATTATGTTTTTTGAAGTCAGTGATGCGACCGTTCCCGCGAGAGCATAGGCCTTAGACGTATCAATATCGTCGGTGCTCATGTCGTTTATCGTCCATACGGCGTCACCGAGGTTTACCGCCTTTATTTCTCCGCTGTCGGTCTTGACGGTCACGTCGGCTATCTCCTCGGCACTTTCCGCCAATATCGTGTATGCGTCGCCGCCATTAACAGGATCGTTGTTTTCCGATACGTCAATGTTGTTCACGATAATAATACCCACGGCAAAAACGGCTATGATTGAAAAAAGTATAATTACATTTCTCCGCGTCTTCATATGTTTCTCCTTCTTATCCATATAACGAAACCGCACACAAGCGTTATAAGCGGTATAAGTATCACAATAACCGCAAATATAACGAGCGATTGTGTTTTTGATACTGAGATCGAATTATTGATAAGCGTTTTTTCATCTACCGTGAACGAATCGCCGCTGCCCAAGGTATAGTTTGTCAAATTCATGAAGTAATCATAATTGGCAAGTCCGTAATTATCGGTAAGCATCGACGCGTCAAGCGTAAGCAGCATTGTATTGCCCGATACGAACACAGATGAACCGTTTTTGGAATCCGTGCTCAGCGCGCCGACAGTAAATTTGCCCTCTTCCTCGCCGCCGACCTTTTCAACAAGCTCGTTGGTAGTCGTATACGCTTTGTCGGAGCTTGTCAAAATCGGAGCGGTGCTGACGGAGCCGTTAGTTTCAAATTCCAGGTTCAATTGCTTGGAATACGGGTAATATGCGACCGTTCTCTTGTTTTTGACAATGCTGTCGGTAAATTCCGTCTCCTCGACTTCCGGCACGACAAGGGCTACGCCCGTACCGCCGAGAGATACCGAATGAGACATATCCGTTTCAACGACAACGTTGTCCATTACGCCTATTCCCCATATTGACTTTAGGTATTCGTACAGGTTTGCGAGCGATCGGCTGTCAGCGTCAAAATAGCATTGGAGATTCCCTCCGTCAGAAAGATACGTATCGAGTTTTGTGATTTCATCTTTCGACAAATCGGCGGTCGGACGAATGAGCATTACGAGCGACGCGTCGGTCGGAACATCGGAGGAAAGAAGGTTCAGATCCGCAACCTCAAAATTTTCTTCCGTCAGCTTTGCCCGTACCCCATCGGCGACAAGCTCGTTGTGACCCGTCACGATGTAGGCTTTAAGATGCGTGTCGGAAGAAACATATCTTAAAGCCGCGTTGATTTTGTTCTCCGCGTTTAAAGACGTGTATTGTCCCGTTTGGGCGTTGACGCCATAAAGCTCGGTAAGCGAATGTATCTTAAAACGTTCGCCCGAGTCTATGATGACGGAATTCGCCATAAGACTTTTTCCGTCCGTAACATATTTTTTCCCGAATGTCGGATTTTCCGCCATATTTATGTTGGTTACCTTTATGGAGGGAGCCGCCGCTCGGTATTGTTCGATTACCGAGCTTATCCTCTCGTCCTGTCCCGACGCGCTCGCGAGAATATAAATATCCACGTCGGTATCGTAATTTTTCAGAAAATCAAGCGTTTTGTCCGAAAGCTTGTACATCGAATTGCTTGTAAGATCGATTTTCAGCGGAAGCTTTTTATTAAGCTGTGTCACGAATATATTCACAAGGACTGCAATTGCGATCACCGCGATTATAACAACGGAGGAACTAATTTTGTATTTTTTCAGTTTATTCAATTTGATCCCCTCCTATCTCAGTCTGCGGTTTTCGAAAACCATAGTTGTAAAAAACAAGAACAGTCCCGTAAGACTCAAATAATAAATTATCGGTTCGAAATTCATGATTCCGAGCGTAAAATCCGAAAATCTCTGTATGGGCGAAAGCCAAAGAAGAATATTGACAAGCGTTTCATTGGATACATACGAGGATACGGAACCTAAAAGGACCGTAAATATCAACGCTCCGTAAGTCGCGGCGGCGGCAATGATCTGACTTTCCGTCAGCGACGACATAAACGCGCCTATCGCAAGGATAACCGAGCAAAGAAGAATAAATCCGATATAGCAATTTATGGTCTCTGCAAGCGGAAGCGAGCCGTGAGCGGCTATCACGCACGGATAAATCAGCGTAATAACGACCCCTGTCATAAGCACGCCGAACGCCGCAAAAAATTTACCGAGTACGATTTCCCATGTGGATACGGGCGACGTGATCAAAAGCTGGTCGGTCTTCAGCTTTCTGTCCTCCGAAAACAATCTCATTGTAAGCAGAGGGAGAAAAAAAAGCGCGAAGCGATTGACCGAAGCAAAAAAGCCCGTCATGCTCGCCGTCATATATCCTATATTTACAAGGTAGAACATAACGCCCGTCAAAAGGAGAAAAATAGTTAAAAACACATATCCGAGCATAGATGTAAAATACGAGTTGAATTCTCTGTTAAATATTGCTTTCATCGTTTCCTTCCTCCTTCTCGCGCGTTTTTGTAAGCTCAAGGAATATATCCTCGAGCGACGTTTCGATTTCCTTCTGTGCCATTATCGGCATCATAGCTTCCGCAAACGCGAAAAACAGACGCTTTTTATCATCCTCGTCAAGACGCGCGTCAAATTCGAAATTGTACGTTCCCGCCGAGGAAGATACGCATACGACGTTTGAAATCCCGTCGAAGGAATTAAGTATTTCCTCCGCTTTTTCTCTGTCTCCCGAAACGGAAACAGACATCTTGTGCGACGTTCCAATCATAGCCGACAGGTTTGAAGGAGTATCCTCAGCGACAAATTTTCCTTTGTTGATGATAATTACTCTGTTGCACACCGCGCTTATTTCGCTTAGGATATGAGAGCTTAAGATTATTGTTTTTTCCTTTCCAAGCTCTTTTATTACGGAGCGCATTTCAATGATTTGTTTCGGGTCAAGCCCTACCGTCGGTTCGTCCAAAATCAGCACGGGCGGGTTGCCTATAAGCGCGCCGGCAAGTCCGACCCTCTGGCGGTAGCCCTTGGAAAGATTACCTATTTTTCTCTTTTTAACATCGTCGATTTTTACCGTGTCTATCACGTTCTGTATATGCTCTTTCCTGTTATCCGTTTTTATTTTTTTAAGGTCATAAACAAAATCGAGATAATCCCATACAAGCATATCGAGATACAGCGGCGGTATTTCCGGCAGATAGCCTATGCGTTTTTTTACCTCGACGGGATTTTCCACAATGTCGTAGCCGTCTACGTTTACCGTTCCGTCGGTATAAGCGGTATATCCCGTTATTATATTCATCGTAGTGGATTTGCCCGCGCCGTTCGGCCCGAGAAACCCAAGTATCTCTCCTTTTTTCACATCGAAGCTGATATGGTCGAGAGCGTACTTATCCCCGTATTTCTTAGTGAGATTGGAAATGGTAATCACTTGTAATACTCTCCGTTTCAATTTGGATTATAGCATGAACAGCCGTAGGCTGTTCATATCGTAACATTCATTATACCGAATCATTATTAACGATTTATGAATAAAAAGTTAATTTTCATCGGGGATTATTTTAATGGCAAGTTCCTCCAGCTGTTCCTCGTCAACAAGGTTCGGCGCACCCGACATAAGCTCGGACGCGTTCTGTACCTTGGGGAACGCCGTAACGTCTCTGAGACTGTCCGCGCCGCTCATAAGCATTGCAAGACGGTCGAGACCAAGCCCCATACCTCCGTGCGGCGGCGCGCCGTACTTATACGCTTCGACAAGGAATCCGAATTTCGCTTCGATTTCCTCGTCGCTCAGTCCGAGCGATTCAAACATTTTCTGCTGAAGCTCGTAATCGGTTATGCGAATGGAGCCGGACAGAAGCTCGGTACCGTTTAAGACAAGATCGTAAGCCTTCGCGATGACCTTGCCGGGATCCGTATCAAGATATTGTATGCAGTCGTCCTCCGGCATTGTGAAAGGATGATGCATCGCTATCCATTTACCGCTTTCCTCGTCGTACTCAAAGAACGGGAATTCCGTTATCCATACAAAATTCCATCCGTTCGGGATAATATCAAGCTGCTTAGCGACCTTAAGTCTCAACGCGCCGAGCGTCGAAAGCGTAACGTTCGTTTTGTCCGCGACAAAAAGCGCGACGTCTCCCTTCTCCATGCCCGTTCTCTCGATTATTTTCTCCGTTTCGCCGTTTTCCATAAACTTCGCAAACGCGCACGTCGGCTCGTCATCCACCCAACGTATAAAAGCAAGTCCTTTTGCTCCTATACCGCGCACGTATTCCGTAAGTTTGTCAATTTCTTTTCTCGTAAGCGTCGAAGCCGCTCCCTTTGCAACGATTGCACGGACAGAGCCGCCGTCGGCGACTGCGTTTTTAAACACTCCGAAGCCGCAGTCTTTTACAATATCGGAAATATCGATTATCTCCATTCCGAAACGCGTATCCGGCTTGTCGGAGCCATAACGTTCCATAGCTTCCTTATAAGTCAGGCGCGGAAGCGGCGCGGATATATTTTCGTCAAGCACATCCTTGAACACGCGCGATATAAATCCTTCCACTACCTCTATTATATCTTCTACGTCCGCAAACGACATTTCCATGTCTATCTGAGTAAATTCCGGCTGTCTGTCCGCTCTCAGATCCTCGTCTCTGAAGCAGCGTGCAAGCTGAATATATCTGTCGTAACCGGCGATCATGAGAAGCTGTTTATACATCTGCGGCGACTGCGGCAGCGCGTAGAATTTACCGTGATGCACTCTCGACGGTACAAGATAATCACGCGCGCCCTCGGGCGTGGACTTTATCATCATCGGCGTTTCCAATTCTATAAAACCGTTTTCATGAAAATAATCGCGCGCGGATTTTGCGATTTTGCTTCGCAGCATAAGATTATTCTGCAAGACCGAACGTCGCAAATCAAGATAACGATAGCGAAGTCTTAATTCCTCGTTCGTATTTGTGTCGTCCGTTATTTCAAACGGCGGCGTCTGCGCCTTTGCAAGTATGCGCAGATCCTTGACGTCTATCTCTACGTCACCGGTTTTGATTGCCGGATTTTTGCTTTCTCTTTCTCTCACAACGCCCTTTGCCATAAGAACATATTCGCTGCGGCATGAGGACGCTTTTTCGAAAATATCTCTGTCGGTCGAATCGTCAAAGGCAAGCTGAACGATACCCGTTCTGTCGCGCAAATCTATAAAAATCAGATTGCCCATATCACGGATTTTCTGAACAAACCCTCCGACGACAACCTCTTTTCCTATCCCTTCTGTTTCGGCGCAGTAATTCGTGCGCTTTAATCCGCTCATTGTATCCATTTTTTCGTTCTCCTTTATCTGTGCATATACATATATTTTACCTCTTACACCGTATAAGTGTCAAGTAAAATATAATAATTTGTCAAAAAGATAAAAAACGCCGCACGCGTATTGGCGCGCGTTTGAAAAACAAATTTTTTTACAAAAAGACTTGATTATACGCAAAAATAGTCTTATAATGTTAATGTTTAAGACAGAAAGGGATTTTGAAATGCAAGAAACAAACAATAAAAAAGCGAAAAAAGCGCAGTCGTTTATGATAAACGTCTCGATAGTGCTGTTTGCACAGTTTGCGGTAAAAATTCTCGGACTTGTGTACCGTGTTGTTCTTACAAATATAGACGGCTTCGGCGACGCCGGCAACGGTTTTTATACGGCAGGATTCCAGGTTTACACCGTACTGTTGGCGATATCCTCGGTCGGTATACCGAACGCTATCGCGAAAATGGTTTCCGAACGCGCCGCGCTTAACGATTACAAGGGCGCGCACAATATATTTAAGTCGGCGTTTCTGCTGTTTGCTTGTATAGGCGCGTTTTGCGCTTTGCTTCTGTACATAGGCGCGGATTTTGTTTCAACATATATAATCGGAAATTCCGAGATAAGATACGTAATGCGCGCTCTCGCGCCTTCGATATTTTTCGTATGCGTCTCGTCGGTAATACGCGGATATTTCCAGGGACTGAACGATATGAACGCGACAAGCCGTTCACAAATTTTGGAGCAGATTTTTAAATGCGGTCTCACGATACTGTTCGTTGTATTGACAGTAGGCGTTATGCCGCTGATCATGGAGCTTTTCTCACACGGATTCCTGCTCGCCGACAAGCTTTATTACACGGAAGCGGTCAACGGACAGGAAGTCACGAAAACGCTCCCAGAAATCATGGCGGCGTGGGCAAACCTGGCAAGTTCCGCGGCAACGCTGATCTCCTTTGCATATTTGATACTTTTTTATGCGCGCAGGAAGAAGGGGCTGAGAGAAAAAATACGTCAGTCCGCCGTCGATTCGCTTAAGGAATCCACGGGACACATAATGAAATCGGTTCTTATGCTGTCCGTTCCCATTTCGCTTGCGTCTATCGTGACTGCGGTAAACCGCGTTATAGACACCGCGACGATCACACGCGGCATTGAAATAGCGTTCGCGAACGGTATACCGGCATATGAAGGTAACGCCGCGATACCGCACCCTACACTGAAGGAATTGAGCGATTATGCCATAATCCTCGCAGGAAGGCTGTCAAAGAGCGACACTATCATCAATATGCCGCTCGCTCTGAACGTGGCGTTTTCGACCGTGCTTGTACCTTCTATCGCCGGCGCGCTTGCAAAAGGCGACAAGAAAGAAGCGAGCGATAAAATTTCTTATTCGTTTCTTATATCGATCCTGCTTATATTGCCGTGCGTCATAGGTCTGATCGTTCTTGCGAACCCGATATATAAGCTGCTTTATCCGGCGGCTTCTCTCGGTTCGGATCTGCTCGCGCTTATGGCTGTTTCACTTATTTTCAGCGCGCTGTTTCAGACAATGTCGGGCGCGCTGCAGGGCATGGGCAAGGTATTTTCGCCTGCGGTCGGACTGCTTGTCGGCTGCGCGATAAAAATCATATTAAACGTCGTACTGATACGCCAGAGAGCAATCAACATTTACGGAGCCGCAATAAGCTCGATAATATGCCAATTTGCCGCTTTTGTTATCTGTTACGCGATACTGTCCAAACACCTTACTGTCGGCATAACATTCAAAAAATACATTTTAAAGCCGCTGTCAGCAGGATTGATAATGGGCGCGGGAGCGTATCTTGCGTATCACGCTTTATACGCGCTCATAGGCAGTAATTTAATTTCCGTCCTCTCCGCGCTTATTGCGGCGGTAATAATATACGCCGTCATGACGTTCTCACTCAGAGTTTTGGACGAGGAGGAAATAAAAATGCTTCCCGGCGGCGGCAGACTTTATTCGTTACTTGTAAAATTAAAGCTTTATCCATCGGATAACAAATAAAAAAAATCAGGTCAAATGACCTGATTTTTTTTATTTAAGTACCTTTACGCTTTCAATATCTCCCGATGTTTTAACGTATTTCGAATATAAATCAATATTTCTTCCGACCGACAGTTCCGTTGTATCGTTCAGAATGTAATTATCGTCCGATTCCTTACCCTCGCCCACGATCGTGACAAAACAGGTGTATCTGTCCGGCAGCTCGCTTATCTTCAGTTCACCCGATGCGGTCGTCGATTGCTGCGTCGCGTTTTCAACACGAACGTCCGTGATCTCACCCAAATTCTTTTCGGACTTCTTATCGGTGATCCTTCCCTTTTTCTCGAGAGCGTTCACGGTGTATTCTCGTACATTTTCAACACGCAGAACATATTCAAACTGCTTGTCACCCATTACCGAATCCGTTATTTTACTTCCGTAGCGCGCCGCAATACCGATTATTACAACGATAAGAAGAACAACGACAAGAATGTCGATAATGCTTATTTTACCTTTTATTTTTCCGTTTTTATCCATTTTTCTTATCCTCCTTAATCGTTAATTTCTATAACATATCCCATCGATGCGTAGCCCTTGCCGCGCACAGGGATCTCCGCTCCTACCTTTACCGGCGTACCGCCCGCGCGAAGTGCCAGATCCGATATATCCATATCAGCCTCTATCGTTACGTACACATCGCATTTACTCTCAATCGTTTCGTTTGCGTAAGTACCGTCGATACTGTTATAAGCAAGCGTCTGCGCCGGTTTTGTCTCGACCGCCTTGACAGTTCCGCCATCCTTTTCCGTAAGGCTTATTGTCACTCGGTCGCCGATCGTTATCGCGTCCGCGAAGCTTTCGTCTTCATTTTGCACCAGTACCGTAAAATCCACCGTCCTGTGTTCTCCCGACGTCATGACCGACGGTAAAAGCTTTAAGCAGGCAAATACCGCCGCCGCGAGCAGAACAATAATTATTACGGCGTCGATCACCGTAAATCTAACTTTTTTCTCTGACATTTAAATATCCTCCTTATAAACTGATTTTCGATATACATCTTCGGTTTTCTTCGTCATTACCCTCGCGGTAAACTTTTCTTCGAATATCCTTTTCGATTGGACCGACATTACTCTGTAAAGCGCGTCGTTATTCAAAAGCTCCTCAACCTTATCCGCTATCAAGCCGGCGTTCTTGGTCGGTACGACAAATCCGTTCACTCCGTCGCATATAACGCCCGGATTACCGCCGAAATCGGATACTACCGCAGGTATCCCCAAGCTCATACCTTCAAGCAGGGCAAGACTTGTCGCTTCCGTACCGTACGATGCGTTGACCTGAACGTCCGTTATTTGCATAAGCTTGTCAACATCACGTATAAAGCCGGTAAAGATGATCTGTTCCTCGCGTCGGATAGCTTTTACCTTTTCGCGCAGTACCTTTTCATACGAGCCGGTACCGGCAATATAAAAGCGTAGCTTGTGGCCGCGCCGAAGCAGAATATTCGCAGCGTCAATAAAATACTCATGTCCCTTTATATCCTCAAGTCTCGCGACTATTGAGACGGCTCTGCATGGATCCGGCAAATCAAATCGTTCCCTAATCACGCGTTTTTCGTCTACGGACACGGGAGTTAATCCCTCAACGCCGTTTAGGATAACGTCTATCTTATCATCCTTTATCCCCGTCTCGATAAGATTCTCCTTTGCCGCCTGAGCGACGGCTATTATCCTGTCGGCAAAATAATTATTCACCATGCCGTTAAGCAGCTTTCCGATACCGCGTGAGATCCTTCGCGAAGGCGGGAATACGCTGTGCCTTGTATACACTACCTTCGCCCCCGAAAATTTGGCGGCGATCCGCGCGGACATGCTGGCGTGTGTGTGGACCACGTCGGGTTTCTCACGTCGGAATATCTCATATAAGGCTCGCACGGCAGATAAATCAAGCGATTTGTCGGCTATGCCGTCCACTTCCGAAACCTTGACGCCGAGACCTTCTATACTGCTTTTCAGCAGACTGCCGCACGGCAGAATAACGGAAACGTCAAAATTGCCGTAATCAAAGTTTTCAAGAAGCGTTATAAGACATTTGCCCGCGCCGCCTATATTTGTATCGGAAGAAACCTCAATAACTTTTATTTTTTTCATTCGCCGTTCCTCCCGTCCGTCACAGAGGTATATTTGATCGCCATACCAAGTCCGATTATCATAAAGAACAGAGCCATAACTCTGTAATTGTAGAATGTGTAGTCGAACATGCTTTGGACGAGAAATCCGACAACGCCGCTTGCAACGGCTAAAGCAAGCATAGGCTCGGTATCCTTTTTATAACCGCTTCGATAAACAGAGGACATCTTTTTCAGAAATACGCCCTGCGTCACAACGAATATGCCAAGTCCCCCTATTCCCGCTTCAACCAGCAGCTGAAGGAAGAGATTGTGAGAATGAGGGGCTATAATGGCGTTATAGGAGAAAAACGGATAAACCTGGGCAAACGCCGCTTCTCCCATGCCGATCCCGCCCGGCCAATAATGCTTCATCATTCCGAGCGTACCCATCCAAATGTAAACTCTGTACGACGTTGACGAGTCCTCCATATTTCCGACGCTCATAATTCGGTCGACTATCGTCTGCGGAACGACAAACGGCAATATGCATATGACGAGAGGGATCACCCCCCACAGCTTTCCTTCATAAAAAGATACGAATATTATAACGCTGACCATAAATCCTATCCAGCATCCACGCGACTGCGTAAGCACAAGGCACAGCGCGAGAGCGAGGAACGCCGCTCCGTAAGCCCATTTAGAAAGACTTTTTACACTGTCTTTAAGCATGAATACGGCTGCGACCGGCAGCACAAGCAGCAGATATTCACCCAGCACGTTCGGATTGCCGAGAGTGGAATAAACTCTCATCGCAGAGTCTTCAAACATTTCCTCGTCGATCCATGAGTTAGACGTCGTCCAACCGAAAATATACTGGAGAATACCGTACAGCGCGACCAGCGCGCCGGATATTACCAAAAATCTGAATAAACCGCGCATCTGTTCCTTCGTGCGTATCGAGTTTATTACCGTAAAATAGAAAATCACAAATACAAAGTACATAGCCCATACCTTAAGGCTGTCGACTCGCGCGAACGAAGTTATACACGACAGAAGAAGTACGAGCAAAAAGAGTGCGAGACACATACCCACACCGTCAAAACGCCATTTGAAGCCGCGATCCGTGACTGATTTTATGATAAGGGATAAAGTCGTCCAGATACATATCCCCGCAAGTGCCATCGTCGGTGCGAACGGCGCGGCAAATACAGCGGCATACACTCCCGTAACGGGAGCATACATCACAAGTATAAGCGCGAATACCGCGAACGGCAGCGCGGCTCCGTAGAGAAGATTCACACTCATGGCGGCTCCTGCCGCCGCTCCGGCGATAAGCGCGAGGACGAGCCTTTTCACTCCGTGCGTTTCTTCCTCGTCAAAGAAATCGAAATCAATATTTTTAAATCCCGCCAAGCTTTTAAAAAAACATACAAATTTACTCGGGTTTAAAAACGACATAAGATTGTAGTTCGCAATACACAATACCGCGCCAAATCCTCCCGCAATAAGCGCGATTTTCGATATATGCGCCCGCGCGGCGCAGTATGTCAGCGCGGTGCAGACGAGCATTATTCCGAAGAATCTTGTGTTTACAGCCATAAAATTCTGCATATATGTTTTTGCCCATGTACAGATAAAGCTTTCCGATATGTTTTTTTCAATAAAATCCCCGGCTTTTCCGCGCAGAAACGACAAAAAAGCAAAAGGCGAAGATACAATTTTGCCCGATACGTTTTCCGCGCACGCGGAGTCTTTTCCTTCGCCGCGCAGTTTATTCATAATGACGCTTCCGCGCCATGAAGCCGACACTGCGTTATAGATTTTCATCAGAAAAGCACAGACCGCGCTTTCCTTAAAACATTGTGCGAGCGTTTTAAAAAACGCGGCAAGCGACGATAATATTGCGCTGTTCATTTCATCAACCTCTCTTTCTTATAATGCTCTTGATATCCTCCTGACCCGTAATAACGAGTGCGATAAGATAAACGGCAAGTCCGCACGCGCCGCAAATGGCGCACACTATGAAATTTCCGATCCAGCCGGAAAATCTGTTTACGATAAACGAGTATACAACCGCCATTACCACGCCCATAATTACTGCCGAAAAAAGCGTCTTCAGCATATTTATTATATCGCTTCGGCATATCAGTCCTTTATGTGCGCGCGTAATACAGTACCAATTGAGTGCCGCGTTTATAATCGAGCCGAACGCGGCGGCGAGCGCAAGTCCGTTTGTAGACATCAGCCGGTACAGCAGATACGCAAGCGCGATATTTATTACCATGCTGACGACAGAGTTACGCATAGGCGTTTTACTGTCGTTCATTGAGAAAAACGCCTTGGAGAGTATTTCATTGAGACCCAATCCGAGCATACCGACAGAGTAAAATTTAAGCAGCCCGCCGATCGCGTTTATGCTTGCGTCGTCCATTCTCCCGAATCCGAAAATAAGTCTCGATATATTGTTATGCAGAACCATAAACACAGCCATAAGCGGCGCGATCACAAGAACGATAGCTCTCATCGATGAAACGATAAGACCCTTTGCTTCTTGATCCTTTCCTTCCGAAACCGCTTTTGCAAGCTTCGGAAAAATCAAGTTCGTTACAACGAAACTAAACACGCCCACAACTATTATATACAGTCTGTTTGACTGCTGGATATATGTGACCGCCGACTCAATATTGGACGCAAACCTCTGATTTACTACCGTATAAAGCGGTTGTACCCACGTCGATATCAGCATCGGACCGGCAAGGAGCAACGCCTGCTTAATGTACGGGTCCTTAAAACGGAAATCGGGTCGGAAGCGTACTCCGAATTTGCGTATCCACGGTACAAGTATCAAAAATTGCAGGCTCCAGGCGATAACCATAGTCACCGACAAGCCGTATACGCCGAATCGATTTGCGAAAAGCGGATAATACAATATGATGACCGCGTTCGATACAAGGCTGATAACGGCGGGTATCCTGTATTCGCCGAACGATTGCAAAAGTCCGACAAACGAAAAAGCCAAGCCCGTGAATATTATCATCGGGAACATTATCGCCGTCAGCCGCGCCGTCAGTTCCGCTTTTTCACCCGTATAATTTGTTTGGAGCGACACAAGCGCGCCGCGGAACACAATGCCGGCAAAGACAATGATCAGCGTTACGGACACGATCATTGTTACAAATTTATTGACGAATTTCATGGCTTCGTCCTTACCGTGCTTCGACATCACGTCATTGAAGACAGGAATGAACGTAGCGGATATCACTCCGCCGATAATCACGTCAAAAAACGTCGTCGGTATGGTGGAAGCCGTAAGAAATGCATCGGATATCACGCCGGAACCGAAGTACGCCGTAAGGATCGAATCGCGCGCCTGTCCGAGTATTTTTGACAAAAGCGTTGCCGCAGCCATGAATCCTGCGGTCAGGAGCATCGTTTGACCTGCCTTTTTCTTGCTCAAGCGTCAACACTCCCCTTTTCGTAAAGCTCGATTGCGTATTTTCCGTTAAGACGCGCCTGATCTCTGAGCGCGATATAATTTTCCTTAAGGTCGTCCTTTATTTCATCATAGCTTGCTTCGCACTCGTCAAGGAGCGTCTTGAGACGCTCAAATGTAACGTTGGCAACGTCGATATAATGCGTCTGGTGAGTATATTCCATAAAACTGCTTATTTTGGGGTCGTAAGCTATACCGATAAGCGGTACGGAATTGATAACCGCGTATATGAGCGTATGCAGGCGCATACCGATGCACAGTCCGAAGCATTTTGTCAGCGACATTACGTCCTCCACGCTGTAACGCTTGGAAATTATAGACGAATCATATTTCATTTTTTTTCGTATGCTTTGCATGATAGCTGTGTCGCGGCTCGACTGCATCGGAGTAAATACCGCATAATATCCGTATTTTTCATATGCGTAATCGCACGCGCGCGCCACCGATTCCTCAAATTCCGTTCCGAGCGACTGCCATCGTCTTATCGACACACCGAGAAGCTTTTCTCCCGTGTTTACTCCTTCGGCTTCAAGGATCTCTCTTCCCCTGTTTTCGTCGGCAACGTCAAGCTCAAGCGCGGGATCAGCCGTAATTATAACATTCTCGTTATCCACTCCGATTTCCTTCAGCGTATTGTACGAGCGTTCGTCGCGCAGCGTTATTAAATCTACTTTGTCAAGTATTTTTTTTGTCTTTAATATATTTTTTTTCTTCTCCAGCGGTCCAATACCGTTCGAATACAGCATAACGCGCATATTCAAACGAAGCGCGAGCGAGATTATTGTGAGGTAATACCACAGCGACTTTGTGCTTGTCCTGTCCTGAATAAGCGTACCGCCGCCGGAAATGAGAAGCTCCGCTTTTCCCATATGCTTCATTATTTTAAATATATTGAGCCTGTTTACGGATCTGACTTTGTAGCAGCTCATCGTTTCCTTCGGGTTCGCGCTGAGAACAACAATATTCGGGCTTTCCTTGTATGTCTTTAAATCTTGTATTATAGCCTTCAGCAGAGCGTCGTCTCCGCTGTTTTTAAAACCGTAATACCCCGAAATCAATATTTCACTGTTCTTTCCCAACGCCCAGTCGTACACCTTTATGCTGTCGTCAGCCATACGGCTTACGGAGTATTCTCGTTTTACAAGATCTCTGCCGTATTCTCCGAGCTTTCTTTTTTCATCCTCGCCGAGCGAAAAGAATTTAAGAATATCTCTTTTTAACAGCTCGCCGGACGAGGGTTCGCAGCCACGGCAGCAAAAATTCGTATCAATACCGATTTGAAGCTTGTTTTCATCAAAAAGACCGATATATCCTTCGTTACCGGCTATAACAGTACTTTTTCCCGCCGCCATCGCTTCAAGTGCGGCTCGGCTTACGCCGACAAACAGCTTGCATGGCGCAATAAGCTTGTTAATGTCGGTACGCGCGCCGGTAAGTATGATAGCGTCGCGGTTCAGCAGCGCATTTACCCTTTCCGCGGCTGCCTTTACGTTTGAATAGTCGTCACCCGATCCTACCAGAATGATTTTTAGATTATCTATTTGTTTGCATAGCTCGGGGACGACCTCGATAAGCTGCTTCGCGACGAGACTGCGAGACTCGTCGAGTCGGCTTACGTAGGTAATGACCGTGTCCGTTTCATCGATGCCGAATTCGGACATGATATCCGAGCAATCCGTTTCTGAGGAGAATTTATCCGTATCTATTCCGTTGATCGTGACGTTTATATCCCCTTCGGGAACATGATAATTATCCATGAGATATTGCTTTATATCCTCGGAAACCGCGACGGTCTTTTCGCCCCAATCGGTTATATATTTAAGTCCGTAGCCGGTATTAAATACCCAATGAGCCGTTGTAACGAACGGAAATTTCATACGTTTTTGAAGCTTGCCGAGTATAAACGAGGGGATCCTCGCGTGAGAATGTACTATGTCTATATTCTCGTCCTTTATGATTTTTTTCAAAAGACAAGCCGCTTTAAACATATTAAACGGATTTTTGTTTTGGAGCGGAACGCGGTAATGCTTTATGCCGTATTCCTCCAGTTCCTTTACGTAAATACCCCCGTTTGACGTCACAACAACATTAAAACCTCTGCGTTTTAATTCCTTCGCAAGTTCCACGACATGTGTTTCCGCACCGCCTATATTAAGCTGCATAAGCGACAAAAGAATATTTGCCCCTTTTTTCAAGCATATCACCTGCTCTTTCATACATACTTATATTATTTTATCACAAAATCCGATAAATGTAAACAAAATAAGAAAATAATTGAATAAAAGAAAACGGCAGTCCGCTTAAACGGCGGGCTGCCGCAACACGTTTATTTTCTTTCCGCATCAAGAATAAACTGTACGTTCTTATTTTCCGTATCGTTCAAATTGCTGTTATCGTCGCTGTAATTGTAATTCGGATTTATTTTATACCATGACTTTCCGCTGAAATACGCGTTATACTCCGGCGTCTGGAATTTACGTCCGTGACGGGCGTATATTTCGTTACGCGCAAGAGCGAGATCGTATTTGGACAAGCCGCTGATATCGCTGCTCGTCAGAAGCTTTGTACCCGAATTGGCGAGGATGTAGTCGCCCTCATAATTCGTGAGGTTTGTTATCTCATATATCGTATTTCCGTCATACACGTCCGACGTCGGAACAGCGGTAACGGTATAGGGTTTACCCTTTATTTGTTCCGTTGTGCTTCCCTCGGATACATTCGCATAATATTTCTTATCTCCGACAATAAAAGTCATAAGATGCTTTCCGTTCGCGGCGTTTAAAATAACTTCACCGCCGGTAGCAAGCTGAGATGTGACCTTTGCCGATGAAATGCCTGTATTCGAAACGGACGATGAACCGCCCGAGGATGAATTTGACGACGATGAAGCGGCCGATGAATTTCCGCTTGATGAAGACGAGCCGCCCGATGAAGAAGATGACCTGCTTGAAGACGAATTTCCACTCGACGAGGAAGACGACGAAGAAGATGAAGTTCTTCCCGACGATGACGAGGAACCGCCCGACGACGTTTCACTTCCTGTCGCGGTCCACGACTGTGAATCGGAACCTGAAGATGAAGAAGCGTTATTGGGCGCGGGTGATGTAAATATTCCCGGCGTCGGCGAAATCGCGGGCGTGGGAGACGGCAAAGCTGTCGGGGCAGGTGCAGCCGTCGCAAAAGAAGTGGGTGCGGGCGATTCGTCGACGACCGCCTTGTCCCCAACATTCTGAGCGATATGATACGCTCCAATTCCCGCCGCACCGACCGCAAGCGCGCAAACGGCACCCACCAACATGATACGATTGCGTCTTTGCTTAAGCTTTTTCTCGTTTCGTCTGCGCTCTATTTCGGAAAGCTGCTGCTTTTTGTCCTCCATCATTTTTTTCATCTGTGCGTTTCGTCTTTTTTCGTTGTCGTCAAAAATAGCGTCGTTGCTTTCTTCGGAATTGTTTTTTGCCGAGCTGTTAAAGTCATCATTTTTTGTGTTTTCGTTTGTGTTATTATTTTCCAAAGCGTCGGTTTCTACCGACCCTTCCGATGTTTTCGCGCCGCAAAAGCTACACGCCGAAGCGTCGTCGGGGATCTGCGCGCCGCATACTTTACATATCATTTATTCTGCCCTCCGATTTATTATTTCTTTCCTATACACCTATAATTATATATTGTTCTGCATTTCAAATCAATATCATCATGATTATATATCTGTTACAATAAAAAGACAATTCATGTACGTATTTTATATTTTACCCGTTTTCACGTTTCGATATAACAAAATAAGGACGCTCGGTCATGCAAATTGACGCTATGGAGCGGCATAATATTTATAGGGAGGTTTTATTATGTTCTCATTTTTGTTTGAATGGATACAAACCGTATTGATCCTTGCGGGTTATGTAAGCGGAAGCGCGGCGTTCCCGAAGCCGCTTACGCCGGAGGAAGAACAAAAATATATTGAGGAATACGCTGCCGGAAGCGAGGAAGCGAAAAACATTCTCATCGAACGCAATCTCCGTCTTGTGGCGCACATTGCAAAAAAATACGCGGACGAAAAAAATCTCGAGGACTTAATATCGATAGGCACAATAGGACTAATCAAAGGAATAAATACCTTTAATCCGAAAAAGAACAACAAGCTGTCCACCTACATATCGCGCTGCATAGAAAACGAAGTGCTTATGTTCATGAGAAGCTCTCGCAAGCTCCAGAACGAGGTCTCGATAGACGAAAGCATAGGAACCGACCGAGAGGGAAACAATATGACGTTTTCGGACGTTCTTACCGCCGACAGCGTCGATATCTCCGACATTATATCCGGCAAGCTGGAAGCGCAGAAGCTTTATAAAACAATGAAAAACGTCCTCTCTCCAAGCGAAATAAATATCATATGCTGGCGGTACGGTCTCGCGAATCAGAAAAAGAAAACGCAGAAAGAGATCGCCGAAATACTGGGTATCAGCCGCAGCTATGTCAGCCGAATAGAAAAAAAGTGCCTTGAACGGCTTGCGAAGGAGCTTAAAGAATAAATCCCCGCTCTATAAAAGCAGGGATTTATTTGTTTTTATACTCATCAATGAATTTTTTATCCTCGTCCGACAATTCCGCTTTTTTCAGCATATCGGGACGTCTGTCCGCAGTCGCGGCAAGCGACTGCTCCCTCTTCCATTTTTCAACGTTGGCATGGTGTCCCGATATAAGCACCTCCGGCACCGACATTCCGTGCCATACGGCGGGACGCGTATACTGAGGATATTCAAGTAAGCCCGAATAATGCGATTCGTTTTCATACGACGATTCCGATGCGAGCACGCCCGGAATAAGTCTTGAAACAGCGTCTATAACAGCCATGGCGGGGATTTCCCCGCCGGTAAGAACGTAATCGCCGACAGACAATTCCATATCCGCGATCTCGTCTATAACGCGCTGATCTACGCCCTCGTAGTGACCGCACAAAAGGACAATGTGATCGATTTCGGACAGTCTGACCGCTTCCGACTGGTCGAATATCTTTCCCTTCGGGGACATATAAATTGTAAACGGTTTATAGTCGAGACCTTCCGCAATCGACATATACGCGTCGTATATCGGCTGCGGCGTCATAAGCATACCGCCGCCGCCGCTGTACGGATAATCGTCCGTTTTTCTGTGCTTGTCCGATGAAAAGTCGCGTATATCTATAAAGTTCATTTCAATAAGCCCCGCGCGGTATGCGCGTCCAATTATGCTGTCGCCCAAAACCGCTTCGAACATTTTCGGGAAAAGCGTAAGTACGTCAAATCTCATCACAAATCCTCCAACCCGTCGATCATACGCACGGTTACTTTCTTTTCGTCGAGATCGATTTTCAGCACAACATCGTCAATGACGGGCAGCAGCAGATTTTTCATTCCTTCACGCTTTACCTCGTATATATCGCTGCTTCCGGCGTTAAACACATCGGAAATCACACCTATTTCACGTCCGTCATCCGTGACGACGTTTAAGCCGATCAAATCGGCTATATAATACGTTCCTTCGGGCAGTTCGCCGAGCATCTCGCGCTGTGCGCATATTATCTTGTTTTTATATTTCTGCGCCGCGTCTATATCGTTTATTTGAGCGAATTTCACGATCAAATTATTTTTTTGATACTTTATCCCATTTATATCGAGACGCTCGCCGCTTTCGTTCCCGACGTACACGTACTCTATTTTTTCAAATATATCCGGGGAATCCGTCCACGGTACAATCTTCACTTCGCCGCGAAGTCCGTGTGTATTGACAATCTTACCCACTTCAAGTAAATCCATATTGTTCCCTTTCATAATATCCGTAAGCAAAAAGGGCTTACAAGCGCAAGCCCTCCTATCCTATTATAAGATATCCACCGAAGCCTTCTTGTTATCGCGGCTTGCGGCTGCCTTGACAACGGTTCTTATTGCCTTTGCAATTCTTCCCTGCTTGCCGATCACCTTGCCCATATCGCTTTCGGCAACTCTTAATTCGAGGGTTACCGTTTGGTCATCGTTAACAATTTCTTTAACGTCGACCTCGTCGGGATAGTCGACAAGCGATTTGGCGATTATTTCCAATACTTCTTTCATTATCCTATCCTCCCGATTAGATAATATTAGACTTCTTTAAAAGAGCCTTAACGGTATCCGTCGGCTGAGCACCGTTCGATATCCATTTCTTTACGGCCTCCGCGTCAATATTGACCGTTGCGGGGTCGGTAAGAGGATCGTATGTGCCGACTTCCTCAATAAATCTACCGTTTCTGGGGTATCTTGAATCAGCAACGACAACTCTGTAAAACGGAGTCTTTTTCGCGCCCATTCTTCTGAGCCTTATTTTTACAGCCATTATTTTCACCTCCCGTTTGTAATTATGGTTTATATCGCACAGCGCGGTGAGACCGTCTTGCGGCGCGTCATTACGCACTCGTCGGCTTGTCCGCACCACACCGCGTTTATAACAAAATCAATGTGCTTTTCTCAGGCGTTTTAAAATTCTGTTTTGTTTTCCGCCGGTAAGCTGCTTCATCATTTTCTGCATATCGGCGAATTGCTTCAAAAGCTGGTTTACGTCCTGAACCTTCGTTCCGCTTCCTTTTGCTATACGAACTTTTCTGCTCGCGCCGATTATCGACGGTTTTGAACGTTCCTCCTCCGTCATGGATTGTATGATAGCTTCGATATGCACAAGTCTTTTCGCGTTTTCCTCCGTGTCGACGGCGTCGAGCATCTTTTTGTCTATACCGGGCAGCATACCCAATATCTGCGAAAAAGAGCCCATTTTTTTAATTTGGCGGAATTGCTCAAGAAAATCGTTCAAATCAAACTGCTGCCTGCGTATTTTCGCTTCCAGCTCCTGCGCCTTTTTTTCGTCTATCGCATCCTGCGCTTTATCTATAAGAGTAAGCACGTCGCCCATGCCCAAAATACGCGACGCCATTCTGTCGGGGTGAAACTGTTCAAGGTCGCTTAGTTTTTCTCCTACCGACGCGTATTTGATCGGCTTGCCCGTCACCTGTTTTACCGACAGCGCGGCACCGCCCCTTGTATCTCCGTCAAGCTTGGAAAGAATAACGCCGGTTATATCGAGCCGCTCGTTAAACGCTTTCGCGGCGTTTACCGCGTCTTGTCCCGTCATGGCGTCCACGACCAAAAGTATCTCTGTCGGGTTTACGCTTTCCTTTATATTTTTCAGCTCGTCCATAAGCTCTTCGTCTATATGAAGTCTGCCGGCTGTATCGAGAATGACAGGGTCGTTGCCGTGCTTTACGGCGTGCGCGACGGCTTCCTTCGCTATAATTACGGGATCCGTCCCGTCACCCATTGAAAACACGGGGATCTGTACCTGCTTTCCGAGGACCTCAAGCTGTTTTATAGCCGCCGGACGGTAAACGTCGCAAGCGACCATAAGCGGTCTTTTGCCCATCTGCTTGGACATGTTAAGCGCGAGTTTGCCGGTGGCGGTCGTTTTGCCCGCGCCCTGCAAGCCGCACATCATAATCACCGTCGGAGGTTTGGGCGAAAATTCAAGACGCGCCGTTTCACCGCCGATCATTTGCGTAAGCTCGTCATTTACAATTTTTACAAGCTGCTGAGCGGGAGTAAGCGACTCCATTATCTCTTGTCCGACCGCTTTTTCCGATACGGTATTGACAAAATCCTTTACAACCTTGAAATTTACATCGGCTTCAAGAAGAGCCAGTTTGATTTCACGCATCGCGTCTTTTATGTCTTTTTCGTTAAGCTTACCCTTACCGCGCAGCTTTTTAAAAACGCCTTGGAGCTTATCGCCCAGACTTTCAAATGCCATACGTTCCGACTCCCTTCCGCAAAATTATCTATATTTCTCTCGATATTTCCTCGATTATTTCCTTTATCTCGTCCGCAAATTCGGCTTCGCAGCCGTCGGCTATCCGTGAAAGCCGACGAAGCTGTGAATTTATTTTATGAAAACGCTTTACAATACCCAGATGCTTCTCATATTCCTCAAGATGTTTTTCGCCCTGCTTTATTGATTCTCTCACTCCCTGACGGCTGATATCGATTTGCTCGGCGATCTCGGAAAGAGATAGATCCTCGTTATAATACATATCTATGGCAAAACGCTGTTTTTCCGTAAGAAGCTGTCCGTACACGTCGAGCAGAACGGTTATGTTTAAATCCTTCTCCATTCGCACCACCTGTAAAGCATTTTTAATTTACAGATAACAGTTTACAGCATAAATCAAAATTTGTCAATATTATTTTTTTCAAAATTGCACTGTTTGGGTGTTCATATTTTGTATAATTTCACAAAACTCATCATAATCCAACAGTCGATTCAAAATGTCAAGAAGCATATTCGCGGATATTTTCATGGGAATGCCGAGAGACGCCGCAAGCGACGCTCGTTTTTCGCGGCTCCTCTCGCCACCCGATAACCCCGCCATAAACAAATCGGTTTTTGTAATTTTACGGCTCTCGCGCGGCGTGAAAGCGTTACCGTCTATCACGCAGCCCGCTTTTTTCAGCGCGTCGAGAATAATATCGTCTCTGATCCCCTCCACGCCTATCAGTCCTTCTTTGCCGGCTTCGCTCTTACGTTTTTCCTTCCCCTTTACTTCGGGGATATATGCATGTTTCACGTTCTCTTTTGGGATATATTGCTTAATATAATTTCGAATACGAAAACCGGCTGTGTCGGAATCGGTAAGTATTACTATTCCCGTTTCCTCCGCCATACGTTTGATGCTTTCAATAATTGCGGGATCCCTAAAAGCCCCGAAGCCGTTCGTTACTATTATCACGGCGTCGAGAAATCTCGAAAGCTTTATTTTGTCGTATATTCCTTCTACAATAATCGTTTCTTTGATTTTATACATCGAATTTATCCTTTTTGTCTTTTTTCGGATATTATTTTATGCGCTTTCTTTCGCTCTGTCAATACTTTCCGCAATATAATTTTCAACCGCGTCGCGAAGCTTTGACGGTTCTGTCGAGCGCGATATGATTTTTTTGATAAATTCAATGACGTCGTTGTATCGGTAAAAGATATTATTGATTTGCTTGCTCTCGACAATTTTACCGCCGCCTTCGTAAATCGCCGTTTTTTGTATCTTTATACCGTAGCATTTCAAATCGCAGTAATCAGCAGATATGTTTTCGGTTATTATGTAGTAATCAAGAAATATAAGGGGGCGTTCCTCCGTCTGTATTCTCTCGTAAAAAGTCTCATTGTCCATGCCCATAAACCTCCTTCAGTCTAAATCCCGATTTCAAGCCACCCAACATTATATGATGAAAAATCACAATATATTCCGCATTTGGGACGCGCGTAAAATAATTTATACATTTTTTGATTTAGGTATTGAAGTTTCAAAAAAAATGTATTATAATATCAAAGGTAAGTCATAAACACGACGGCTTACGGACAAATTGACTACTCGGCGATGACGACCGAGCCCGCGCGACTTAAACCCGTGAACCTTGTCAGATGGGGAACCAAGCAGCAATAAGCGGTGCTTTCAGTGTGTTGCGGTAAACTCGGTCTGAGCCACTATGTATCAGAGCGACGCCTTTGGGGCGTTTTTGTGTATACGTTAAAATTTACTGAAAGGAGCGGGGATCTTATATGGCTCATCAGGCTATATACAGAAAATGGCGTCCGACGATTTTTGACGATATTGTCGGTCAAGGGCATATAACACAAACGCTTAAAAATCAAATCCTGAACGGCAAAATCGGTCATGCGTATCTTTTTTGCGGTACGCGCGGAACCGGCAAAACGTCATGCGCAAAAGTATTTTCACGCGCCGTGAATTGTTTAAACCCAAAGGACGGAAACCCCTGCAACGAATGCGACGTATGCCGAGGTATCATGGACGGAAGCATACTCGACGTTAAGGAAATAGACGCCGCTTCGAACAACGGCGTAGACAATATACGCGAAATACGCGACGATGTTCGTTATGTGTCCGCAAACACGAAATATACCGTATATATAATAGATGAGGTGCATATGCTCTCTTCCGGCGCGTTCAACGCTCTTCTCAAAACCCTTGAGGAGCCGCCCGAATACGTCATCTTCATATTGGCGACGACCGAAGCGCACAAGGTGCCGCAAACTATTTTGTCGCGCTGCCAGCGTTTTGACTTTAAGCGTATAAAGCCGTCTGATATCATTCTGCGCATGAAGGAGATAGCGCACGGAGACGGGCTTAATATATCGGACGACGCATACGAGCTTCTCGCGCGACTTGCCGACGGCTCGATGCGCGACGGTCTGAGCATACTTGAAAGAGTAGTTTCGTCATGCGGAAACAAAATAACGGCTGAAAACATCACGGACGCGCTCGGAATATCCGCCGCCGAATCGGTGTTCAAAATTACAGACTGTATCATAGACAACGACATAAACGGGATCATATCCGTAATCGATTCGGTTCTTTCGGACGGTAAGGATTTAAAAGTATTTATGGACGCGCTCGTGCGTAATTTCCGCGATATGCTTATATGCAAGGTCACGGACAATCCCGAAAATATGCTTGACGCGACCGCGGAAGATATGGTAAAATTGAAGTCGCTTGCTTCAAAAATGACATTCGAAAAAATTTCACATGCGGCAGCCGTTCTTTCCGACGCTATCGCCGAGGCGAAATGGATAAAGTCGCCCAGGCTGATATATGAGCTTGCGCTGATAAAAATATCACGTCCCGAATACGACGCGTCTCCCGAAGCCCTGCTGGACAGAATCTCAACTCTTGAAAGCAAGGTCGCAAACGGTGCGGTGACCGATACGTCCTCGCTTACGGAAAGGATAAACAAGCTCGAAGATAAAATCAAAAACGGCGTATCTGCCCCATTAGAGCCAAAAAAAGAGGACAGCACGAAGCAAACGGAAAAACCGAAGACGCCGCCGAGACTTTACAGACCTATCCCAGGATACGAGCTTAATGCGGAAAATCCGATCGTTAAGACCGCCAAAAACTGGGATAATATATCACGCACCATGTCGTCCGGCGCGGCATATCTTATGCCTTGTCTGATGAACAGACCGATTACGATAGACGCGGACGGAATTATATTATTGTTTAAACGCGAAGAAAAAGGCGCGTACGGCATAGCGTCAAGCTTTAAAGAAAGGCTGCAAAAAGCCTTCGCGCGCGCGTCGGGTACGGATTATCTCATAAAAATCGCTTATAAAGACGAGATCGACGACGAGCTTGTTGATTTTTGGTCTTTGCCGAGCGTTAATAATGAGAACTCGGATAATAATTCCTCCGAGCCGTCCGATCCCCTTGACAGTCTGATGAAAAATTTTTCTCAGATAGTCGAGGACGCGGACGAAAGCGAATTTATCGAATATGATTCCTCGCAGGATACATTTTCACAGTCCTCCTTCGAAGAAGACGATGACAGAGAGGAATTTTTAGAGCAAAACGAACTTCCCTCAGAGGAAGAAAATTAAAAAAGAGAGGTAAAACAAAATGGGAAAATACAAAGGATTCGCAGGAGCGGGTATGAACACAAACAAAAATGTGAGCAACGTCATAAAGCAGGCGCAGAAAATGCAGGAGGAAATGGAAAAGGTACAGTCTGAGCTTGAGGACAAGACGGTTGAAGCAAGCTCCGGCGGCGGCGTTGTCAATGTCGTCGTTAATGGCAAAAAGGAAATCGTTTCGTTAAAAATATCTCCCGAAGCGGTAGATCCCGACGATGTGGAAACGCTCGAAGATCTTGTTACCGTCGCCGTAAACGACGCTATAAACAAAGCCGACGAAATGATGGCTGAAGGTATGAATTCCGTTACCGGCGGAATAAACATTCCCGGACTTTTCTGATATCATGCACGCGGCAATAATAGAATCATTGATAGAAAAATTCGAGCAGCTCCCCGGAATAGGAAGAAAGAGCGCGGAGCGTATTGCGTTCCACCTGCTGGAACACATGTCCAAGGACGAGGTCTCGTCAATGGCTCAATGCCTTAACGAAGCGAAGGATAAGATCCTGCTCTGCCCCGTCTGCCAAAATCTCACGGATTCCTCGCCCTGTAAAATCTGCTCGTCTCAAAAACGCGACCGTTCCGTCGTATGCGTGGTAGAAAGCCCCGAAGACGTATCGGCAATAGAAGCCACAAACGAATACAACGGTCTGTACCACGTTCTGCACGGCGCGCTGTCGCCTATGGACGGCATAACGCCCGACGACATAAAAATAAACGAACTCCTCCTTCGTCTTTCCGACGGTAAGATCAAAGAAGTAATAATGGCGACAAATCCCACCGTAAACGGCACGGCGACCGCCGTGTATATTTCCAAGCTTCTTTCTCCGTTCGATGTGAAAGTCACTCGAATCGCGCACGGAATACCGATAGGAAGCGATCTTGAATATGCGGATAAAATTACGCTTATTAAGGCTTTGGAGGGCAGACAGCTTATGTAAAAAAATACAGCTTTTTAAAGCTGTATTTTTATTTTTTGGTATTCTTTGGCGGCCGCGGGGCAAAGAACTGATAAAGATCGCACTTTATCATACCGTTGTAAAGTTTTCTTTTTTTATCGGCTCGCCGGCCAAACATCGTTTCAAAACCTTCGTCAGCGACAATTATGTAGTATGACCATTTGTCAAGACGACCGAATGTTTTGCCGATATCGGCGTAAAGCTGCCTGCATTCGTCCTTATCTCCTATACGTTCTCCGTAAGGCGGATTACATATTATCGTCCCGTACGGCATATCAAATTTTATCCCGCGCGCGTCTTGACACGAAAAACTTATCGCGTCGCCGACTCCCGCTTTCAAGGCGTTGCTTTGCGCAAGCTCGACCGTCTCGGGATCGATATCCGAAGCGTATATTTCAAGAGGTACGTCCCGCGTAAGCGATTTTGCTTCTTCACGCGTCTCCTTTTTTATTTTGTCGCTTATTTGTTTGAAACTGTCGCAGGCAAATTCTCTCATTATCCCGGGAGCGATATTTCTTTTCATCATAGCGGCTTCGATAGGTATAGTCCCGCTGCCGCAAAACGGGTCGCACAAAGGCTGCTCGTACCTCCATCGGCTTATATCCGCCATCGCGGCGGCAAGCGTTTCCTTGATAGGCGCGATATTGGATATCCTGCGGTATCCGCGTTTGTGAAGTCCGTCACCCGACGTGTCTATCATGATAGTCGCCTTATCCTTAAAAATCGAAAACTGAATTTTATACTGTGTCTCCTCCTCGGGAAGCCACGATATGCCGTACACGGACATAAGCTTATCCGCGACGGCTTTTTTTATGATCGCCTGACAGTCTCGCACGCTTGCGAGCTTGGATTTCAATGAATACCCCTTTACGGGGAACGCGTCGTTCCTGCCAATTAAACGCTGCCACTCGACCGCCTTTGTTCCTTCGAAGAGGTCGTCAAAGGACGCGGCGGTAAACTCAGCCATTTTCACCAGTACGCGTTCTCCCGTTCTGATCCATAAATTCGCGCGGTATACCGCTTCCCAGTCGCCCGTAAACGTAACGCGCCCGTCCTCAACGGAGGTCGTTTCATAGCCTAATCTTCTCACTTCACGCGCCGTCGGCGATTCAAGCCCGAAAAGCGTTGTGATTACAATCTCTAATTTTTCCATAATTATTTTTCTTTCTTGAATATCTCTTATATTTTTTACGTTTTGAACCGCGAACGGTCTTTGCTTTTACGGTTTTCCCATTGTCTCTGACATCATTATAATCTTTTTTTAATATAAATTCAAGCTGTCCGAGCGGTATATCGCATTTTACAAGTACCGCTTGCACTCGGTCGCCCATTGAAAACGTATTTCCTTTTCTTCTTCCGATAATTGCAAGTAAATTTTCGTCGTACTCGTAAGAGTCATGCGCCATATTTTCTATTTTAATAAGCCCTTCGACCGAATTATCAAGCTCAACGAACATACCGAAGCTTGTTACGTTTGTTACAACAGCGTCAAATTCCGTACCGATGAACGCGCTCATATACGCAGCTTTCATCACGTCATCCGCAGCGCGTTCCGTATTCTCGGCGTTGATTTCGCGCTCAGACGACATTTTCCCCGCAGCCGCCGTGAATCCCTGTAACGTGCGGCGTCTTTTGGCCGTGAGCTTACCGTCCGCGAATTCCTTAAGAATACGATGAACAGCCAAATCGGGATAACGCCGTATCGGAGAAGTGAAGTGACAGTAATACTGCGCACCAAGACCGTAGTGACCGAGATTTCGCTCGCTGTATCCCGCTTTCATCATGGAACGTAAAACAGCGTCGGAGACTACCCGTTCCTGCGGCGTACCCTCGGCGTTCGATACAACGCGGCGCAACTCCTCGGAAGGCACGGACGCGTCGTTTTTTTCATTTATTATGACCTCGTCTCCGAAACGACGCAGCAGCTTATTCAAATGACGGATTTTTTCCGTATCGGGCGGCTCATGATTTCTGTATATAAAAGGGATCTCCGACGCAAAAGCATATTCGGCTATCGTTTCGTTTGCGGTCAGCATAAATTCCTCTATCATCTTGTTTGAAACGCCGCGTTCCTCCTTTATTATATCTATCGGATCGCCGTCGGGCGACACAATTATTTTACTTTCGGGGAAATCGAACTGTACACATCCCCTTTTTAATCGTTTCTCACGCAGTATTTCCGCAAGCTTTTCCATAAGACGAAGCGTCGGCACAAGCTCTGCATATTCCGCGCAAAGCTTAACGTCGTTGTCGGACAATATTTTATTTACATTATTATATGTCATTCGATACGACGAGCAAATCACAGATTTTACAAGCCTGTGATTTACAACGTTTCCGTCCGTCGATATTTCCGTAAACAAGGACATCGCAAGCCTGTCTTCGTTCGGATTGAGACTGCAAATCCCGTTGGAAAGCCTCTCGGGAAGCATGGGAATAACGCGGTCGGCAAGATATACGCTCGTTCCGCGTTCAAACGCCTCCGAATCAAGCGCGGAGCCTTCGCGCACGTACTCGCTTACGTCCGCTATATGCACGCCGAGCAGGTAGGAGCCGTTATTAAGACGCTTAAGAGATACGGCATCGTCAAAATCGCGCGCGTCGTCTCCGTCGATCGTAAATATAAGCTCGTCCCTCAGATCCTCCCTGTCGGCAAGCTGTTTCAAATCAATTTTATATTCGATTTCGTTGGCTTCCCGAAGCGTTTGTTCGTCAAAATCACGTTTTATTCCGTTTGATATCAGAAGTGCTTCAACAATACTTTTAAGCGATGATTCATTACCGAGCACGCTTACGATCCTGCCGTAAAATTTACCGTCGCCGTCATGAGAAACGATATTCATCGCCGCCCTGTCTCCTATCGAGACGTTCATCGCGTCGCTGCGTTTGATAAGAAACTTTGCGTATATGCGTCTGTTGTCGGGGCGAAGATAAAAATATCCGTTTCTTTCCGAATAAATTACTCCTGTGATCGTTTTATATCCCCGTTTGATAACCTCCGTTACGCGCGCCTCCTTATGCCGCGTATCGACGCACCCCCTGCGGCGAATATATAAACGCGCCCTTACGGTGTCGCCGTCAAGAGCGTCGAGCATATCGTCGCCGTTTACAAAAACGTCCTCTCCGCCGTTTTCTCGTATTATAAAACCGAAATAACCCTTCGCGCTGCATTCAAGTCTGCCGGTCACATACTCTCCGTCCGAACGCACGGGAGCAAATCTGTTTCTTTTTCTTTTGACGATCTTGCCTTGTGCGCAAAGCGTGTTTAATATACTTTCAAGCTCGCTTCGCTCGTTTTTCGGCACGTCGAGCACCGTCATAAGCTCTTCTGTTTTTAAAGGGACATAACCGTCTGAATTTATAAATGCGAGTATTCGTTCTTTTCTGTCCATATAATTCTCCCGTTTATTTATATCTCAAACTATATTTTATAGAAAATATACGATATGTCAAGACTAAATTTAAACCTATGTCCGAAGACGACATTATCCAATAATTTTATGTATGTATGATATGTAGAAAATCGTCAAATAATCAGAAATGTAATATTTTTGTTACATTATAGTAATATAAAGACTATTGACGAACGGCAAATATAGAGTTATAATAGCTTTATGTTATTTTAAACTGGGTTTTTTATGAAATAAACCAGTAAAGAAAGGAATGGATACGCTAATGAGAAAAAAGAGTATCGTTACTCTTTGTTTCGTAGTCGCGCTTGCCATTATCCTAAACTATGTTGCCTTTATAGGCTTCAATATAGCAGGATTCTCGTATGACGGCGCGCTCGGAGAAAAGGGTATCAAAAAGGGTATCGACCTTGCCGGAGGTTCGGTTATTACGTTCCAGGCACAGACCGATTCACCCACGGACGACCAGATGAAGGTCGTTGAATCAATCTTCCAGACACGTATGACCAACGCGGGATACACCGAAGCACGTATATCGCAGGGCGAGTCTGGAAAAATCACTGTTGAAATACCTTCAGTGACGAACACGGACGAGGCGGCTAATCTGCTCGGTAATGTGGCAAAGCTGACCTTTAACGACGCTGACGGAAATCCTGTTCTTGACGGAGCAACGGATATTAAGGACGCGTCGTATCAGTACGGCCCCGTTGAACAGAACGGTCCGTCGATTCCTTACGTTAAGGTAGAGTTTAACACGGAAGCGAGAGAGAAATTCGCGCAGGCAACAAAAGCCGCTGCCGCACGCGCGTCGGAAGGCAAAAACTACATCTCTATCCAGATGGACGGAGAAGAGGTTTCAAGTCCGTCGGTTTCCGAGGAGATCAATTCCGATTCATGTGTTATTTCGGGAAGCTTTACTCCCCAGACAGCCGAAACGCTTGCTAACCAAATAAAATCGGGTCAGCTCCCGTTTGACCTGTCGGTTGCGTCCAAGGACACCGTAGGCGCGGAGCTTGGTCCGAACGCATTGAAGTCAAGCCTTATAGCGGCTGCTATCGGTATTATCCTGATAATGATCTTCATGGTAATTATGTACAGAATACCCGGACTTATTGCCGACATATCGCTTCTTATTTATGTCGGACTTATAGGACTTGCTATGGGCGCGTTCCATGTAAATCTCAGTCTTTCGGGTATCGCCGGTATCGTCCTATCCATAGGTATGGCGGTCGATGCTGACTGTATTATATTTGAAAGAATGAAGGAGGAGCTGCGTCTCGGCAAGACGATCAGAGCGTCTGTAATGTCGGGCTTTGACAAGGCGTTCTCCGCGATTCTCGACTCGAACGTAACCACCATCATCACCTGTATTGTTCTTTACATCTCAGGTATCGGTACGGTTACGGGCTTTGCAACAACGCTTGGCATAGGCGTTATTCTGAGTATGTTCACGGCTATCGTTATCACTAAGTTCCTCTTGAAGCAGCTTATCGGTATCGGTATCGAGAAAAGAAGCCTGTTCTATAATACAAAGGCAAACAAAGGAGGTGCGGAAGCATAATGATGAAAGAATTGACTAAAAACAGATGGAAATTCGTTCTTATCCCCGCACTGATAGTTCTTGCCGGTATAGTATTCTATATTGTTCACGGCGGATTTAACTTCGACGTTGAATTTATGGGCGGCGTAAGAATGCAGGTAAATCTTCATACCGATTTTGACAACAGCGAAATCGTCGATCTTGTACAGAAAAGCACAACGGACACAGTTTCCGCTACGGTCCAGAAGGGTTCGAACGATCAGATTGCCGTTATAAAAACTCCTCCGATAGAGGATAATGTTAAAAATGACATTTTCAACGCGATCAAGGAAAAGTATTCCCTTGCCGACGAGGATCTGATCGGCGTATCGTCAGCGTCCGCAAGCTTCGGTCTTGAGGTACAGAGAAAAGCTCTCCTATACACGTTGCTTGCGATTATATGTATTTTAATATATATCGCAATCAGGTTTGAATGGAGAAGCGCGATAATGGCGGTACTTGCGCTTGCCATAAACGTACTTGTTATGGCTGCCGTATACGCCGTTACCAATATTCCTATCAACACGACGTTCATCGCCGCAATGCTGACGGTTGTCGGTTATTCGATCAATAACACGATAGTTATATTCGACAGAATACGCGAAAACCAAAAGTCCCGCAAGAAAAATGAGACGATAGCCGAAATGACGGACAGAAGCATCAAGGAAACGCTCGGTCGTACAATCAATTCTACGATCACGACGCTTATAACAATAGTTCTCATCTATTTCCTCGGCGTTTCAACCATCAAGGATTTTGCCCTTCCGCTTATCGTAGGTATTATTGCAGGTGCATATACGTCGATATTCATCGCAAGCACATTCTGGGCGGCATGGAAAGAGTCAAACATGAAGGCAAAAGCCGCTGCGGCTCAGGAAAGAAAATCGAACAAAAAGAATAAGTAATTTACTTTATAACAAAACAGGCGCATAAAAATATGCGCCTGTTTTTGTATTAAAATTCTTGACATACACCGCGTTTTATGTTATAATGTTATGCGTTGCGGAGAGGTGGCCGAGTGGTCGAAGACGCAGCATTGGAAATGCTGTAACGTGAAAGCGTTCGTGGGTTCGAATCCCATCCTCTCCTCCATTTGAAAAGCTTGGTTATGATCACGCATAACCAAGCTTTTTTGATACATGTTTCAACGTATTTTTAAGCCCCCATATTTACTGCCGGCGACGCGTGGCTTCTCTTGACGGTACGCCGCATAATTACAATGTACGCTGCAAGCATAGCCAAAGACGTGATCGCCCATGTTATGGGATAGACAACTATAAGCATTTCAAACGACGGTGCTTTTGGAAATACAGTGTATATCCACAAAATTCTTAATCCGCACGAGCCGGCAAGAGATAAAAGCGCGGGCATAAGCGAATATCCCAGACCACGCATACTGCCGGAAAGTACGTCCATGAGCGCGCTTGTAAACTGAAAAATAAGGCAGTATTTCATTCTTACCAACCCTATCGCAACAACCGCCGGTTCTGTCGTATAGAAATGCAAAGCAGTCTCGCCGAGCGCGAGAAAAACAAGGCTTAAAAGCGTTGGGAATATTATTCCCATAATGCTGCACTGAAAAGCTATTTTCTTACACCTCGCAATATTGCCCGCTCCGTAATTCTGACTTGTGAACGTTACGCACGCCTGCGTAAATGAGTTTAGAAGAAAATACACAAAACATTCAAAATTCAATGCCGCCGCCGAACCCGCTACAACATCGGAACCAAGCGTGTTAAGAGCAGACTGGGCGCATATGTTTGAAAATGAAAATACAACTCCCTGCAATCCCGCCGGTAATCCGATTTTTGTTATTTCCTTCAATATGCGCTTATCGATGCAAAGCTTCTTAAACGAAAGCTTAATCAGGCTTTCTTCGTGTGTCAGGAAATAAACTATCATACCCGAGCTTATAACGTTAGAAGTGACCGTCGCGATCGCAACTCCGGCTACGCTGAGCTTACACACAATGACGAAAAACAGATTCAGTATAACGTTAACAATGCCCGAAACGAGCAGACATATGAACGGACGCTTAGTATCTCCCCTGCTCCTAAGGATCGCCGCGCCAAAGTTATAGAGCATCATAAACGGCATACCGAGAAAATATATTCTCAAATATACGACCGCAAGGTCGATAATATCGTCGGGCGTTGACATAAGGGTAAGTATCGGCTTTGTCACAGCAACGCCCAAAATCATAATTATAATACCGCTGATAACAGAGACAAGTATGGCGGTATGTACGGCGCGGCTTACTTTTTCCGAATTTCTCTCCCCGAGATAACGCGCGATGATAACATTTGCGCCGACAGAAAGTCCGACGAAAATATTTACAAGCAAATTTATGACCGGACCGTTGCTGCCGACTGCGGCAAGAGCGCGGCTTCCGGCAAAATGTCCGACAACCGCTACGTCCGCCGAATTAAACAGCTGCTGCAATATACTGCTTGCGGCAAGCGGAAGCGCGAAGAACAGTATTTTATTCCATAATGACCCGCTTGTTAGATCCATACTTTTTTTACTATCCATAATATAACCCCTCAAATATATACTTTATATGCCGACAGCGGCAGCCCCTGCTGCCGCTTCGATTGTATCTTTTATTATATGCGTACAAGCAATCCGTTTATCAAATCGTCCTTCGCGAGCTGCTTCATTTTGTAATGGAGCTTTTTACCCGTTGCGTTCACAGGCACGTCAGCCACAAATCTGTAATATCTCGGACGCTTGTAATTTGAAATCATAGGATTCTTTTTGCAGAATTCGTCGAGTTCATCAACTGTCAGACTTTCATCCGATTTTACAATATAAGCGGTAACGATTTCACCTCTCACCTTATCCGGCGCGGCGGTAACGATGCTGTCCGCGACCTTTGGATGCGTATTCAGCACCTCCTCGACTTGAGCGGGATATATATTTTCTCCTCCCGATATGATCATATCGTCTTTTCGTCCCACAACGCTTATAAAATGATTTTTATCCCACGTACCCAAGTCGCCGGTGTACATAAATCCGTCACGGAATTTACGTTCCGTCTCATTGTCGTTATTGTAATAGAAATACGACGATTTCGCGTGCGATTTGATAATGATTTCGCCGACTTCGTTTCCGTCCATATTCGCAAGCTCGTCGGGAGCGGCGTTACGTTCGTCGAATACCTTTACGACACGGACATCGTCGTCGGTACATGAGCGTCCCGCCGTACCTGCCATGGCCGGCAGATCCGTCGGGCGCAGAAAGGTGTTCCAAAAAGTCTCGGTCGTACCGTATCCGTTGAAGATTTTAGGCGTAAGCACGCTCTGATAACGTATGCAGGCGGCTCTCTCGAGCGGACTACCCATTGTGACGATACCGCGAAGCGCGCTCAGGTCAAAGCCGTACTTCTCCTGCGTTTCCGTCAGACGCGCAAGCACGTTCGGAACGCCTATTATAAATGAAAGCTTATATTCCTCTATATACTTCAGCGTCGCTACCGGGTCAAACTTGCGCATAACCGTAACCGAGCCGCCCGCATAAAGCGTCGGAGTGATACCGCCGGAATGAAGTCCGCCACGGTGAAACCACGGGGTCGTATTCATGGTCTTATCCTCCGACGAAAGCGGGAAATGCATCATTACGTCATGCGCGCTCAATACCTCGTTTATGCTCATCAGACAAACGCCCTTCGGAAGTCCTGTCGTGCCTGACGTATACAGACGCGTCGTTTCATCAAATGCCGAAAGCTTCCACTTTAAATTCGGATCGTCATCCGAACGACCGCGGATATATTCCGAATAACGCACGCTGCCGTGTATTGGCACGCAATTCTCCTCGTCTATCATGATTACGACGTCAATCTTATGTTTCGCATGGATCAACGCCTGTTCGACGGCGTCCTTGTTCATCGCTTCGTAAATAAACACCTTCGGTTTACTGTCGTCTATTGTTTGAGCGATTTCTCCCGCCGAAAGTCTGAAGTTTATCGGACAGCTTACCGCGCCCGTTTTGTGACAGCCGATATATGCAAAAACAAACTCAGGGCAGTTTAAAAGCTGGAACATCACAACATCGCCCTTTCGAATACCGCAGTCAAGTATTGCTTCGGCAAATCTGTTCGCCTGTGCGTTCAACTCATTATATGTGTATCTTTTGTCAACTGCGGGGTCATAAAGAGCCTCGTTATCGCCGAACCTGCGAACATTGCGCATGAAACCGTTTAACCATGTGTATTCCTCCGAAAAAGCGTCAATAAACATATCCACCCTGTGCTGCTTTGCATCAGGCAAAAATCTTTCCTTGGCGGAACCCAGGGCGTTTTCAATCGACGAGAAAATATCGCGTACCTCCTCGCCGTCATACTCATAATTTGATTTGTTCGAACAGTTTTCGAGCAGACGCAGCGCGTCAATTATCTTATCTCTGCGTGAATACGCGACACGCTCGAACCTTTCCTTTTTTGTTTCCTTGCTCATAGCCTTCTCCTTGTAATAGAATATTTTGCAAATATATTATATAATAAGCCAGTAGTCGTGTCAAGAAAAATATGCACAATATTTTGAGAATATTGTGCATATTTTGATTCTATATTTTATTAAATTCTATATTTGAAAAATGTACTTTATGCGTGCAGCGCACGTATCGAATTGAGGACGGCTATTATCATTACGCCCACGTCAGCGAAAATCGCAGCCCACATATCGGCAATACCGAGCGCGCCCATTGCAAGACATACGAGCTTTACACCGATCGCAAAAATAATATTTTCGTACACGATACGCATACACTTGCGCGAAATCTTGATAGATTGCGAAATTTTGAGAGGATCGTCGTCCATAAGCACAACATCGGCGGCTTCGATCGCCGCATCGGAACCAAGCGCGCCCATCGCTATACCAACGTCCGCAAGCGATATGACCGGCGCGTCGTTCAACCCGTCTCCGACAAATACAAGGGCTTCGCCCCGTTTTTTTTCTTTCAGGAATTTTTCCGTGATTTTTACCTTATCGTCGGGTAAAAGCGAACAGAACACCTCGTCCGCTCCTATCTGTTCCGCTACCGCTTTCGCAGTCTTTTCACCGTCGCCCGTAAGCATTACGGTTTTTCTTACGCCCGCTTTTTTGAGTTCCCTTAAAGCGGTGAACGCTTCGTTCTTGACCGTATCCGAAACAAGAATATGTCCCGCGTATTCGCCGCCGACTGCGACATGGACGGTCGTTCCCGCGCCGCTGCAAGGCTTATAATCGGCTCCAACGTTTTCCATGAGTTTTTCGTTACCGACCGCCGCTTCACACCCGTCGACCAGAGCCGTAACGCCCTGTCCCGCAGTCTCTTTCACGCCGCTCACGCGCGTTTCGTCGATACTCATTCCGTACGCGCCGCGTATACTTTTTGCGATCGGGTGATTCGATCCGCTCTCCGCAAGCGCGGCGTACTCTATCAATCGTTCTTTGTCTATCGTATTATGATGTACTCCGCTGACCTCGAACACACCCTTTGTCATTGTGCCGGTTTTGTCAAATAATACATATTTTGTCTTTGAGAGCGTCTCTATATAATTTGAGCCTTTTATAAGTATGCCGTTCGCTCCCGCGCCGCCTATACCCGCAAAAAATGTCAAGGGAATACTTATCACAAGCGCGCACGGACAGCTTATAACGAGAAAGGTGAGCGCGCGCATCACCCACTTGCCCCATTCGGGCGATCGTCCCGTTATCGTCATAAAAATCGGAACGAGGAGAGCAAGCGCGAGCGCGGTAAAGCACACAGCCGGAGTATAGTATTTTGCAAATTTGCTGATAAAATTTTCGGACTTTGATTTCTTTTCGCCTGAATTTTCCACAAGCTCGAGAATTTTAGACGCGGTCGATTCTCCGAATTCTTTTGTCGTCCTTATTTTTATCAGTCCGGTCATATTTATACAGCCGCTGTGGACCTCGTCGCCTTCCTCAACGTCCTTCGGTATACTCTCGCCGGTCAAAGCGGCGGTATCAAGCGTCGAGGTACCGTTCGATATTACACCGTCGATCGGTATTTTTTCTCCGGCTCTTACTATGATCTCGCTTCCGATTTCTACCTCATCGGGATCGACGCTTATTATTTCACCGTCTCTTTCTATATTCGCGCTGTCGGGACGAATATCCATAAGCGCGCTTATATTGCGTCTGCTTTTGCCGACGGCACAGCTCTGAAAAAGCTCTCCGATTTGATAAAAGAGCATGACAGCCGATGCTTCCGTATATTCTCCCAAAATTATCGCGCCTATCGTTGCGACAGCCATAAGGAAATTTTCGTCAAAAACCTGTCCGTTTACAATCCCTCTGAATGCCTTTAAAAGTATATCGTATCCGATGATTAGATACGGAACAAGACAAAACGCAAAATTAACGGCTCTGGGAAGCTTAAAAATATGTTCGCTAATTAAACACGCCGCAAGAAGACCCGCGGCGGCTATGATCCGCACAAGCGTCCTTTTTTGTTTTCTTGTCATGATACGCACCCCTTAAATATATATTTCGCAATCCGGCTCTACCTTTCGGCACTTTTTCAAAACTTCCTTCATAACGGCTTTGACGTCAGCGTTTTCCTCAAACTCCACATTCATCTTAAGTGCCATGAAGTTCACCGACGCGTTTTTTATACCGTCGATCGAATTTGCCGCCGATTCCATCTTGTTTGCACAGTTTGCGCAGTCAACCTCGATTTTATAACTTTTTTTCATTACTATCCCTCCGATTTATTATATTTGAACAAATGAGCAGTTGTTCATTTGTTTATTTAATTTTATCACCATACCGTTTCTTTGTCAATAATTATTTTATAAAAAATTAAAAAAAGAGACGAATTAAATCGTCTCTTTTTTCGCATGATTGAAAAATTCATAAAACAAGACTTATTTTATGCTTTCGGCAACCTTTAAAAGCTCGTCGCCCGTTACATTGCTCGAACCGCTGATAACGGTGATGCTTACGCCGTTTTGCTCCCACATAATTTCATGGTCGCTTACCGCGGCGGTGCAGCCGTTTATAAGCATTTCCGTAACGTTCTCGTTTGTAGACGTTTCATATGCCGTTTCATCATTTATGACACGCTCGTGAATTGAAAACGTCTCCTTACCGTTTGAATAAGTCAGCGTCGCATAATTGCCGGACATCGCGCCGTCGTCATCGCGGAAGCCGTTGCCGTACAGGAACGAATAACCGTCGGGAACGTACTCGGGAACTTTAAGGTCAAAGCTTAAATCCGCTCCGAACTCGTCCAATGACGTATACACCTTTATACGCTCGTCGTCATAAGGAATTTTCGTCCCGTTGTCCTTCGAGACGTCCACACGTATATCCATACTGTCCGCGTAACCGCTGTCGATAAACATCTGCGCAAGACTCGCTTCGTCGTACTGCTTTCCGTCCTTGTCGTATAAATCGCCGTACGTCATACCGTATGTGATGGAATTAAGCTCGTTGCCGTCCTTGTCATAGAATTTACCGCTCAGTTTTTCGGGAATTTCCCATTCCATGCCGGTATCGTCCGTTTGTATCATCATGTTGTGACCCGTGTTGATGCTCTTTACGATTTTGGTAACGTATCCCGACGCGAACGCTGTGCCGGTTATTGCCACAGCCGCCGCACAAGCCGCGATCACGGCTATTTTTCTTACACTCATTTTACCCTTTTTCATTTCCGTGTTCTCCTTTTTCATTTCATTTTCATAGACTTCAAAATCCATTTTTACATCGTTGAGGTAATCATACTCATTTTTCACGATAATTACTCCTTTCTTCGCTCAATATCGTTCTGAGTTTCAGTCTCCCGCGCGAAAGTCTGCCGTACACCCACGAGGTCTTTTTATTTGTGTCGCGCGCGATCGCTTCGATCGGTTCTTCCAAAATATAGCGTTTTATAAAGATATCCCTGTCGCGCTCACTGAGCCCCGACAAAAGAGACAGCGTCTCCTCCTCTATTTCCTTGAGTATCAAGTCTGCGTCTATTTCTCTTTTATCCGCGATATCCTCGTTCAACTTCCCCGACGTAAGCTCTCTGTAAAATTTTCTCTTATAATTTATCGCGCGGTATTTACTCACCGCGCCTATCCAATTTTTCAAAGTATTCTTACTTGGGTCAAATCGGCTCATATTTTGCCAGAGCGCGAAAAATATATCGTTTACGCAGTCTTCGTACCACATGGAAATATCCTTTAAATGATATCGGACAATTGAATTTACAAGCCGTCCGTAACGCCGTATAATTTCTTCAAACGCCTTTTCGTCACCGTGCGCCGCAAGCGAAGCAAGACGATTGTCATCACCGAGCATAGAATAATCACCTGCCTTAGAAACGTTTCTATAATATAATACACGTCCATTGTCGATTTTCTATCATTTTATTTTATCAGTAAATTTAATTTTTTTCAACGATGCGCTATTTTGTGTTTTACATAAAATAAATTTTGTGGTACAATATATTAAGTGGATAAAAGAATATTATATTTATATAGAGTATGAATAGGAGGAAAATTTTTGAAAAAGAAAATTTTACTGTTTGCCGCCGCAGCAATGGTTTCAGGCGGGATATGCGCGCACGCCGACGTGCTGGGAGACGTTAACGGCGGTTGGAGCACATACATGGGGGCGCATACATACTTCCATAACATTCAATATGCATCGCCGAGCGTCGGCAGTCAGTCTGAATATTACGTCGAATACACGCCGAACAGCGAGGCTGTCCCCGTTGTTGTGAACGGCAAAAGCATATGGGGTACGCGTGACATTGAAGATGCGGAAAAATACATGCGCGACAACGGTCTGAGACCTCTTGCCGGAATCAACGCCGATTATTTTTCCTTCAGAACGGGTATACCGATGGGTTATACGATTATCGACGGTGAAATCGTATCAAAGGAATACGGCGGTCAGGACGCGCTTGGGTTCCGCGCGGACGGTACGGGATTTATAAAATGGCTCGATATACAAACCACTTTGTCGAACGGAAACCAAAGCATAAATATAATGTATATAAACAAATGGCTTCAGCCCGGCTTTGACCCCGTTTATATGCTTAACGACAAGTTTTCCGGCGATACAAAGACGGAATCGGAATGTATATTTGTAATGTGTACGCCGATAAGCGGTAAGCTGAGCGTCGGCGGCGAAATGAAACTTATCGTCGACGACGTGTTTATCTATAACGGCGCGATAGAGATCCCCGACGGGAAACAGATTTTCGTTATGGACGTGAGCGGCGACGCTCAATGCTATGATTTCCTTTCGCATCTTGCCGCAGGGAACGAGCTTACCCTCACAAATGAAGCCGTCGGCGACGACGGAACATGGGCGGGCGTGTCAAACGCCGTTTCAAGCGTCGGCGGCAGGCTCATAAACAACGGTACTGTCAATACCGAATTTGAAGCCGGAGCGGCTCCGCGTACCGCGGTAGGGATCAAGCCCGACGGGAACATAATTTTTTATACGATAGACGGCAGACAGCCAGGACACAGCTACGGCGTGCAGCTAAGCACGCTTGCAAAAAGAATGTCCGAGCTTGGCTGTATAGACGCAATCAATCTTGACGGCGGCGGTTCAACAACGATTTCCGCGCTTTTCCCCGGCAGCGATTCGTCCATTGTGGTAAACTCGCCCTCGGACGGCTATCTGCGCAACGTCTCAAACTTCATATTTTTACGAGATAACCGCGTAAAGAACGGAATACCATGGATCGTGAATCTTGAGGACGCGGGAAACACAAACTATCTTTCGGGTATGAGCACGCGCGTCTTTATAACAAGCGCGTATGATACGTCCAATTACAAAATCGACCCTCCGTACGAAAATCTTCATTACCGCGTTGATACGGATACCGACAGCACGATAAACGAAGAGGGATATTTATATCTGAACGGTACGGGATCGGTAAACGCAGTCGTCTATTCCGATAACGGAGATTTGGTCTCCCGTGAATATACCGTATTCGAAACTCCCGAGGAGATAAAAGTATACAATCAAGCCGATTGGAAGGAGGTCGACGGCATTTATACCGCCGCCGACGAGGAGATGCAGCTTTCTCTTTCCGCGTCGGCTCTTGTGAATAATGTTGAGCTTAATTCAAATAACAGAATGTTCACATGGGAAGTTGAAGGCGACGTCGGCACGATCACGCCCGACGGTATTTTCACGCTTGCAAAAACGTCGAACAAATCCGGCAAAATACTTGTACGCGCAGGAGAGACGACGACGGAAATACCTGTTGTTATAAGCGATTACCCCCAGCCGCCGAATCCTTTTGCCGACACCGAAGAACACTGGGCGCGCGACATAATCGCAGCCATGGCGGGCGAAGGAATCATCAGCGGTCAGGAAGAAGACGGACGCATGGTATTTAAGCCCGACAATAATATGACGCGCGCGGAATTTGCTTCGATGATAGTAAACTATATACATCTCGATTTATCGAAATACGAAAGTATGCCGCTTAACTTTCTTGACGCAGCTTCAATACCTCTCTGGGCGCAAAACGCCGTCAAAGCGGCTAACTCCGAAGGAATAATATTGGGACGGATCAACGACGACGGCACGATCGAATTCGCGCCCAACGATAATATAACAAGAGCGGAAGCAATAACTGTTTTGGGAAGAATAATAGGCGACGGCGAAAAAGCGGAGCTTGAGTTTGCCGACGCTCAGGATATACCCTCATGGGCAGAGGAGAGCACAATGCGTCTATATGCCGCCGGCGTTATTCACGGATATGAAGGAAATCTGATCCTGCCGCTCAATAATATACGCCGCGCGGAAGCGGCAGTAATGCTTTACGGAATGAACGCAATCAAAAATTAACCGACATTTTGCATAATTAACCAATGTTAATATGATTTCAAATTTTGCAAGTTGCATATTGACAAAAAAATGATTAGTGGTATAATAATTTATGTAAATTGAAAATAAAAATTCAATAGCTGATTTTTGGATAAGACAAAGGTGTTTTATATTGATTAAAAATATAATTCACCTTTTTTTCATAAATATTTAAAAATTAGCTCGGACTAACATTATTAGGAGGTATTACAATGAGTAATGTTGCACAAATCTTCGGCAGCAAAGTATTCAACCTGCCGACAATGAAGGAACGTCTCCCGAAGGAAACGTACAAGTCGCTTGTAAAGACTATCAACGACGGCACAAAGCTTGACATTTCCGTCGCGGAAGTCGTTGCGCACGCGATGAAGGACTGGGCGATCGAGAACGGTTGTACGCATTATACGCACTGGTTCCAGCCTATGACGGGTCTTACGGCGGAGAAGCACGATTCATTTATCCAGCCGACAGATGACAGAACGGTCATCATGGAATTTTCGGGCAAAGAGCTTGTAATGGGCGAACCCGACGCATCGTCATTCCCCTCAGGCGGTCTGAGAGCCACGTTCGAAGCAAGAGGTTACACGGCATGGGATCCGACGTCATTCGCATTCATTAAGGATAATTCATTGTATATCCCGACATCGTTCGTTTCGTACAGCGGTGAGGTGCTTGACAAGAAAACTCCCCTGCTCCGTTCGGAAGCGGCGATAGATAAGGCGGCGAAAAAGGTTCTTGCTCTTTTCGGCAAACACCCGAAGAGAGTTGTCGCTTACGTAGGTCCCGAGCAGGAATATTTCCTTGTTGATAAAAACCTCAGAAATAAGCGTAAGGACTTACTTTTGACAGGCAGAACGCTTTTCGGCGCGAAACCCGCGAAAGGTCAGGAAATGGACGACCACTACTTTGGTCAGATAAAAGAAAGAGTCGCAAGCTTCATGAAGGAAGTTGACGAGGAGCTTTGGAAATTAGGCGTATTTGCAAAGACAAAGCACAACGAAGTTGCTCCCGCTCAGCATGAAATAGCACCCGTATTTTCAACGACAAACATCTCCAATGACCATAACCAGCTTACCATGGAGGTTTTGAAGAAGGTTGCCGATCATCACGGTCTTTATTGTCTCCTTCACGAAAAGCCTTATGACGGTATTAACGGAAGCGGCAAGCACAACAACTGGTCTATCGGCACGTCCGACGGCGAGCTTCTGTTAAGACCCGGCAAGAAGCCGGAGGAAAATGTTCAGTTCCTGCTGTTCCTCGCGGCTGTTATTAAGGCTATCGACGATTACGCGGATATCCTGAGAGCGTCCGTAGCTACTGCGGGTAACGATCACCGTCTCGGTGCGAACGAAGCACCGCCCGCGATTATTTCGATGTATCTCGGCGATCAGCTTGCGGCTGTTGTGGATCGTCTTAAGAAGCATAAGGATGTTAAGAGCGCGTCGGGCGACCTGATCGAAACAGGCGTTGATTCACTCCCCGACATCGAGAGAGACACTACCGACAGAAACAGAACGTCGCCGTTTGCCTTCACCGGCAACCGCTTTGAATTCCGCGCACCCGGTTCGAGACAGTCGATAGCCGGTATCAACATTGTTATTAACACCATCGTTGCCGAAACGCTTACCGAAATCGCAGATGAGCTTGAGGGCAGCAAGGATATTAAAAAGGATGCGTTTGATCTTGCCGTTAAGATCTTCTCGGAGCATGACAGGATCATATTCAACGGTAACGGTTACAGTGACGAATGGATAGCCGAAGCGGAAAAGAGAGGTCTTTACAATCTCAAAACTACGCCGGACGCACTTCCCCATTTCGTATCACAGAAGTCTATCGACCTGTTCACGAAGCAGGGCGTATTCACCGAGCTTGAAGTCAAGACGCGCGGTGAGATCATGATGGAGGATTATAACAATACCGTTCATTTCGAAATGCTTACAATGCTTGAAATGGCAAAGCAGGAGATCCTGCCCGCATGTCTCAAATACACCAACTTCCTTGCGTCCGATTACGCTTCGAAGAAGTCGCTCGGTATCGATGCTCCAAACGAGCTTGAAAGAGTTAAGAAGCTCACTTCTCTTACCGAAGAACTTATCGCAAAAATCGACGTACTGGACGCTGCTACCGATATACCCGATGTTGATGTTTACGCGATAGGCATGTACTACAAGGAGACTGTTCTGCCCGCTATGGAGACGCTGCGCGAGACGGCTGACACGCTCGAAACCATGGTATCGAGAGAATATTGGCCCTTCCCGACATACACAGATTTACTCTATCTGGTATAATGGTATATTAAACTACATAAGCCGCCCGGACGGAAGTTTGGGCGGCTTTTTATCATAGTTGCTGCGGCGTTTGATATATTGACATTGGTATTCAGTTGTAGTATAATTGATTTAGCGCGCAATGTGTGAAATAAATAACAACAGTAGAGAAAAGGGGTATTTTTATGAAAAAATTCATTTCGTTAATTGTGGTGCTGAGTATGTTATGCTCCGTTATGGGTATAACAGTATTTTCGGCGGAGAATTCCGATCTGAGTAACATTGAAAACAAAGACGATTTTGTGTATAATGAAGCCGGAAAAATAACATCGTATACGGGCGATAACGGAATATGTGAAATTCCTGAAGGCGCAGAGGTGAACAGTCTGAACGGAAATCCAATTGAAAAGCTTATTGTAAACAAGGGCGTTAACCTCTCTCCCCTCCCCGCTTCCGCACAGACAACTCTAAAGGAAGCAGAATTTAAAGAGGGTGTGACGGAGGTGGATTACAGGTATTTTGAGGACTGCGAAGCTCTTGAAAAGGTTACATTGCCGTCAACCCTGACGAAAATCGGCGACCGAGCCTTTATGAATTGCAAGAATCTTAAAACAATTGAATGGTCCGACGGCTTGCAGTCAATCGGCGAATACGCTTTTTACGGCACGTCGCCGACGGGTGATATTATTATGCCCGATACTGTTACATATGTCGGGGACAGCGCGTTTAGCGATTGCGGGTCGCTTGATAAGGTACATTTGTCAGACAATATTACAAATGTTCCGAAAAGCACGTGGTTCGCGGGAACAGAGATAAAGGAGATTAACATTCCCGATGCGCTGCTTGACAATCCGCCTGTGCTGTCCGCACAGGAAATTACCTTTAATTCCGATATGACGGTTAAAATCTTTAAAGCCGTCAGAGGTTCAAATTGGTGCAGCGATAAATATCTGAAAGGTAAAACGGATAAGAGTATCGGTGATTACAAGGGATATGTCGTCGTGGAGGACACGGTTTTGAAGTACACCTCAGATGAAAAAGATCCGATAGTTCCCGAAGGTATAAAGTCAATTACCGAATATGCGTTCGCGTACCGTGATATTGATACGGTTACATTCCCCACAACCTTGGAAAGCATTGAGAGCAGCGCGTTCGCATACACTACGCTCAAAGAAGTAACCATACCTAAAAACGTAAAGGTAATAAGTGACGGCGCGTTCAGAGAATGTCCGCTGATTGAAAAGGTTACCTTTGAGGGTGCTCCCGAGGTCGGAAACTCGTTTCATGAGAGCGGGTTGCTGACAAAAGACAACGTAATCATCAAAGACGAATCAATAAAGCTGTCAAAAGACTTCTATGACTTTATCGGTGTAGAAAACAATATGGATCATTTTTATAAGCAATTGGCGGATAACGGAACTGTTGTCGAAAACGCTTCAGCTCCCGCGCCGACAGCGACGCCGTCGCCAAGCGCGGAGCCTGACGTTACGCCAAAACCGAGCGCAAAGCCCGACATTACGCCGTTACCGACGGACGAGGGCAAGCTGTACGTCGAAAACGGCGAGACGCCGGTTATAAAAGTCGGCGATAAAACGGTTGATTTCCCCGACGCGAAGCCGTTCATAGACGATAACGGCAGAACACAGGTGCCGGTACGCGCCGTGTCGGAAATGCTTGACGCTAAAGTAGGCTGGTCACAGGAAACACAGACGGCAACTATTGAGAAGGACGGCGCGGCAGTATCGCTGACACTCGGAAGCAACGTAATGCTCGTGGACGGTAATGCCGTGGTTATGGACACAGCGGCGATCATCAAAGAGGAAAGAATATTCATACCCGTGCGCTTTGTCGGTGAAGCACTTGGACTTACGGTGGTATGGGAAGAATGAGGACAAACTCTGCATAAAAAAACGCTCAGACTTTATCTGAGCGTTTTTTGTTAGCGCAGGAGGTAATACGTGTCTTTATATTTCCAAATATAATACGCCGCCAAGATGAGCGTCAGAAATTCTGCCGCCGGTACGGCGAACCATATTCCGTCTACGCCGAAAAGTGCCGCGAAACCGATTATAAACAGCGATGTAAGTCCGAGCGTGCGTATAAACGAAATTATCGCCGAAACCTTGCCGTTTGAGTACGCGGTAAAAAGCGACGAAGCGAATATATTATAGCCCTTGAACAGATATCCCGACGCGAACAGCAGCATTCCGCGCTTCGCGATCTCAAATACCACTGTACCCGACTTCGCGAACGTCAGCACAAGCGGTGCGCGGAAAATTACGGTAAGCACCGTCACGGCTACGGAGAAAAGTCCGAGGAAAACCATACTTATTCTGAAAATTTTACCAAGCTTCTCCTTTTCCTCCGCGCCGTAGTTATAGCTTATCACCGGCGCAACGCCCATCGAGTAGCCTATGCTCACGGCGACGAGGAAAAAGTCGATATACAGCACGATCGTGATCGCGGCAACTCCGTCCTGTCCCGCGAAGCGCATCATCGCGAGATTAAACAGAAGCGTGGTAATGCTCATCGCAAGATTATTTACCATTTCCGACGAACCGTTTGTGACGGTCGAAACAAGCGCGCGTCTATCGCGGCGCGGCGTTACGAAATGTACCAGCCCGTTTTTGTTGCGCGCAAAGTAAATCGTACCGACTACCGTTTGAATCGTATATCCGATACCCGTAGCCAAAGCCGCGCCCGATATCCCCATGCCGCACGGCTTTATGAACACGTAGTCGAGGATTATGTTCGCTATACCGCCCGTAAGCGACAGCGCGAGCATCAGCTTAGGCTTGCCGTCGGCTAAAATCGCGCCGTGAACGTACATCTGCATTATCGAAAACGGTATGAAAAACGCCGATACGAGCGCGTAATCGTAACAGTAATCGTAAATTGCCGCGTTCGCGCCGAGGAAAATAATTATCGGTTTTATGAACGCAAAAACCAACGCCATTGACACAACGGCGAGCGCGGCTAAAACTATGTAAATATACGTAAAATCCCGATTCGCTTCAAGATTCCTGCCCGCTCCGTTTTTTATCGAAACGACAGCCGACATACCCGTGCCGAACATTGTTCCCGTTCCTGTGGCAAGTCCCAAAATCGGGAACACGATATTTACCGCCGAAAGCGCGTCCGTGTTCACGAGCCGCGACACGAAAATTCCGTCCACGATCGTATACATCGAAGTGAAAATCATCATTATTATCGTGGGTATCGTGAATTTAATAAGAGCGCGAAACGAGATTTCCATCGATAATGAATTTTGCGGTGTACTCATTTTTAAATTTCCCTGTATTTTGCCTGTCCCGTTTCATATAGGTCGCAGCCTTCACAATCTGTAAGAACTACTGCGGGAAAATCCTCGACCTCAAGGCGGCGTATAGCTTCCGTACCCAAATCGTCATACGCCACGACTTCGGCTTTTTTTATTGATTGGGCTATAAGCGCGCCCGCGCCGCCTATTGCTCCGAAATAAACGCAGCCGTTACGCACGATCGCGTCCGTAACGTCTTTGTTTCGCGCGCCCTTTCCGATCATCGCTGTCAATCCGCAGTCAAGCAAAAGCGGCGTATAAGCGTCCATTCTGCCCGACGTAGTCGGACCGCATGAACCAATGACCTCGCCCGGTTTAGCCGGACACGGGCCGGCATAGTATATTATATTGTTTTTCAAATCGATAGGAAACGTGCCGTTTTTTTTATAATCGACGCACATACGTTCATGCGCCGCGTCGCGCGCGGTATATATTACGCCGGATATAAGCACACTGTCGCCCGCTTTAAGGGTTTTTACCGTTTCCTTTGATAGCGGAGCGATAATTTTCTTTTCCATCGTTTTACCTCCTCAATGAATATTTATAGGGGCGGCTATCAGCCGCCCGCGGGCGACCAACGGTCGCCCCTACAACACATTGGTTTACATAATTATTTTTATTCTATCGTCCATTCTATTTTTCCCGCAACGCCGCTTGTCTTACCCATACGGCTTTCGGAAATTTCAAAGGCTTTTTTCAGCGCGCTGCCAAACGAGCGATAAACGGCTTCCCAGATATGATGTCCGTTAGTACCCTTGAAAATATCAATATGGACGGTACATAACGCGCCCTGCGCAAATCCGTCAAGGAACGTCTCAAGGTCGTCCGTATCCATGCCCTCAACCGACTGAGACATCGTAACGCCGTGATACGATATATCGCAATAAGCACGCGATTCGAAGCTGATACAGGTTTGCGCCTTTGCTTCGTCAATAATGCCGAACGCGTCGCCAAAACCGACCGCGCCGTTTGTGCGGTCTATGTATTCCTTTGCCGCCTTACCGAGCGCGATGCCCAAATCTTCGCATATGACGTGCGTTAAAGTAAATTCATCAAGTTTTATATCTGTTGCGATGTTTACTTCGCCGCGCCACGCAATATGCTCAAGCATATGATTGAGAAACGGTATGGGCGTTTTTATATATTTTCTGTAATCCGGCTTTAACGGCGAAAAGTCCAGCTCTACACCTATTTCCGATTCGGTTGTTCTTCGTTTAACCTTAATTTTTTCCATGATTATTTCCTTTCCTTAACGGCAAGACCATGAGTATCAAAGCCTTCTACCTCGGCAAACTTATACGCGTGACCGCGTACCTTCTCGAAGCCGTCTCTCGAAGCGTATCCGACAGACGAACGCTTCAGAAAATCCATAACGGATACCGACGAAAACGTTTTCGCAAATCCACCCGTCGGAAGTATCGCATTCGGTCCCAAAACGAAGTTGCAGAGCGTGACCGGCGTGTAGTCGCCCAAAAGTATTTCGCCCGCGTTCTTGATTTTCGGGAGCGTGTCGAACGGCTTTTTCGTCATTACCTCCATATGCTCCGGCGCGTATTCGTTAACAAAATCAACAGATTCGTCGAGAGAATCTGTAAGAATGACCCCGCCGTACGTTGTAAGGTTCGTTTCTATCCATTCTCTGCGCTTTTTTGAGATTTTTTCAAGCTGTCTGTTTACAATAGGGATAACTTTATCAACAAGCTCCTTTGAGTGCGTAACAAGAAGTGCCGCGCTGTCGGGTCCGTGTTCGGCTTCGATCATCCAATCGAGCGCGACATTCTCGGGATCGGCTTCCTCGTCGGCAAGAACGATTATCTCGCTCGGTCCCGCCGGAAGACCCGCGTCTATATGATTCGCAAGAACTCTTTTTGCCGCCGTTGCGTAGCTGTTGCCGGGACCGATAATTTTATGGCACTTTGGAATCGTTTCCGTGCCGTAAGCGACAGCCGCCACAGCTTGTATTCCACCGACTTTGTAAATCTCTGTAATACCTATAATTTTTGCGGCGGCAAGAATTGCGTCGTCAACCTCGCCCTTTTCATTCGGGGGCGTTACCACAACGATTTTCGGCACCTTCGCTACGACGGCGGGAATACCGAGCATACACAATACCGACGGAAAAGAGCCTTTGCCGTGAGGCACATACAGACATACGTCTACAATAGGAGTTGTTTTCTCGCCTACCATCAAACCGTCGTCTACCATGGTGAACCACATTTCCTCGGGAAGCTGCTTCTCATGGAAGTCATAAATATTCTTATACGCGTATTCTATCGCCTCGCGCGTTTCCTTGTCAAGACGGTTATATCCCGCTTCGATCTCTTCGGGCTTGACCTTCATTTGATCTGCGGTAAGCTGTACATGGTCAAATTTGGCGGTATACTCAAGCACGGCGGTGTCTCCGCGTTCCTTTACGTCGTTTGACACTTCCGTTGCGACCTTCATCTGCTCTGTGATATCAAGCTCGGCGCGTTTCATAATAAAATCATACTGTTCCTTTGTCATTTCTGACAGCTTATAAATATTCGGCGTCATCGTTTTCCTCCTAATTGAGTTTATTTAAGAAAATCCTTCATCTTTTCATAGAAGCTTTTCTTCTGCTTATAATTATTATCCTCATCAAAATCCCGAAGGATCTCCTTTTGCTTCGCTGTTAAATTGCGCGGTACTTCCACATTTACCGTAACATACTGGTCGCCGCGCGATTTGCTTCTCAGATACGGTATGCCCTTACCCTTCATACGGAATCTCGAAGCACTCTGCGTACCTTCGGGTATCGTCAATTCAACGGGTCCGTCAAGCGTCGGAACTTTAAGCGTCGCGCCCAAAGCCGCCTGAACAAATGTGATAGGCATATCAATAAGTACGTTATTTCCCTCGCGTCGGAAAATTTCATGCGGACGAACTCTTACCGTAAGCAGAAGATCTCCGCTTTGACCTCCCCTGCTTCCCGCTTCACCCTTGCCTGAAAGCTGTATGGTTTGTCCGTTGTCTATTCCCGCGGGAATTTGAACCTCTATTGTTTTGTTTTTTCTGACATTTCCCGTACCGCGGCATTCTCTGCACGGTTCCTTTATTATCTTACCTTCACCGTGACATGTCGGACATACGGTTTCCGTCGTCATATAGCCCAGAATGGTACGTTGCTGCGTCTGTACTCGTCCCGTACCTCGGCAGTTTGAACAGGTCGTTACGGTAGTACCCTTTTTCGCACCCGTACCGCCGCACGCTTCACATTTTTCCTGTGTCGTAACGTTTAAGCTGCGTTTACATCCGAATGCTGCTTCCTCAAAGCTTATCTCGACCGCTTGGCGAATATCCGCGCCGCGTTTGGGACCGTTTCTGCGACCGCCGCCAAAGCCGCCGAAGCCGCCGAACATATCAAATATATCCCCAAAATCAAAACCCGCGCCGTTAAATCCTCCGCCGCCGAAATTCGGATCCACTCCCACGTGTCCGAATCTGTCGTAATTTGCTTTTTTCTCAGGATCCGAAAGGACTTGATAGGCTTCGTTTACCTCTTTGAATTTTTCTTCGGCATTTTTGTCGCCCGGATTTAAATCAGGATGGTATTTTTTACTTTGCCTTCTGAAAGCTTTCTTTATTTCTTCGTCGGACGCTCCCTTTTGAACGCCCAAAACCTCATAATAATCTCTTTTTTCAGCCAATTTTTTCACCTGCCTGATATATTATACTAAATTTGCGTTTATTTGTAAAGAGTGTTTTCATTTATTACGTAAAATATAATTTACCGAAAACAGGGCTGCCGTCATAGCAGCCCTGCGCCGTTTTAAATAATCATATTACTGATTATCATTGTCCACCTCTTTGTAATCCGCTTCATACACATTATCCGCGCCCTGATCCTGCTGCGCGCCCGCGTCTCCCTGAGGATTTGCCTGCGCGTACATCTGCTGTGCGACCGAATAGAATTTCTCCTGCAATTCGTCGGTAGCCGCCTTGATCGCCGCGCTGTCGGTACCCTTGAGAGCTTCCTTGACTTTGTTGACTTCGCCCTCTACCATTGACTTGGTATTCTCGTCAATTTTATCGCCCGCATCCTTGACGGCTTTTTCACACTGATACACAAGCGATTCGGCGTTGTTTCTTATTTCGACCTCTTCCTTACGCTTCTTGTCTTCTTCAGCGTACTTTTCCGCTTCTTTTACAGCCTTATCGATATCCTCGTCGCTGAGATTTGACGAAGCGGTGATCGTAATTTTCTGCTCGTTGCCGGTGCCCAGATCCTTCGCGCTTACATTTACGATACCGTTAGCGTCAATATCGAATGTGACCTCGATCTGAGGAACGCCGCGCGGAGCGGGCGCGATTCCCGTGAGGTTGAAGCGTCCGAGCGTCTTGTTGTACTGAGCCATCTCTCTTTCACCCTGAAGAACGTGTACCTCAACGGACGTCTGACCGTCTGCGGCGGTAGAGAATATCTGTGACTTCGACGTGGGTATCGTCGTATTTCTTTCTATAAGCTTCGTGAACACGCCGCCCATTGTCTCGATTCCGAGTGAAAGCGGAGTTACGTCGAGAAGAAGTATATCCTGCGAATTATCGCCGCTGAGAACGCCCGCCTGTCTTGCCGCGCCTACTGCGACACATTCGTCGGGGTTTATACCCTTATTGGGTTCTTTTCCCATTTCCTTTTTAACGGCTTCCTGTACAGCGGGGATCCTCGACGAACCGCCCACAAGAAGAACCTCGTCGATCTGCGACGCGCTCAAGTCTGCGTCTCTCATGGCATTTCTTATGCAGGTTATCGTTCTGTCTACCAAATCAGCCGTAAGTTCATCGAATTTAGCTTTGGTAAGCGTTATATCCATATGCTTCGGACCCGACGCGTCCGCAGTAATAAACGGAAGGTTTATATTTGAAGTCGTTGTCGCGGAAAGCTCGATCTTGGATTTCTCGGCAGCCTCCTTAAGTCTCTGCATAGCCATTTTGTCGTTTGACAAATCAACGCCGTCGCTCTTTTTAAATTCCGATACAAGGAAGTCTATAATTCTCTGGTCGAAATCATCGCCGCCGAGATGCGTATCGCCGTTCGTTGAAAGAACCTCGAACACGCCCTCGGATATGTCGAGAATGGAAACGTCGAACGTACCGCCGCCGAGGTCGTAAACCATTATCTTCTGATCCTTTTCGCCTACTCCGTATGCAAGCGCGGCAGCCGTAGGCTCGTTTACGATTCTCATTACCTCAAGACCCGCTATCTTACCCGCGTCCTTTGTAGCCTGACGCTGAGAATCATTGAAGTAAGCCGGAACGGTTATTACAGCCTGTGTAACGGTCTCGCCGAGATAGCTCTCGGCGTCCTGCTTGAGCTTTGACAGGATCATAGCCGAAATTTCCTGCGGCGTGTAAGCCTTGCCGTCTATCGTCACCTTCTCGGTCGTACCCATTTTTCTCTTTATGGACATGATCGTTCTGTCAGCGTTCGTTACCGCCTGACGCTTCGCGACCTGACCCACGATTCTTTCGCCGTCCTTCTGGAACGCAACGACCGACGGAGTTGTTCTCGCCCCCTCGCTGTTGGTGATTACGTTAGGATTTCCTCCCTCCATAACCGCAACGCAGCTGTTTGTTGTACCTAAGTCAATACCTATGATCTTTCCCATGATTTATTTCCTCCTTATAATAATCAAATTAGTTTGCTACTTTAACCATACTGTGACGAACCACTCGGTTGTCTTTATATATGTAGCCCTTCATAAGCTCCTCCACAACCGTGTTATCATCTATGGTCTCGTCCTCAATGTGCATTACGGCGTTATGAAGGTTTGGGTCAAACTGCTCTCCGAGTGCTTCGATCGGCTTGATCCCGAGTTTTGACATTGTTTCCTCAAACTGCTTCATGACCATTTCAACGCCTTCCTTGAGTTTTTTCCCTTCCTCGGTCGTTACCTCGGTCTGTAAGGCGCGTTCAAGATTGTCGCCGATAGGAAGTATCGCCGCCGCCGCGTCTATGATCGCATCGCCGTAACGCATATCCTTCTCACGCTGTGTACGCTTTTGAAAATTATCAAACTCGGCGTACAGACGCATATATTTATCGGTTTGATCTTTAAGCTTTTCCTCAAGAATTTCCTCCTGTGTTTTTTCTTCGGCTTTTTCTTCGGTCGTCTCCTCCGAAACGGTTTCACATTCCGTTTCTTCTTCGCTGCGTTCGTTATCTAATTCTTCGTTTAATTCCATTTTATTACTCCTTTCCTCAGCTTCCGTCCATGTAGTAACCGAGTATTTTATCTATTTCATTTGAAATAAGATCGAGACTTGCAAACACCTTCGAATAATTCATTCGCTTCGGTCCTATAACGGCAAGTCTGCCGCCGGAACCGTTTCGAAGCGAATAATTAACGCTTACGAGCGAGCAGTCCTGCAATATTTCAAAATCATTTTCCTTTCCTATTTTTGCCTTTATCCCTTCCGCGTTATCGGTTTCTATTATTTTTCTTAAATTTTCCTTATCCTCCAGGAAAGACAGTATTTTCTCCGCTTTGTCAACATTACTGTATTCTGGATAATGAAGAATCGACTTAGCGTTGTTTACATATATTTCCGTTTCCGAATCCTCGGTTATTATATCATATACGAAGCGGATCATCTCCGCAAGTGCCTTTGAATCGAGACTTGTATTTTTCTCCGTTTCCTCTCTGATTTCCTCGAACATCTCAAAATTGATATCGGACGACTTCTTACCCGCGAGCTTTGAATTTAAAATTCGTGAAAGCACTTCACAATTTTTTTCGTCTATTTCGGTATTTATCGCCCTGCTTTTTACCTCGCGCGTCACAACGATGAGCATGACCGTGTGACTTGATATGTTTACAAGGTCAATTTTCCTTATCTGAGAATCATTCACGCTCGGCGCGGTCGCAACCGTGGTATATTCGGTAAGATTGGACGCGATCGCCGCGGCGTACTTAATAATCTTTTCAAGCTGACTGACGCGCGTTTTCAGGAGTGCCTGAAGCTGCGCGACAGCTTCCATACCGATTTTGTAATTACTCATAAGTGAGTTTACATAAAATCTGTAACCCGCGTCTGACGGGATGCGTCCGGCCGAGGTATGCGGCTGTACAAGATATCCCATTTCCTCAAGATCCGCCATCTCGTTTCTTATGGTCGCGCTCGACAAACCGAGGTTTTCTTTTTTCGAAATCGCCCTTGAACCGACCGGCTCGGCTGTACCTATATATTCATCTATGATTGCCTGGAGTATCTTTCTTTTTCTTTCGCTTAAATCCATGACAATCATTCCTTTCTCAGAATTTATTTGTTAGCACTCATTCGCCTTGAGTGCTAACAAGTATAAGATACCACTATTACATTTAAATGTCAAGCGGTTAATATGATTTTTCATAAATTATTAACAATTTATACAAATTCACACAATACGGAATTTGAAACGTCGATCCCGCGATCCGTAAGCGAATAAAAGCCGCCGCAGCTTTTAATAAGTCCGAGCGAAATAAATTTTTTCAATTTGTCGCCGTAAATATCTTCGATTCGTTCATTAAAGCGAGCGGCGAAACGCGCTGCGTCTATTCCCCTGTCCATCCTAAGTCCTGTAATGATATATTCCGATATCTCGTCGTCACGCGTGAGAAGCGTTACGGTCTTTTCCGCTCCCATAATGTATTCCTCCAAAATCGAAGTGTTGTAAAACCTCTTGCCGTCCATATATGAGTGCGCAGCCGCGCCAAGACCTACGTATTCCTCAAACGTCCAGTATTTTATGTTGTGGCGGCACTCGAAACCGTCCCGTGCAAAATTCGATATTTCATATCGCGCAAATCCGTTTTTGTTCAGAAAATCCTTTGTAAAAGCATACATATCTCTTTCATCGTCGTCGTTCGGCAATGTAACGGCACCATTTGAATACTCGTCATAAAGCGCGGTTCCTTCCTCCATAATAAGGCTGTACGCGCTTATATGCGTTATCGGAAGCTTTACGGCGGTATTCAACGTATCGGAAAGAGCAGTTATATTCTGCGACGGCAGCGCGGTCATTATATCAATATTTATATTTGAAAATCCGTTTTCCTTAAGTTGCCAAATTGTATTATATGCCGTTTTTGCGTCATGTATTCGCCCGATTCGGCGAAGCTCTTCATCGCAAAACGACTGTACTCCCACGCTGACACGATTAACGCCGCCCGAAAGCATGGCGTTGATTTTATCATCGTCGACCGTACCCGGATTTATCTCCATCGTAAACTCGTAATCGTCAGGAATGTCAAATGTGTCGAAACACATACGGCAGACAGTCTCGATTTGTTTCGGCGTCAATAATGAAGGCGTTCCCCCGCCTATAAAAATCGTATCCGCTTTTTCTCCGCGATACATCTTCGCTTCCTTTTTCAAAGCGGAGACGTATTCATCGGCGAGTGCCGTCTTGTCGGGATATGAAACAAAATCACAGTATTTGCACTTGCGCACGCAAAACGGAATATGAATATAAATACCTTTCATATTTAATCCTTTCATGAAAAAAGGGACTTAACGTCCCCTTTTATTTAATTATTCCTCCGAATCTTCTTCGCAGTCAAACTCAAGCTCGATTTCCTCATGGCAATTAGGGCATACGATGGAATTTTCATCGTCGATCATGTCAAAATCTATCATAACGTCTTCTCCGCAGTTGGGACATTCGATTTCAAAGTAATCGCTGCCGTCCTCATAAAGATCGTCGTCATAATCGCCGTCAATAGCATCGTCTTCATCGCAATCGCCGTCTTCATCGTCAAGTTCGTCTCCGTAAAAATCATCGGCAATTGCGAACACGCTTTCGTCAAGCTCGTCAAACGCATCTTCAAGTTCCTCAACGCGCGCGTCAAGCTCCTCCACTCTCTGAGCCGCTTCGCCGAGCAAATCAATAAGTTTTATGATAAGCTTACCCTCGTCGCTTTTGGGACTGATATCCAAGCCGTCCGCATAGCCTTTGATGTAGGAAACCTTTTTTGTCAAATCTTCCATAACAATACCTTTCCGAAAGCTCGTATTATTTAACTCGCTCCATATATTCTCCGGTTCTCGTGTCTACTCTTATAACTTCGTTTACGTCAACGAACAGCGGGACCTGAATAGTCGCGCCCGTTTCGAGCGTCGCAGGCTTGGTCGCGTTGGTTGACGTATTGCCGGCAAATCCCGGTTCCGTCTCCGTGACCTGAAGCTCAACGAACGTGGGAGGTTCAACGCCGAAAATGTTGCCCTTATACGACATTACCTTGCACACATCGTTTTCCTTGACAAATTTCATCTGTTCTTCTATTTCGGCTTTGGCGATGTCGATCATGTCGTATGTCTCGTTATCCATGAAATGATAAAAATCGTCGTCGCCGTATGAATAAGCCATGTCTTTTCTGTCGATATGGGCCTCCTCAAATTTTTCCGTAGGACGGAATGTTTTTTCAACAACGCCGCCGCTTATTATATTCTTGAGCTTCGTTCTGACGAACGCCGCGCCCTTTCCCGGCTTAACGTGCTGAAACTCGACAATTTGATATACGTTGCCCTCATGTTCAAAAGTTCTGCCGTTTCTAAAATCGCCTGCTGTAATCATAAATAATCCTCCTAAATCTTTCGTGATTTATATATTATATATTCTAATATATTTTATGAAAAAAATCAAGGTATAAATAAAAAAAATTTCCAAAAGCGGCGAATTATCCGTACTTTTCAGCCATCATAACGCCCGAAATTATCATCGCGCCGCCGAAATACTGAACAAATTGCATACTTTCGCCCAAAAAGAAAATCCCGATAAGAATAGTTGTTATCGGTTCAAAAGCAGATAAGATACCCGCAGTCGACGCGCCCTCATAACGTACTCCGGCTTGAAAAAGAGGTATCGCTCCGAGAGTGATGAGAAACGACACGAGCGACGAATAAATCCACCCGCGCGCACTGATCCCCGCAAACGAGATGTTGTCGGTCAGCGCGCCGAAAATGAGCGTACACGCGCTCGTTATTATCATAAGGTAAAATGTAAGCTTTATATAATCCATATTATCTATACCCGAATGATCCATGTATATCACGTAAAAGCTGTAAAAAATTCCCGACATCACCGCAAGCATTACGCCCATTTTATCCGCAGCGGTCGTTATATCCACAAAAAGGAATATGCCGATCGTGACAAACATAACGGCGGCAAGCTTCAACTTTGTAATTTTTTCGCGGTAAACCAACGCCGAAACGATAACTATAATGAGCGGATATATAAAGTGAAGCGTCGTTGCAAGTCCTGTCGAAATATAATCGTAAGCCGCATACAGCGAAATTATCGACAGGGAACCGCCGAACGCACTGAAAATGATAATACTGTAAAGCTCCTTACGCATAAGCCGAAACGACTGATGGCGAAAAAGCATAATAAAAAACAAAAGCGGGATCATCAGTGATGTACGCAGAAACGTCAGCGTAATACCGTTAACACCGCCTTCGTAAGCAAATTTGGAAAGCAAAGGTGCCGTTCCGTATATCACGGCTGACAGCACCAGACATATTTTCCCTCTTGTCACAGAAATCCCTCCTACGAAGGACTTTAAAAGTCCTTCAAAATTCGTTCCGCGGACAAGTATAATCATAGATTTTCAATTTCTCGAAGCCATATATCCGCAGACGCGTCCGACGGCATACGCCAGTCGCCTCTGGGAGAAAGAGCAACGCTACCCACCTTCGGTCCGTCGGGCAGACAAGATCTTTTAAACTGCTGTGCGAAGAATCTTCTGTAAAAAACCTTCATCCATTCGATTATTACCTTTTCATCATATTCGCCCTTAAATGCATAAGCTGCCAGGCGGTATATTTTCCTCGGTGAAAAACCAAATCGTATAATATTATACAGAAAGAAATCGTGCAGCTCATAAGGACCTACTATATTTTCCGTTTTCTGAGATATTTTGCCGTCCTTGGGCGGAAGAAGCTCGGGGCTGACGGGTGTGTCGAGAATATCCCGAAGCGTCTTTCTGAGCGCGTCGTTATCGGTCCTATCCGCTTCGTAATCGACAAGATGACGTATAAGCGTTTTCGGTACGCCCGCGTTTACGGCGTACATTGACATATGATCTCCGTTATACGTCGCCCAGCCCAAAGCGAGTTCCGACATATCGCCCGTACCTATTACAAGTCCGCCGCTTTGATTGGCAATATCCATTAAAACCTGCGTTCTTTCTCTCGCCTGCGCGTTTTCGTATGTCACATCGCACACGTTCGGGTCATGCCCTATATCGCGGAAATGAATATTCACCGCGTCGCTTATATTTATTTCTTTAAGCGTAACTCCGAGCGATTCGGCAAAATTCACCGCGTTGGAACGAGTACGTTCCGTCGTCCCGAAGCACGGCATCGTTACCGCGATTATATTCTTCCTGTCGAGCGAGAGACTGTCATACGCGCGAACGGCGACAAGCAAAGCGAGCGTGGAGTCAAGTCCTCCGCTTACGCCTATCACAACGGTTTTGGAATGTGTGTGTTCAAGACGCTTCATAAGTCCCATGGACTGTATCGTAAGAATTTCCTCGCTGCGTTTCGCGCGTTTTGCGTTATCGGCAGGTACAAACGGAAGTTTCTCAACGTGCCGCGTAAGTTCTGTTTCGCCGAGATCTGCGTCAAGCTCTACGGTCACATAATCGGAAGCGTCCGAAATTTTGTAGGTATTGCTTCTTTTTCTCTCGTTTATCAGTCTTTCCAAATCGATCTCACTATATACGCACTCGTTTTTAAAACGCGCGCTTCTTGCAAGGACCGCACCGTTTTCGGCAATAATGTTATCTGCGGAAAAGACAAGGTCTGTCGTGGATTCGCCATACCCTGACGAAGCGTAAACATACGCGCCGTAAATCCTCGCCGACTGGCTCTTGACAAGCATTTCACGGTACTCGTCCTTCGCAACGACCGCATTACTAGCCGAAAGATTCGCGATGATGACCGCTCCCGCCGCCGCGTGTTCGCTTGAAGGCGGTGCCGCAGTCCATAGATCCTCGCAGATTTCAATCGCCATTATAAAATCGGGACAGCTTTTTATTTTGAACAATATATTAGCCCCGAACGGAACCTCGCTGCCGAGAATATTTATAAATTCCACTCCGCGTTTTCCCGCGCAAAAATGTCTCGCTTCGTAAAATTCCGAGTAATTGGGTATACTCAGCTTGGGAACAACGCCCTTGATCTCTCCTCGGTTGATCACAACGGCGCAGTTGAAAAGCTTTTGACGCACAACGAGCGGAATACCGATAACGGCGGTAATATCCAACCCGCGCGTTTCGTCTGCAATTTTCTTTGCGGCAGCAAGCGCGCCGTCGAGAAGCGTGCTTTGCAGGAATAGATCTCCGCATGTATATCCCGTTACGCAAAGTTCGGGAAAAACGATGAGCTTTATGTTGTTTCCCGACGCTTTCCTTATTTCCTCGATTATACGTTCTGCGTTATGATCCGTATCGGCGACGCGTATATCGGGCGTCACGGCGGCGCAGCGCACAAATCCGTCCTTCATATAATTTTCCTTTCCGCATCCAATCGTTTACTTCAGTTCACTTACCTCTTTTTTCAGGTCTTCGATTTCCTTCTCTGTTATTGTTGTCATTTTCGAACGTTTACATTCGGACAATTTATCGAGATATTCCTCGGCTTTATCGTATTTGTTCAATTTTACGGCTATCTGCGCGCCGTGGTAATAACCTTCTATAAATTCCTTATTTTCGTCGAGAAGCTCGTCGGAGATCCTTTCTGCGTCTGAGTATCTGCCGAGCTTGTAATAGCATATTGACAAATTGTCGAGAATATCTCTGTTATCCTTATCGTAATCATACGCTTCCTCGCATATTTTAAGAGTTTCGTCAATGGGATCTCCCCGCAAAAGCTTGAAATATCCTATCATTCCGTATAAATTGCTCGTGCGGTAACCGCTTTCATACAGCTCGTTTGCTTCTTCTATCGCTTCGTCCAGTCTGCCCTGACGATAATACACCATACATCTTTGCTGCTTCGCAACATTCTTTTTTTCGGGCGCAAGTCCTTTGACTCTTATGATAGGGTCAAGCACCTTCTCCGCTTCGTCCTCGCGTCCGGTTCTTAAAAGAATATATGCGTATGACGATTTGAATTTCACATTAAGTCTGCCCGTATCGTAAGCCTTTTTGTACCATGTATAAGCCGCATCTTCGTCTCCGGCGGCGTAAGCCTGGTTACCCTTTGTTACATACAAAACGGGAATAAAACGGAATACTCCGTATGCCGCCGCAGCCAATATCAGAGCCGCTCCGAGCCAAACGTTGAATTTGAACGCAATTGCTATCACAATGACGGCAAGCACAATATAAAGAAATGTCATAAAATCCTCTCCTTACGGAATCGGGAGGCTAAGGAAAGCCTCCCGAATTTTTTAAAATTCAGCCGTACCCACTGTTCTCGGGAACGGGATCACATCGCGTATATTCGAAACGCCGGTAATATACATGACCGCCCTTTCAAAGCCAAGTCCGAAGCCCGCGTGCTTATTTGTTCCGTATCTTCTCAAATCGAGATAGAATGAATAATCCTCCTCGCTCAGCCCAAGCTCCTTCATTCTTTCGAGAAGAACATCATATCTCTCTTCCCTCTGGCTGCCGCCGATTATTTCACCCACGCCCGGAACAAGCAAGTCCATTGCGGCAACGGTCTTCTTATCGTCGTTGAGTTTCATGTAAAACGCCTTGATTTCCTTCGGGTAATCCGTTACGAAAAGCGGACGGTTAAACACTTGCTCCGTAAGATATCTTTCATGTTCGGTCTGCAAGTCCGAACCCCATTTTACGGGATAATCAAATTTAACTTTCCCCTCCTCACTGTCTCTTTCGAGAATTTCAATCGCTTCCGTATAGGTCACCTGAGCGAATTCACTGTTTAGAACATGATTTAATCTGTCAAGCAATCCCTTGTCAATGAATTGGTTGAAAAACTCCATTTCCTCCGGCGCGTTTTCGAGACAATAACGTATTATATATTTGAGCATATCCTCGGCAAGTTCCATGTCGTCCCGAAGGTCGGCAAACGCGATTTCCGGCTCGATCATCCAAAATTCAGCCGCATGGCGCGTGGTATTCGAATTTTCCGCGCGGAACGTGGGACCGAATGTGTACACATTCCTGAACGCCATACAATATGTTTCGACATTAAGCTGTCCGCTCACGGTAAGATTCGCCTGTTTACCGAAGAAATCCTTTGAATAATCCACATTTCCGTCGCCGTCCTTGGGCAGGTTCGCCATATCCATCGTCGTGACCTGGAACATCTCTCCCGCGCCCTCGCAGTCGCTTGCCGTTATAATAGGCGTATGAACGTACACAAAACCGCGTTCCTGGAAGAATTGATGTATCGCGTAGGCGATCATCGAGCGAATACGGAACACAGCGGAAAACGTATTTGTACGCGGTCTCAGATGCGCTATCGTGCGCAAATATTCAAAGCTGTGACGCTTTTTCTGAAGCGGATAATCTGGCGTTGACTCACCGTCCGTAATTACCTCGTCCGCTTTAAGCTCGAACGGTTGCTTCGCTTCCGGCGTCAATTCAAGGTTACCCGTCGCCGTAACAGCCGCGCCGACGTTAAGCTTCGACAGCTCCGCAAAGTTTTCGAGCTTGTCGGACTCTATCACGATTTGCAAATTTTTGAAAAATGAGCCGTCGTTTAGCTCGATAAAACCGAAATTCTTAGAAATTCTTATATTTCGGATCCAGCCGGAGACGGTAATTATTTTTCCCCCGTACCGTTCCGTTTCTCTGTAAATGCTTTTTATAAGTGTTTTCATGTTCGTATACAGTATCCTTTCAATTACAGTAGTTTAATTCCGTTTTTCTCGCAAACAGCGCGCATTTCGTCCGGCCATACCGAAGACTGCACCTCGCCTATGTGCGCTTTGCCGAGCATGTACATACACAGTCTCGACTGACCGATACCGCCGCCTATTGTGTACGGAAGCTCTTTGTTGACAAGTTTTTTATGGAAATCGAGCTTCATTCTGTCCTCACAGCCCGCAATTTTTATCTGCGTAACAAGAGAATCCTCGTCGACTCTTATACCCATGCTCGAAAGCTCGTAAGCTATATCGAGCAGCGGATAATATACTATAATATCACCGTTCAATTCCCAGTCGTCGTAGTCGGGAGCCCTGCCGTCGTGACGCTTGCCCGAATTAAGCTCCTTTCCTATCTGCATGAGGAAAACGGCTTTTTTCTCGCGCAAAAGCTTGTTTTCTCTTTCCTTAGGCTCAATGTCGGGATACATGTCCTCAAGCTCCTGCGTCGTTATAAACGTAATTTCATCGGGGAAATTATTCTCGATGGACGGATATTTTTGACATACCCTGCTCTGCGTTGACTTCATTGCCGAGTAAATACGCTTTACATAATTTTTAAGCGTCTCAACGGTTCTTTCCTTCTTTTCTATAACGGCTTCCCAGTCCCACTGGTCCACATACATGGAATGAAGATTGTCGACCTCTTCGTCGCGTCTGATTGCGTTCATATCCGTGTACAAGCCCTCGCCCGGCTCGAAAGAATAACTGCCGAGCGTCATTCGCTTCCACTTCGCAAGAGAATGGACGATTTCAAGCTCCGCGCCGCCTATACAAGGCGCGTCGAACGACACGGGTCTTTCCACGCCGTTTAAGTTGTCGTTGAGACCCGTTTCGGGACGAACAAACAGCGGAGCTGAAATCCTCTGAAGATTCAGCGCGGCAATTATTTCATGCTGAAACGTGTCCTTTATGAATTTGATCGCGCGTTCCGTTTCACGTCCGTCAAGAGTGCTTTTATAGTTTTCGGGAATAATAAGTGACATTTTTTCATTCTCCTTTATCAATTATTTCAATGCTTTCAAGCGTCTGCCTGAAATTGCGGCGCACAGCCTCAAGATATTCCTTGCGAAGCGCGGCGCGCTCGGTTATTTCCTCATCGGTCAAGCCCTCCGCTTTCGCCTTGTGCGCCAACTCGTTTATCCTGTCGATTTTCCTTTGCTCCAAAAAAATACCTCCTCAAGAAAATATCACACTCCTATTTTACTCCATTCCTTTGAAAATTTCAAGGACAATCTGCAAATTTTACATAATAGTCATAATATATATTACAAAACATTGAAAGGAGGAGCCTACAATGGGAGAATGCTGTGAAAGAAATAATGGTTGTAACTTTGACCTTGATATGATTCTTTGGGTTCTTATCATCATCGTTATCGTAACCTGTATGTGCAACAAGTAAGTATCCGCCCGGCAAATGAAAGCCACGCGCGATACGGCGGAAAGTTAGATCTCTCCGTCTCGACAGCACGGTACCCGCGCCCTTTTCGGGCGGGGGTACGTTTTTTTTTGCCGTTTTATACATCGAAAAAAGGCAAATATTTGAGTTTATTTTTAGCATAATTGACAATATTTTATTTTTTATGGAAAAATTTTGAAAAATATCTTGATTTAATTTACATTTTATGGTAATATACTATTGTGCCGAAAATAATTAAATGATTACGGTATTATTTTGTTTGAATAACGACAGGAGGATTATACTATGAAAAAGAAAATATCTGTTCTTATAGCAGATGACAACGAAAAACTGAACCGCGAGCTGTCCGATTGCGTAAAAAGCCGAAGCGATATGACGCTTGCTTCGCAGGCTTACGACGGTGAAGAAGCGTACAAGCTTATTCTGGAAACATCGCCGGACGCGGTGATTCTCGACTTGGTCATGCCCAAGCTTGACGGCATAGGGATAATTAAGAAGCTGTCAAACGCTCCGCTGCCGAAACACCCGAAAATAATCGTATATTCTATCTCTGCAAGTGCGATCGAAATGGCTGCGTCTGTCGGAGGAGTAAGTTACTGTCTTCTGAAGCCGCAAAGCTGCGAACGCGTATGCGAGGTTATACGCGACGTATCGTCTCAGCATGTAAGCGGCGCAATAAGCATAGGCGAACGCGTCATCTCACCCGTACCGTCCAAAGATGAGGAGGTCGATCTTGAAACGGTCGTTACCGACTTTATCCATGAGCTTGGAGTACCGGCGCACATAAAAGGCTATCAATACATCAGAAGCGCGATCATGATGGTCGTTGAAAATATGGACTTACTTAATTTTATTACAAAACAGCTCTATCCCGAAATCGCAAAGGCGTACAATACGACCGCAAGCCGTGTTGAAAGAGCGATTCGTCATTCGATCGAAGTCGCGTGGACGCGCGGCAAGCCGGAAATAATGAACGAGATCTTCGGATACACGATACACACCGGCAAGGGTAAGCCCACAAATTCGGAATTCATCGCCATGGTTGCCGACAGAATACGCCTGAACCTTAAGTAAAATAATATTTAAAATCAAAAAAACGGCGAAAACGCCGTTTTTTTTATTGAAGCTTTAGCGGTGAAGCGTATGGTTTTTGGTCTTTATTCCACACATAAAGTATAACGTCGCAGTCCGAAAATTCATTTGGAATATCAAATTCGGCATTCATGGACGCAATATCGGGTATTACCACACTTTTCAGCTCGTTCCCGTCTCTCAGCGCGGCAAAGAGAAGTATATCACTCTCATTTATTTGTTCGGAAAATTCAAGCGAAACGCTCACTGAATTCATATTCCGCACCGCATGGATAGCGTTTATATCCTCACCGCCCGTCCCGTCGGAAGTAGGCTCCGGCGTGGGCGCAGACGTAGGCGTCGGCGTTATTGTGGATATAGGCGTCGGCGTGGGTGTAAGAGTTGGCGTGGGCGTGGGAGTAGGTGTAAGGGTTGGTGAAGGCGTGGGAGTAGGGGTCGGTGTCGGCGTGGGTGTTGGGGTAGGGGTCGGCGTGGGTGTCGGCGTAGGGGTCGGCGTGAGTGTCGGCGTGGATGTAGGCGTGGGCGTGGGGGTAGGTGTCGGAGTCGGAGTTGGGGTTGGTGTGGGCGTAGGGGTCGGTTTTATGACTTCAACCCTGCACGTACCCTCAATTTCACCGTAAGAAACTGTAATATCGGACGTACCGTAATCAACGGCTTCGACAACTCCGTTGCTGACCGATACCGCGTCGGTGTTGCTCGACTTCCATACCGGCGTATCCGTGGTATCGCTCGGGAACACGCTATACTCGATTTTTGCCTTATCTCCTTTAATCAGTGTGATTTTTTCTTTTGACATTTCCACGCGTTCTGCATGCAGAAGAACAGCTTCAAGCGCGTCAAGACGCGCGCCGGTATTGACCTTACCCGTTAATGTGCTGATTTTAAACGCGCCGCTTTTCAATTTATCCGCAATTTGCAAAGGCGTCATATAGGGAAATTTTGCCTTAACGACTGCCGCCGCGCTCGAAACCATAGGCGCAGCCATTGACGTACCGCTCGATGAAGCGTATGTCGCCAGATTGTTTTGCGATACTTTACAATAAGTGCTTATAATGCTTGATCCCGGAGCGGCAATATCCACCTCCGTTGCTCCGTAGTTTGAAAAATATGACAAAGCGTCGTTTTTATCGGTGGACGCTACGGAAATCACATTGTCAAGGTCAAACGAAGCGGGGTACATCTTTTTCACATCATTATCCGACGAATCGTTTCCCGCCGCGGCTACAAACAGCGTATTCCGGCAAGCCTGAATATTATCATAAATCAACTTATCCTCGTATTCCGTACCGAAGCTGCAATTGACAATATCAAAATTTTTTTCTTTCACGTATTGGATAGCCTTATATAAATTTGCGGAAGATGAAGAGTCAAAAAAGGTTTTCAGCGGAACGATTTTAGCGTTACGCGCAAGCGACGCAACGCCTATCGAATTATTTGTGGACGCGCTTATTATTCCCGCCACATGCGTGCCGTGTCCCACGGTATCGGTCGGATCGTTGTCCTGCGGCAGCGACGAACCGTTATAGAAATCCCAGCCGTGTATATCGTCGTCATAGCCGTTGCCGTCGTCATCGTAATTCGGCTTGCCGTTCGCTTCCGCGGAATTGACCCATATATTATCCTTTAAATCGGGATGAGACATCAAAACGCCGCTGTCTATCACGGCTACGGTCACATCGGAACAGTCTATATCCATATCCCAGACGTCGGGCGCGTTTATTATATCAAGTCCGTATTGCTGTGAATAGTAATAGTCGTCCGGCGTTCCGTAAAGCTCGTATATGTAATTCGGCTGCGCATAGTCTATCCCGGGTTCGGCATTCAGCTCGTCTATAAGCTTCAACACGTTTTCGCGTCCCCCCTCCTCAAGGGTCAGCAAATAAGTATGCCCTTCGTTCGGCAGGGCAAAAATCGAAAACGGAGCGGAAGGATTATTATCAAGATTTTCTATATCGGACAAGGCGAATCCGTCAAACGGTGACGACGCCAAAAACAGACGTATTCCTACCGGCTGAGATTTTGTGACCGCAATAACGGTCGAATAATCAAAATCCGCTGCGGAAGCCGATACGGCGCACATGGCACAAAAAGCCGCCGAGGTCAGTATGATTTGTATCAGCTTCTTCATTACGGTCACACCCTTTCGATATGGTTACTCAAAGTAATTGTATCATACAAAAAGAATTTTTGCAACAAAAAACTCCCTTTTTCGGGGAGTTATAAGCCGCTTTTTACGTTAATGCTCATATTTCCGGCGCGAGATAATTTTTATCGCCCAGTGCCTTCTCTATGAGGTCGAGCGTTTCCTCGCTGTCGGCTTTGACCGTATGATAATGATATCCCGACGTGACGTTCATAAGCGACGTGGATTTGCCGCTGACAAGTCCCTCTACACACATACACACGTCGCGGCGCGATGAAAGGTTAAGCTTTGCTTCTATCCTTCCGTATACTCTGTGCCACACAAAAACGTCCTCGACAGTACCGCCCAGGTCAACTATTGTATTAAGTTCGTCCTCCGTCTGCTCGTTCGTGTGATAGACCTTGAAAGCGCGCGTATAAGCGCGGCTGTCGTTTATGGCATATCCCCTGCTTGTAGACAGGATATCCAAGCCGGACGCCTTAAGGATAGCCACGTCCTGAACGATGACCTGCCGCGACACGCCGAGCAGCTTTGCAAGCGCGTTTCCCGAAACGGGAACGGAGCTTTCGCTGATAAGCCGTGTTATTTCCTTTCGTCTTTCGGCTGAGTTCATTTCATCTACCTCTTTCAAATCGCGTGAAGATTCTTCAGCGATAAATCCATAATCGGCGCGGAATGTGTCAGCGCGCCGCTTGAAATATAATCTACGCCTATGTCGACCAATTTACCTATATTTTCCCGCGTCACGTTGCCGCTGCATTCCGTTTCGGCTCTGCCCTTTGTAAGTTTTACGGCTTCGCGCATATCGTCGACGCTCATATTGTCGAGCATGATTATATCCGCTCCCGCGTCAAGCGCGTCTCTTAGCATGTCAAGATTTTCGACCTCTATTTCTATTTTTCTGACAAACGGCGCGTATTCCCTGGCAAGTCTTACCGCTTCTTTTACTCCTCCCGCCGCGCCTATATGATTATCCTTAAGGAGTATTCCGTCGCTGAGATTATAGCGATGATTACAGCCGCCGCCGACCTTTACCGCATATTTCTCGAATACGCGCATATTGGGCGTGGTTTTGCGCGTGTCAAGCAGTTTTGTGTTGCAGCCCTCAAGCAATTTTACTATCGAATGTGTATATGTCGCGATACCGCTCATGCGCTGAAGATAATTAAGCGCGGTTCGTTCACCCGAAAGCAGAACGCGTATATCTCCGCGTACCGTTCCTATCTTCTCCCCGTTTTTTACCTCGTCGCCGTCCTTCACGTTTGAGATAAATTCGGTATCTTTGTCAAGAAGCTCAAATACGCGTTTAAAAACGCCCAGTCCCGCTATGATACCGTCCTGCTTGCATATAAGCTCCACCTCGCCCGCTCGCTTCTCAGGCATTACGGAATTTGTTGTTATATCCTCGCTTGTTATATCTTCTCGCAACGCATTCATAATAAGCTCGTCAACGTTAAGCTTCATTGTTATGCCGTTCATTCTTTTCTCTCTCCTTTTCTATTGCGTCAAGAACCTCCGCTTTGTATATCTTCTGATATTCCTCGTATCGTCTGCCGTCCGCGCGTACATTTTCGGTAAATTCCGACGGGGAATACGTTTCCCCTATTCGTTTTGCCGCGCGTTTTGCAAAAACAAGGCTTTCGAGAAGCGAATTGCTCGCGAGACGGTTTCTTCCGTGTACGCCGTTGCAAGCCGTTTCCCCCACGGCGTATAGGCGTTTCATTGACGTGGCACTGTATTTGTCCACATCTATGCCACCCATAAAATAATGCTGCGACGGAACGACAGGTATAGATTCCTTTGTAACGTCGTACCCCTCCTCGATACAGTGTCGGTAAATATTCGGAAAATGATTTTTTATCATTTCGGTTGGGATAGGCTTCATGGAAAGCCATACGTACGGCTTTTCATCCTTTTCCATTTCCTCGAAAATCGCCTTTGCAACAACGTCCCTCGGCAGAAGCTCGTCAACAAATCGGCGCATATGAGAATTGAAAAGGACTGCGCCTTCTCCGCGTACCGATTCGGATATAAGGAAACGCCGTCCGCGTTTTCTCGAATAAAGAGTAGTCGGATGTATCTGGATATAATCAATATTCTTCAGCTTTATATCGTGTCTCAGCGCGATTGCGAGCGCGTCGCCGGTAAGATGACGGTAGTTCGTTGAATTTTTGTAAAGACCGCCTATTCCGCCGGTGGCAAAAACGGTATAATCAGCCTTTATACTGCGGAATTTCCCGTTCTCGTCGTGTCCGATTATGCCAAAGCATTCGTTGCCGCGCTCGATGATATCGACCATTGTAAAATGCTCGACGATCGTTACGTTGTCAAGCTTTCTCACGGCGTTCAGAAGATGCGATGTTATTTCCTTGCCGGTCACGTCCTCATGAAACAAAATACGCGGCGCGGAATGACCGCCTTCCTTTGTGTATACAAATTCACCGTCGCGCTTTGTAAAGCGCACTCCCGTCTTTTCAAGGTCGTCTATCACACCGCGCGACGAGCGTATCATGATTTCCACAGACTGCTTATTGTTCTCATAATGTCCCGCGCGCATTGTGTCCTCGAAATAGCTGTCGTAGTCGTCCTCGCTTTTAAGCACGCATATCCCGCCCTGCGCAAGGAACGAATCGCTCTTGTCGGCGGCTTCTTTTGTCACGATTATGATTTTTTTATCACGCGGCAGATTCATGGCGCAGTATAAACCGCCCACGCCGCTGCCGGCGATGACTATATCCGTTTTCATTTTTATCTCCTCGGTTATTTTGCAATTTCAATCATTCTGTCAAGCGGTATCAACGCCCGCTTCCGTATTTCGTCGCTGACTTTCACTTCATTTTCGCCCGTTTTAAGCACATGGAGCACTTTTTCAAGCGTATTGAGCTTCATGTTCGGACAAAAATGATTCGACGACGCGAAATAAAATTTCTTTCCGGGATTTCTTTTCTTTAATTCGCAGCTCACTCCGCTTTCCGTGCAAACAATAAATTCGTCGCTGTCGATTTTGGAAGCAAACTCTATGATCCCCGACGTGCTGCCTATGTAATCCGCTTCGTCAAGCACGTCTTTTTTACATTCGGGGTGCGCCAAAACAAGCGCGTTGGGATATTTCGCCTTGATTTGTCCGAGATAATCCTTTGTTATAGATGCGTGAACATGGCAAAAGCCGTCGTTCAGTATAATATTTTTATCGCTTACCTGCTCCGCGACATATCTGCCCAGGTTTTCATCGGGGATAAAGAATATATTTTTGTTCGGAAGTGCTTCGACTATCTTGACCGCGTTTGACGACGTAACGCATACGTCGCTGTGACATTTAAGCTCGGATGTGGAATTTATATAGCACACTACCGCGAGATCGTCGTATTTTTCACGCATTTCCTCTATTTTCGCAACATCCGCCATATGCGCCATCGGGCAGTTGGCGGACTTGTCCGGCATAAGTACCGTTTTATCGGGATTTAATATTTTCGCGCTTTCACCCATAAACGATACGCCGCAGAACACAATCACATCCGCGCTGCTCTCTTTTGCTATCTTTGCAAGATAATACGAATCACCCACGTAATCGGCGACATTCTGAACCTCGTCGTTAACGTAATAATGCGCGAGAATCACAGCGTTCTTTTCCTTTTTTAACCGTTCTGTTTCCTTAGCGATGTCTTTCATATTTTTCCCCTCTTAAAGTTTCTTTGTTTATAAGTATATCACGTGTCTTGCCACCTGTCAAGACACCTTTTCCGATAAATAAAAAAGGGCTGCGCGGCAAATCAAATCACCGCGCTTCCCAAAAGGTTACGCAGCGTCCATAAGCCCTTCTCGTGATGCTCCGCGCCGCTGTCGGAATAGCAGTATGACGTCAAAACATTAAAGTCGTAGCCGCGGTCAAACAAATCGAGAGCGACCTTAAGCACGCACGCGCCCGTATTAAAGCCCACAATGTCATAATGCGCGTTTTTATCGAGCACGGAATAATCGTCCAGACCGTAGCCCTTTTTCTCGTAAATGCGGTCATATTTAAATTCGAGCGGTTTTGCGCCGTCCAAAAGCTTCCTCCAGTTCTGATACTTTATCCACGGGCTTCCCGTCTCATTTACGCATTGTGTAGCCACTATTTCTTCGTACTCGCTGTTTTTAATGAAATCGAGTATACGCTGATATTGTCCGTCTTTATCGGCAAATTCCGGCTGTACGTCGACCGCAAGCAATATGTTCTTCATTATTTAGCTCCTTTTATTATAATATATTATATTCTGTCCGTTATCCGTTTTTAAATTCAGAAAGCCGAATCGTATATATATTTTTTAAATCCCTCTATATGTCCCTTAGCCGCCGTAAAAACATCATAGCTGAAATCAGGCGGCGGCGCGTCGATAAGTTTTCTTAAAATCCGAGCCGAGTCGAGCGAGGACGCGTCCGCATACTCGCCCGCATATCCCGCATATGATAAAGCGCGGCGTGTCTTTTCGGAGTACACGGCGGGGACGAACGGAATATTCATTCTTGCGGCGAGTACGCACGCGTGGAGACGCACTCCGAGAATTACCGAACATCGTCCGAGATTTTTAAGCATGTTCGAAATATTATCATACTTTACAATATCAAACTTTTTCTTCCGTTTTGAAAGAGAATAAATAATATTCGCCGCCGCTTCGTCGTTTTCGCCGCCCGTATCGAAGCACATAAGGAGCACGTCCGCTCCGACGGCGTCGGAATACGCGTCGGCTGCACGTGCCGCGCCGAGGCAGTCCATTCCTTCCCTCACGCTTATGCCGAGAATATTTTCACGTCTTACCGATGGCAGCATACCGTCCGGCAGCGAAAAAACCATGTCGGGATATCTTTCACATCTTGTATGCAAAATATTCTTTTGTATATAAAGCTGTGAAAAACTGTCGCGCACGGAAATATAATCATACCGCTTGATATCCTCTCCGATAACGCGCTCTATCAGAGCGTTCGGGAACGAATCAATGTTACAGCCTATTACGGCGCGGCGGCGCGCGCGCCTTGTATCGCGCAGTATTTCACGCACGCGGTATAAAACGTCTGAGTTATTGCGTATCAAAAAGCCCGAGCCTATAACGCGCAGTATCCAGTCGAAGCCCTTTTTTTCGTCGGTTTGGCGGACGTTTTCGATTTCGGTCGCTCCGACAGGGGAATAAAGCTCATGCTCCGTAAGAGAACGCGCCGCGAGAGTCATCATCAAATCGTCGCCGAGATTTTTATCAAAGTAGCCGTCAAGAAAAATCTTCATTATTCCCACCTCCCGACGTATTTTTTAGCCGCCGCAAGCTTAAGCGAAACGGGCAAAAACTTAAGCGCGCAGAGAAAAATCCTATGCTTCGGCTTACAGTTTCGTTTCAACGCCGCGTTTATATATCCTTTCATCTGTTCGGAAGAAAGTGCCTTCGCGGCGGCGTCTTGGTCGATATACGCGCATTGACCCGCATTGTACGCCGTGATCATGGCTGCCGTATAAGAAGCCGCATCTCTCATCGCCCCGTCCGCATTCTTTATATATTCGAAAAAAAGTGACGAAACGGCTTCAAGTCTTTCCTTCGGACGCGCGTGGAAATGACTGTTTTCATGCTGATAATAATTATAGTATGCCGCAGAAATAAAGCTTATCGTTTTTATATGCGGTATCAGTTCGAGGTTGAACATTAAATCCTCCGAAAAATACTTTTTCGTATCGCGGAATTTGACCCCTGTTTGTTCCAAAAAAACGCGCTTGAAGAGCTTATTGCAGACCTCATAGCTATGGCGGCAGGTAGTGAAATATTTATCCGTGTAATCGCCGCAGTCCGTCACCGTAACGGTTTCATCGACCGATTTAAGCTGCGTTACGCGTCTTCCGTCCGAATATATATCCGTTATATTGCATTGAACCACGTCCGCCGCCGAGCTTAACGCTCCGCCATACATTTTTTCAAGCATGTCGGCTTCTACCGTGTCGTCCGCATCGACAAAAGATATGTATTCGCCGCGCGCCGCGCGCATCCCTGTGTTACGCGCAAAGCCCTGTCCGGCATTTTCCTGCGAAATAACTGTTATCCGCTCATCGTTAAACGTTGACAGCACGGAGAGAGTGTCGTCCGAGGAACCGTCGTTCACAACGATAATTTCAATATCCGAAAGCGTCTGTCCCATTACGCTTTCCAAACACCGCGCTATTGTTTCGCGTCCGTTGTAAACAGGTATAATTACACTTACCTTAATATTCACGCCGTTTCCTCTCCCTCCGTCTTTTTTCTACGCATATAATATCACAAATGCTTATGTTTGTAAATAGTCCGTCCGCGCCGTATCGATACGAGCAGGCGTAAAAACGGGCGTTGACTATACGTCCGAATCATGGTATACTGATTATATAACGACAATGACGAAAGGAAGTGCGGCAAATGAACCCTACTCTGAGCATAATTGTACCCGTTTATAATGTCCGCGCTTTTTTGGAGAAATGTATAAAAAGTATCCTTGCCCAAACATTCACGGATTTTGAGCTGATACTCATAGACGACGGTTCCACAGACGGAAGCGGAGAAATATGCGACCGTTTCTCCACTCTTGACGACAGAATAAAGGTCATCCACAAGGAAAACGGCGGCGTTGTAAGCGCGCGCAAGGTCGGCATAAGCGCGGCGCGCGGCGAATACGCCGGATATGTTGACGGAGACGATTGGATCGACGCGGAAATGTACGAAAAAATGGTGCATTATATGAGATCCTACGACTGCGACCTCGTAATGTGCGACGTCGCTCATGAAAGCAAATCGCTTCCTTTTTCGTCGGGCGCGACGCGCGCAGATATGGAAGCGGGGTATTATGATTACGAAACTCTCAAATCGGAAATACTGCCCAAAATGCTTTACGCGGGTGATTTCTATACGTTTGGCATTTATCCCGTTATTTGGAATAAGCTTTATCGGCGCGAAAAGCTGATATCTCACCAAATGGCTATCGACGAGAATATACGTATCGGCGAGGACGCGGCATGCGTGTACCCGTACCTGCTCGACAGCAAGAGCTTATATTTCATAAAAGACATGTCGCTTTACCATTACAGACATTCCGAAAAGCAAATGACGGCTGCCTATGACGATATATACTTTGAACGTTTTAAATCACTTTATGATTTTTTCCGAAAATCGAAAATAGCTTCATCGCCATACGCGGATCAGCTTTACTATTATTATGCGTATATGGTCAAGACGTCGATCGCCAACGAATTGAAAAAGGACAGCAATATCTCGTTTTCCGAGAAGCTTAAGAACATAAAAGAAATTTGTGATTTTACGAAGCGGGAAGGTTTTCTCGATAAAATAAACATATCCGCTCTGCATCACAGGCTTTATTTTACGCTCCTGAAGCTCGGCATACCGCTCCCTATCATGGCGGGCGTGAGCATAACAAAGTTCATTCAAAAAATTTTCGGGGGAAGGGCATGAAATCATCTTATTTTAAGTCCGGCTTTATATTGTCATACGCCGCAATTTTTATTCAAAGCGCGGTCAGCGTGATTTATACGCCCGTAATGCTGCGTCTGCTCGGCAGAACCGACTACGGGCTTTTACAGCTTGCCGTCTCCGCAATTGCAAATCTCGGTATACTCAGCTTCGGCTTCGGCAGTTCATATCTCAGATTTTATTCTCAGTACAAATCGGAAAATAACAGCCGTGCGATCGCGTCCTTAAACGGAATGTTCGCTCTGATCTTTGTTGCGGCGTCAGTCGTCGCGCTTGCGGCGGGGCTTACAATATCATACAACGCCGAATTTATTTTCCATAGGTCGATGACGTTTACGCAGATACAAACTCTTAAAACGCTTCTTGCGATTATGAGCGTGAACCTCTTCCTGACGCTTCCCTTAAACATATTTGATTCTTTCATAATCTCGCATGAACGTTTTACTTTTCAGAAAACGCTCGTGATAATCACAACGCTTTTAAATCCCATGCTTGCGTTTCCGTTTATCCTCGCGGGTAAAGGCTCGATTTACGCCGCGCTCGCAATAACGGCGGTTTCGCTTATAAAGCTTGTGACGTCGATGATTTTCTGTATTGCAAAGCTTAAAATGAAATTCGCATTCAGGTTTGACTTGAAACTCTTCAGGCGGCTTTTTGTCTTTTCGTTTTTTGTCTTTCTGAATATTATCAGCGATCAAATAAACTGGAACGCCGACAAGACTATCCTCGGAATACTGAAGGGCGCGGACAGCGTTACTCACTATTCGCTCGGTTCCCAGTTCAACGGTTATTTCCTGACCTTTTCATACGCGCTCACATCGCTTTTCTCACCGCGCGCATACGATCTGACGGTTCAGCGCGCGCATAACGAGCTAAACGCTTTTTTTTCACGTTTCGGGCGTATTCAGCTTTCCGTTATGGCGTATATATATATGCTGCTTGCGGCGGTCGGCAGACCGTTCATACGTATTTGGTCGGGCGTGCCGAGCAACGTCCCGTACGCCGTGGCTATGCTTCTCGTTTCGCCGCTGCTTATAACGTCGATTCAATCAATAGGAATAGAAATACAGCGCGCCAAGGACATGCACCGTTTTCGCTCGATCCTCTATTTTTTTATCGCGCTTGCAAACATCGCCGTAAGCGTCCCGCTCTGTTTGACGGCGGGCGAAATCGGATGTGCGTTCGGAACATGTATCAGTCTTACCGCCGGCAATATAATTATAATGAACATATACTATCATAAATGCGTCGGGCTGGATATGCGTTTATTCTGGCGAAAAATCGCGGCTATGCTCCCTTCGCTCATTCCGCCCGCTATCATATGCGCGGCGTCTGCTGTACTCGCGCGGGAAAGCATATTATCCATCATGATATGGGCGACGCTTCTTACAGCCGTATATCTGCCCTGCGTATGGTTCTTCGGTATTCGAAAGGATCTGCTCGAAAATAACAGGTAAAAAGAATCAGGTCGAACGACCTGATTCTTTTATTTATTTTGACTTATTTATAACCGCCGCTCTGACAGTATTTTTCATGAGCATAGCCACCGTCATCGGACCTACGCCGCCCGGTACCGGCGTGATCGCTCCCGCGACCTTCTCAGCCGACTCAAATTCCACATCGCCGCAAAGCTTCTTATTTTCCAATCTGTTGATCCCGACGTCGATCACGACCGCGCCCTCTTTTATCATATCTCCCGTTATAAAATTGGGTATTCCGACAGCCGCGACAAGAATATCTGCTTTCTTTGTCTTTTCCTTCAAATCCTTTGTCTTTGAATGACAAATCGTAACGGTTCCGTTATTGTGCAGCAAAAGCATCGCCTGCGGCTTGCCGACGATATTGCTTCTTCCGACAACCACACATTCTTTTCCGCACACGTCTATACCCGACTCCTTGATAAGCTCCATTACGCCCGCCGGAGTACACGGCACAAAATCATAATTTCCCGTCATGATTTTGCCGACGTTTATCGGATGAAACGCGTCAACGTCCTTTCGAGGATTTATGGCTTCGATGATTTTTTCTTCGTCGATATGATCGGGTACGGGAAGCTGTACGAGTATGCCGGAAATACTCTTTTTGTTGTTTAATTCCTCGATAAGCGACAGCAGTTCTTCCTGAGTTGTGCTCGCGTCAAGCGCGTATTTTTCGGAATAAATACCGCATTCCTCACACGCGCGCTCTTTATTGCGCACATAAACCTGACTGGCGGGATCGTCACCCACGATAATTACGGCGAGACCCGGTTTTATTCCCATTTCCCCGAGCTTCTCCGTTTCTTTTTTCAGTTCCGACTTTATTCTTGCCGAAACCTCTTTTCCCATTAGCAGCTTTGCCATTGTTTTCCCTCCTGTTTTTGTTTAATATGCCGCCCTTCGGCGGTCTGATAAGACACTTTGCGCCAAAGCCGATAAGATCGCTTCGTCCGACCGAATGAAGCGCGTCGTATACCGACTTGTAATTATCGGGATTCCTATACTGGAGCAGAGCGCGCTGCATAGCTTTTTCGCGCGGCTTCTTCGCCACATATACTCTTTTCATCGTAAACGGGTCAAGCTCCGTATAGAACATACACGTAGATACGGTGCCGGGCGTCGGATAAAAATCTTGTACCTGCTGCGGATTTATACCGTTGTCATGAAGGTATACCGCAAGCTTTACGGCGTCGCGCAGCGTGCTTCCAGGGTGACTGGACATGAGATACGGTACAAGATACTGTTTCTTTCCCAGCTTTTCGTTTATTTTATAAAACTTTTCGGAAAACTCATTGAAAACGCTGTTTTCCGGCTTTCCCATACATTTCAGCACGTTATCGCTTATGTGCTCCGGCGCGACCTTAAGCTGTCCGCTTATATGGTATTTGCACAATTCCGTAAAAAACGTGTCGTCTTTGTCGTTTATCAAATAATCGAATCTGATCCCCGAACGAATAAACACCTTTTTCACGCCTTTTATGCCGCGCAGCTTACGAAGCAAATTAAGATATTCCTTATGCGATATCTCTAAATTTGGACAAGGCGACGGGAAAAGGCATTGTCTGTCCTTGCACGCGCCGGACTTGAGCTGTTTTCCGCACGCAAGACCACGGAAATTTGCCGTGGGTCCTCCCACGTCGTGTATATATCCTTTGAAATCGGGCATTTTTGTCATTTCAACGGCTTCTGCGACGAGCGACGCATCGCTTCTCGATGTTACTATTCTTCCCTGATGAAAAGCGAGAGCGCAGAAGTTACAGCCGCCGTAACAGCCCCTGTTCGCCGTCAGCGAAAATTTAACTTCGTTTATAGCGGGTACACCGCCGTCTTTTTCATATACGCGGTGGTAATTTTTCATATACGGCAATCCGTACACCTCATCAAGTTCCTTTGTTTCAAGCGGATACATTGGTGGGTTCTGCACAAGATATCTGTCGCCGTGACGCTGAACAAGCGTTTTGCCGATATAAGGATTTTGCTCGTAGTATTGCAATCGGCATGAGACGGCGTATGCTTTTTTATCCTCCGCACATTCTTCAAAGCTCGGAAGTTCCTCCGCGCTTTGCACGGTATGCGGAGAAATATAGCATGTTCCGCGCACATCGGTTATTTCTTTCACGTTTATGCCGTCGCGCAGTCTATCGGCTATTTGCACGATCTGCTTTTCGCCCATTCCGTACATAAGTATATCGGCGCGGCTGTCAAAAAGGATAGAGCGGCGTACCTTATCGTCCCAATAATCATAGTGAGCGAATCGTCTCAGACTTGCTTCAACGCCGCCTATAAGCAGCGGCATATCCGAGCCAAACGCTTCC
>CANQJC010000004.1 GCA_947624165.1 uncultured Clostridia bacterium
AAAAACAGGATAGGGTCGCATAATGCGACTCTATCCCGCAAAAACAAATCTTACTGTTTTATGTGAACGGCTCTAAGAGCGGTCTTTTTTTAACGCGCCGCGCACAGTTTATTCTTTCAATAAATAATATAATTTACTGTTGATATTTCAGGAAATTTATAATATAATAGTCTCGTGTATTATAACAAATTCGGAGGTAGATACAATGCCGGACAGACAAAAGATATTGATTGCCGATGACTCTGAGATGAACAGAGCGATACTTTCGGGTATGCTCGGCGATGAATTTGAAATTATAGAGGTTAGCGACGGAGTGGAAGCCGTAGCCGTTTTAAGACAGTACGGCAACGAGCTGTCGCTGCTTCTTCTCGATATCGTAATGCCGAATATGGACGGCTTCGAGGTGTTGGCGGCGATGAACAAATATAAGCTCATCGAGGACATACCCGTCATTATGATTTCCGCGGAAAATACGCCGTCGTATATCGAGCGCGCATACGATTTGGGAGTGGTCGACTATATCAGCCGTCCTTTTGACGCGCGTATCGTTCATACGAGAGTAATCAATACTATCATGCTTTACGCAAAGAACAAGCGTCTTGTTTCCATGGTCTCCGACCAGATCTTCGAAAAGGAGAGAAGCAACAATCTCATGATTGCCATTCTCAGTCATATAGTCGAATTTCGTAACGGAGAAAGCGGTCTGCACGTCCTGCACGTACAGACAATAACGGAAATTCTTTTAAGATCTCTTATGCATAAAACCGATAAATATCATATTAAAAATTCGGACATTTCGATTATTTCCATGGCGTCCGCTCTGCACGATATCGGAAAAATCGCCATACCGAGCGAGATACTCAACAAGCCCGGCAGATTGACCGATGAGGAATTTGCAGTCATGAAAACACATTCGATGATAGGCGCGTCCATGCTCGATCAATTGCCGGACTACAAGAACGAACAGCTTGTCAAGGTGGCGTATGAGATTTGCCGCTGGCATCATGAGCGTTACGACGGCAGGGGTTATCCCGACGGGCTGAAGGGCGAGGAAATTCCGATCTCCGCTCAGATCGTTTCACTGGCGGACGTTTATGACGCGCTCACGAGCGAACGCGTATACAAGAAAGCGTTTTCACACGAAAAAGCTATGGAAATGATTTTGAACGGCGAATGCGGCACATTTAATCCGCTTTTGCTCGAGTGTCTCAAGGAATCCGCCGACACTCTTCGCGAGGAGCTTAAGATAAATTCTATCACAGGCCGAGGTACGCGCGGAAAGATGAACAGTATTCTGGAGGAGATGAAACAACACGAGGAGCTGTCCGCGTCGGAAAGAACGCTCCGCATTATGGAGCACGAGCGCGAAAAGTACGAATTTTTCTCATCCGTGACGCACGAAATACGCTTCGAGTACATTAACGAACCTCCGATGCTTATCATGTCTCCTTTCGCGGCGAGCTTGCTGGGTACGGGCGAAGCGTTGAAAAGTCCCCGCAAGAACGAGCTTATTCTTGAAATTCTCGGCGAAGAGAATATAAAGAATATAGCGCGCGCCGTCGGCGGTACGGAATTTGACGATCCCGATTTCACTTATGAGTGTGATTTGAACATTGACGGCACGCCGAAGAAATATAAACTTATATGCCGCACTGTTTATTCTGAGAAAAACCATTCGAGAAAAACGGGGGTAATGGGGATCGCCGTTCCAGTTACGGAATAGACGAACCGACACGACAAATCTAAAGAACCGCCTTCGGGCGGTTTTTTCCGATAAGTTTGATTTCGTTTGGGGCGTTTGATGCGATCGTCCTTACAAGTACACGGAGGTAAAAAATATGGCGAAGATGATCAACATAGATAAGGATTGGAAATTCCGCGAAGAAGACTTATCTCCCCGCGACCCCGCGGAGGGGTGGGGCGGCGCGAAAGCGCGCGCATATTCTCAGGGTGCGGCGGCGGTCGATTTTGACGATTCCGCATGGCGCACCGTAACTCTTCCGCATGACTTCGTATCCGAAAAGGCGTATTGCTTCAACGCGCCGCAATGCTCCGAAATGCGCGACATACCCGAAATGGAAAGCATCGGGAGCAGACTGTTCGCCGGCGGGTGCTTGGAGGGCGGCGTCGCGTGGTACAGAAAAAAATTCACGCTCGGCGATTTGCCGGACGGCAAGCGCGTGTACATTTATTTTGACGGAGTATACCGCAGCAGCACCCTTTACTTAAATCAGTATTACGTAGGCAGCCGCGCGGGAGGATACGGCGGGTTTTATTACGACGTTACCGACTTCATAAACATGAGCGGCGAAAACGTCCTCGCGATGCGCGTGGACGCGTCCGAACGAGAGGGCTGGTGGTACGAGGGCGGCGGTATTTACCGTCACGTTCGTCTTGAGATCGCCGACAGCGTGCATATCGCGCCGTGGGGCGTTTCCGTATGCGCCGCGCCCGATTTAAGCAACAATACGGCTTTGATAAAAATAAAAGCCGATATATTGAATAAAAGTCTTGAAAAGAAAAATATCCGCGTTTCGGTTGAGATTAAGGACCGTAACGGACGCGTGCTCTCACAAACCGATTCGCACGTGACCGCAGACGCGTGGGGCGAGGGAAAATATTCGGGAGAGATCGTCCAAAAGGACGTTGTATTGTGGGAGCCGGACGATCCGTATCTTTACAGCGCGGTCGTGCGGCTGTGCTCGGACGGGGAAATTTGTGACGAATCATGCGTCAGCTTCGGAATAAGAGATATTCGTTTTGACGCCGCCGGCGGATTTTATCTGAACGGAAAGCATATCCGTATCCAAGGATTATGCTGTCATCACGACCATGCGGGAGTAGGCATAGGCGTTCCCGACAGCGTACATGAATACAGGGTGCGTAAAATGAAAAGTATGGGCGCGAACGCCCTGAGAAGCTCTCATTATCCCGCTCCGCCCGAATTGCTTGACATATGCGACAGGCTCGGTATGCTCGTTTTTGACGAAACGCGGCGTATGTCGTCCGCGCCGGAGGATATCGAAATACTGAAGTCGATGGTAAAACGCGACAGAAACCACCCTTCGATTTTCCTATGGGGAATAGGAAACGAGGAAATATTTTCGCAGCACCGCGCGGAAACGGCGCGCGCCACGCTTACGATGAAGGCCGAGATACATAAGCTCGACCCGACGCGCCCCGTCGCGTCGGCAGTCACCTGCTGGGACGGGGAGCGGCGTTACGACGACGCGGAGCCGTACATAGACGTCACAAAGCATCTTGACGTTATGGGATTCAATTACAGCGAGAGCGCGTGGGACGACTATCATAAGCGTATGCCGAACCAGCCGATAATCATAAGCGAGGATTCGTCAAACAGCGGCACGCGCGGCTGCTGCTCGACCGATGAATCGAAGGGGTGGTATTATATCCTCGACGAAAATAATAAGAACAAGGTCGCAAGCAGGGAAAAGGCGGTAAAGAAAGATTTGGGAGAGAACGTGTGGAAATACTTTGCCGAGCGTCCGTACCTCGCGGGTATATTTCTCTGGACGGGATTCGATTACAGAGGAGAACCCACTCCGCTCGGCCGTCCGGCTGTGTATTCCCAATTCGGAATATTTGATTACTGCGGATTCCCCAAGGATAATTACTACTATTATAAATCATGGTGGAGCGGCGAGGACGTGCTTCACGTTTTCCCGCACTGGAATTATCCCGTCGGCGAAGGCGAAAAATTGAATGTGTATTGTTACACCAATCTTGACGAAGCGGAGCTTTTTGTAAACGGAAAAAGTTACGGTAAAAAACGCGCGGAGAAAAATTGGTACATAACATGGGAGAACGTTATTTACGAGCCTGGCGAATTGAAAGCCGTCGGCTTCAAAAACGGTGAAAAAGCCGAGGAGGACGTTGTGAAAACGACCCTGCCGCCCTTCGCCGTGCGGCTCGGCGCGTACAAGGACGAAATAGAGGTTGGGGAAACGGCGATAATAACCGTCGACATAGTCGATAAAAACGGCGACGTCGTACCGACCGCCGATAATACGGTTCGATTTGAAATAACGGGCGCGGGCGAATTTGTCGGCACGGGCAACGGCGACCCGGGCGACCATGACAGCGAGAAGATCCCCGTGCGCCGCGCGTTTAACGGTAAATGTATGCTGCTTGCGGCAGCGTCGCGCGTGGGTGAAATAAAGATAACGGCTCAAAGCGATACGCTTGCCGGAGCGCGGTGCGTGATAAGATCCGTAAAGACGTTGATTTAAGGAGGGGCTGAATATGAAAAAGAAATTATTTGTTTTTGCATTTATGCTGTCTATGCTTTTTTGCTCGTGCGCTTACGGTTTTTCGGACGTAAACGACGGGGACTGGTTTTACGGCGATGTGACGCGCATGACGGACAGCGGATATCTCGCGGGGTATGAGGACGGTACGTTTCGTCCGTCAGGAATAATAACGAAAGCGGAGCTTGTCAGCATCGTCGGCAGAGTTAACGGTCTGAGCGAAAAAAACAAATCCTCGCATTGGGCTTCGGGTATGGTAAACGCCGCGCTTGACGCGCAGTATTTTGACTGGGACGAGATACCTCCCACGGGAGAAAGCTTTGACGAGCCTATCACGCGTCAGCTCGCGATAAAGATAGTGATGAAGGCTTTTCTGCCGACCGCGCAGGGCGATTATAATGCGGTTTCGTCCTCCGTAAAGGATTTTTCACAGCTTGACGGGCGTTATTACGACACGGTGATCGCGGCGTATTCGTCCGGCGTGGTATACGGCGACGACGCCGGCAAGCTGAATCCGAAGTCGTCGATCACGCGCGCGGAAGCCTGCGCGATAATTATGCGCGCGGCGGACAAAAAGGGCGGTCTTAAGCCGTACGAACAACCCGCAGCGACGCAGCCGCCGTCGTCGGCTCCGCCCGTAAACGTCACGGCGCGCAGCGGCGGCGTGAGCGAAAACGGACGGCTGCGCGTTGAAGGCACGCGCCTTCTCAATGAACGCGGCGAACCGATCGCGCTTCACGGAATGTCGTCCCACGGTTTACAGTGGTTTCCTCAGTACGCGTCGGAAGCGGCGATAAAATCGACCGCAGATTACGGCGCGAACCTTTTCCGCTGCGCGATGTACACGGCGGAGGGCGGCTATACGGCAAACCGAGCCGTTAAGGACACGCTGATCGCGGCTGTCGACGCGGCGATACGTCAGGATATGTACGTGATAGTCGACTGGCATATCCTGTCCGACGGTGACCCGCTCTTACACGCCGACGAAGCCGCCGAGTTTTTTGCGGAAATATCGGCGCGTTACGCGGACAGTCCGGCTGTTTTGTATGAGATTTGCAATGAGCCGAACGGCGGCGTGACATGGGAAAACAACGTAAAGCCGTATGCGGAAAGGATGATCCCGATTATACGCGCGAATACCGACGGTATAATATTGGTCGGAAGCCCGACGTGGAGCCAGGATCTGCATGAAGCCGCAAAGTCTCCGCTTGAAGGCGGGAATATAATGTATACATGTCATTTCTATGCCGGAACTCATACGGATTGGCTCAGACAGCGTATAGCCGACTGCGGTCTGCCGGTGTTTGTGACCGAATGGGGAACGAGCGCGGCTGACGGAAACGGAGGAGTATTCCTCGACGAAGCGCGAAGGTGGATCGATTTTATGAACGAGAGAGGAATAAGCTGGGCGAACTGGTCGCTGTGCGATAAGGAGGAATCGAGTGCCGCGCTTCGCGGCGGCGCGGACGTGAGCGACGGAATAAGCGAAAACGAGCTTAGCGAAAGCGGTAAATTTGTTTTTTCAAATTTTTGAAAAATGTTTTAAACCCGATAAACAGTGGTATATATAATATACAGTTGTCAGTATGGGGAGGAGGATAATTATGAAAACCGTTGTTACGATCGCCAGGAGCTACGGCAGCGGCGGCAAGGAAATAGGAAAGGCACTTGCCAAATCGCTCGACGTGCCTTATTACGGACGCGAGATTTTTGAAATATCCCGCGGAGACGAAACGGGGATTTTTTCCGGCGACGACGAAAGCATCAATAAATCCTCCTTTGAAGAAGCGGACGAGGCGTTTAAACAGCAGGCGCAGACTATCAGGGAAATCGCCGGACGCGGCGGCTGCGTCATTGTCGGACGCTGCGCCGATTACGTTCTGCGGGATATGGATAACGTCGTAAGAATTTATCTTTACGCGCCGCTGCGCGATTGTATGCGCCGCGTGATACGCTTGTACGAGCTTAATCCCGAGGACGCGAAAAGTCTCATTCATTCTATGAACAAGACGCGCGGAGATTACTATTTCCACAATACGGGTCTTGTCTGGTCGGATCCCGTGCATTACGATATGTGCCTTAATACCGCCGGACTTGATACGAAACAGTGCGTCAAGATAATTACCGATTTCGTGAATACAAAGCTGGAATGATTTTCTGTATATAAAAAGAGCGTATCGTGCGATACGCTCCTTTTCATGCCCGTTCTTTTATGAACGGTCGATTTAGGCGTTGCTGTGCTGACGCTTGGGGATTTTATCCTTGAACAGCAGACTGATACACCAAAGACCGGCAAGACCGACTATGATATAAACGATTCTGCTTATCCATGACGTCTGACCGCCGAACACGGCGGCGACAAGGTCAAACTTAAAAAGTCCCACAAGTAGCCAGTTGATCGCGCCAATGATGGTTATGACCAAAGAAGTGTTATCCATAAATCTCTCTCCTTATTTATATAGTACGTTTTTAGTTTTAAGCCGTTTGCCGTGTTTTAAACATGGTAATTTTTCCCAAATAAAAAACATACTATAATATACGGGGTGAGATGATGGGGAGAAGAGGTATGATGTATTTTGCGGCGGTTGCCGTCATAATTGCCACGACGCTCGCGTTTGTGTTGTTCGCAAGCGGAGAATCGGACGTGAAGAACATTGAGTTTTTAAAAAACTACGGCTGGGAAACCGATACGCGCGCCGTCGAGCGCGAGGAGATCACGATTCCCTGTCCGCTTGACAGAGTGTACGAGAATTACAATGAAATACAGCTTCGCGCGGGTCTTGATATATCGCGGTATGCCGGAAAAGATGCGGTGAGGTTTACGTATATCGTGAAAAACTATCCCTGCGACGTGGGCGAGGAGGTACGCGCCAATGTGATATGCGTCGGCGGCGAGCCGGTCGCGGGCGATATTATGACGGTCAGCGTGAACGGATTTATGCATTCGCTCCGATTTGACGACGCGAAGAAATAAAAATTGCCCGATTTAATATTTTTAACCGTATCAAAAAAATATACTGAAAATATGCACAAAAATTTCATTGGAATTTCTACAAATTTGTAGAAATTTTAATGAAATTTTTTTCTTGAAAAGCTTGCCAAACGGCTTGAAATCATGTATAATAGTCGTGTTGTGACCTTACGCGGGTGAAATGCGCCCCGCGTAACAGGACTGATAAACGATGAAACGGGAGGTTGCGGCGGAAGGGTTTCAAAAAGCCCGACGAAGCCGGTTTTTCCGCGGAGTGAGTCCGATTCATGAAACCGGGCGGCAGTTAAGTATTCGTGCGCTTTAGGTGTTTTGCGCCCGCGGCTCTGACGCGGAGCGCGGCGATGAAGCGCGCGGTGAAAATTGACTAACTTTGCCCGAATATACGATAAAAAACGATATTCGGGTTTTATTAAAGGGTGATGCGAAACACCCGGCGGTGTGTGCAATTTTCTTTATGCGCTGTCGTGCAGAACTACAACACAATAAAATTTTCAAGGAGGGAAAAGTATGGCAGCAAACCAGAAAATCAGAATTAAGCTTAAGGCTTATGACCATGTAGTGCTTGACCAGAGCGCGGAGAAGATCGTTGAGATCGCAAAGAGAACGGGTGCCAAGGTATCGGGTCCCATTCCCCTGCCCACGGACAAGGAGATCATAACGATTCTGAGAGCGGTCCATAAGTACAAGGACTCGCGTGAGCAGTTCGAAAGAAGAACTCACAAAAGACTGATCGATATAGTTGTTCCTGGTGCAAAGACCATGGAATCGCTTATCAAAATAGATTTACCGGCCGGCGTAGAAATAGACGTTATCCAGAAGTAATCGCTTAGGAGCGGGACGTGTAGATCAAACACTCATATCGCAGTAGCGTGCAAACGCTATGATGCGGGTCAAGTTTCCGTTTGCTTTTCGGAAACCAATAACTGAATAAGGAGGAAAAAACAATGAAAAAAGCAATTTTAGGCACAAAGATAGGTATGACGCAGATCTTTGGCGAAGGCGGAGTAGTTATCCCCGTAACCGTCGTTTTGGCGGGACCGTGTGTCGTAACACAGAAAAAAACGGTTGACACGGACGGCTACGACGCTGTACAGGTAGGCTTCGGCGACGTTAAGGAAAAGCATCTTAACAAGCCCCAGCTCGGTCATTTCAAAAAGGCGGACATCGCAAATAAAAAGTATGTCAGAGAGTTCAGACTTGAGGACATTTCGGAGCTTAATGTCGGCGACGAAATCAAATCTGACATTTTCGCTGCCGGAGAAAAGGTCGACGTCACGGGTATTTCAAAGGGTAAAGGCTTTGCCGGCCCGATGAAACACGGTCTCCACAGAGGTCCCATGACGCACGGTTCCAAGAGTAAGAGAGTATCCGGCTCAATGGGTATGTGCTCTAATCCCGGAAGAGTTTTCAAGGGTAAGGTACTGCCGGGACACATGGGTGTTCAGAGGGTTACAGTCCAGAATCTTGAGGTTGTCAAAATCGACGCTGACCAGAATTTGATTCTCGTTAAGGGAGCAATTCCCGGCGCAAAGGGCGGACTTGTTACAATCAGAAACAGCGTAAAGGCATAATCGGGATTATTGGAAAGGAGGAAATATAATGGCTAAAGTGGCTTTATATAACATGGAAGGCGCAAAGACCGGCACCATGGAGGTTTCGGATGCTGTCTTTGCCGCTGAAGTGAATGAATCGGTGCTGCATCAGGTAGTTGTCAACCATCTTGCAAACCGGAGACAGGGTACGCAGAGTACCAAAACACGCACGGAAGTCCGCGGCGGCGGCGTCAAGCCCTGGAGACAGAAGGATACGGGTCACGCGAGACAGGGAAGCATACGCGCTCCTCAGTGGACCGGCGGCGGAGTAGCTCTGGGACCTAAGCCCAGAAGTTACAGATTCAGCGTTAACAAGAAGGTAAAGAAAATCGCTTTAAGAAGCGCGCTTTCGGTTAAATACGCGGATTATAAGGTATTCGTTATAGACGAATTGAAGCTTGACGAAATAAAAACGGCAAAGATCGCAAATCTTTTAAAAGGTCTTGAGGTCAGCACAAAGGCTCTTATTGTTACAGCCGACGCCGACGAGACGATCTATAAGTCCGCAAGAAACATAAAGAACGTTACCCCGACGCACGTGGGTACGCTCAACACATACGACGTAATGAACAATGATGTGTTTATCGTTTCCAAGGACGCCGTTGCAAAGATTGAGGAGGTGCTTGCGTAATGAATTCATACGATATTCTTAAAAGACCCGTCATCTCTGAGCGCAGTATGGATAAGATCTACGACAGAGAGGGTAACGAAATCAAGAAGTACACCTTCGAGGTTCCCAAAACCGTAAACAAGGTTGAAATAAAGAAAGCTGTCGAGGAGGTATTCGGCGTAAAGGTTGCAAAGGTCAATACGATGAACGTGCTCGGCAAGGTAAAGAGAATGGGCAGATACGAGGGCAGACGCGCCTCGTGGAAAAAAGCGATAGTAACTCTTACCGACGACAGCAAAACGATTGAGTTCTTCGAAATTTAATCGCAAATTTAGAGAATAAGGAGAGTAAAGGATCATGGCACTTAAAAAGTATAATCCTACTTCGCCTGCAAGAAGATTCATGACGGTTTCTGACTTCTCCGAGATTACGAAGAAGTCGCCCGAACGCTCGCTCCTCGCAAAGAAGGACAAGAACGCCGGAAGAAACTCATACGGAAGAATTACCGTTCGTCACAGAGGCGGAGGAAACAGAAGAAAGTACAGAATTATTGACTTTAAAAGAAACAAGGACGGCATGAACGCTACCGTTATCGGTATCGAGTACGATCCGAACAGAAGCGCGAATATCGCTCTTATTCAGTACGAGGACGGCGAAAAGGCTTATATTATCGCTCCCGTAGGTCTTACCGACGGCGACGTAGTCGTTTCGGGCGAGGGCGCGGATATCAAGCCCGGTAACGCGCTGTTCATAAAGGACATTCCCGTAGGTACGCTCATTCACAATATCGAGCTTTATCCGGGCAAGGGCGCGCAGCTCGTAAGAAGCGCGGGCAACAGCGCGCAGCTTATGGCTAAGGAAGGCAAGTATGCGCAGGTCAAGCTCCCTTCGGGAGAGGTAAGAATGATTCGTCTTGACTGTAAGGCGACGATCGGCGTTATAGGCAATCAGGAACATTCGAACATCTCGATAGGTAAGGCGGGCAGAAAGCGTCACATGGGTTGGAGACCGACCGTTCGAGGCGTTGTTATGAACCCGAACGACCACCCGCACGGCGGTGGTGAAGGTAAGTCGCCTATCGGACGTCCCGCACCTGTTACCCCGTGGGGTAAACCCGCTCTCGGTCTCAAGACCAGAAAGCATAAGAACAGAACAGATAAGTTTATCGTAAAGAGAAGAAACGCTAAATAATCGTATATTGAAAGGAGGAAGATTTAATGGGCAGATCACTTAAAAAGGGACCTTTCGTTGAAGAAAGTCTTATGAAGAGAATTGACGCTATGAACGCGGCAAACGAAAAAAAGGTCGTTAAAACATGGTCGAGAGCTTCCACAATTTTCCCTGAAATGGTTGGACACACAATCGCCGTTCATGACGGCAGAAAGCATGTCCCCGTATTTATCAGCGAGGATATGGTAGGTCACAGACTCGGCGAGTTCGCACCCACGAGAACCTTTAGGGGTCACGCAGGAGCGAAAACCTCTAAATAATAGCTGAGGTCAGAATAACAGGATTTACAGAGGGGAGTAAAATCCCCGTTCGAGAATATTGCAAAAGGAGGATTCCGAAATGGAAGCACGCGCAGTTTTAAGATATGCTCGTATTTCGCCGAGAAAGGTGAAGATAGTGCTTGACTTAATAAGGAACAAGCCTGTAAACGTCGCGAAGGGTATTTTGGACAATACTCCGAAAGCGGCAAGCGAGTATTTGTTAAAGCTTCTCGCGTCTGCGGTAGCAAACGCGGAGAACAATCATGATATGGATAAAGATAAACTATACGTTGCCGAATGTTACGCAACGCAAGGTCCTACTTTAAAGAGAATACAGCCCCACTCACATGGCAGAGCGTTCAAGATTTTAAAGAGAACCAGCCATATCACCTTAGTATTAAAGGAAATGGAAAAGTAATCGCAAAGGAGGTTCACAAATGGGACAAAAGGTTAATCCGCACGGACTTAGAGTCGGTGTTATAAAGGACTGGGATTCAACATGGATTGCCGGTAAGAAGGATTTCGGAGACCAGTTGGTTGAAGATTACAATATAAGAAAATTTGTTAAAAAGACCTGCTTTGACGCAGGAGTTGCCAAAATAGGCATCGAGAGAAAGCAGAATAAGGTTTTCATCACGATTCACGCGGCGAAGCCCGGTATAATAATCGGACGCGGCGGCGCGGAGATCGACAAGCTTAAGGCGCAGATAGAAAAGCTCACGTCAAGAGCGGTGAGCGTGAACATTATGGAGGTTAAGTCTCCTGATACAAACGCGCAGCTCGTTGCCGAAAATATCGCGGCACAGCTTGAAAGACGTATTTCGTTCAGACGCGCCATGAAGCAGGTTATGGGCAGAGCGATGCGTCTTGGCATAAAGGGTATCAAGACGGCGGTTGCCGGTCGTGTGGGCGGCGCGGAAATCGCAAGAACCGAACAGTATCACGAGGGTACAATTCCTCTTCAGACCTTGAGAGCGGACATTGACTACGGTTTCGCCGAAGCGCACACGACATACGGAATTTTGGGCGTTAAGGTCTGGATTTACAAGGGTGAGATCCTCAACGTCGCTGACGGCAGAAAGAAGGAAGCCGCGGCACAGGCCGCAGATTCTTCAAGACGCGATAACCGCCGTCGTGACAGAAGACCGAAGGGAGGCAGATAATCATGTTGTTACCTAAAAGAGTTAAATACAGACGCGTTATGCGCGGCAGAATGAAGGGTAAGGCAACACGCGGCAACGTTGTATCAAACGGCGAGTTTGGATTGCAGGCACTTGAGCCGGCATGGATAACGTCGAGACAGATAGAGGCTGCCCGTATAGCTATGACGAGATACACGCGCAGAGGCGGTCAGGTATGGATCAAGATATTCCCCGATAAGCCGGTGACAAGAAAGCCTGCCGAGACCCGAATGGGTTCAGGTAAGGGTGCTCCCGAATATTGGGTAGCGGTTGTAAAGCCCGGAAGAGTTTTATTCGAAATGGCAGGCGTAAGCGAAGATATCGCAAGAGAAGCTATGCGTCTTGCTATGCACAAGCTGCCCATCAAGTGCAAGTTTGTGACACGTCAAGCAGAGGATGGTGAATAAGAATGAAAGTAAATGAGCTAAGAGATTTATCGACACCTGAATTAGAGGAAAAGCTTGCGGACAGCAAGCAGGAATTGTTCAATCTGAGATTTCAGCACGCCATTAACCAGTTGGAGAACCCCAAAAGGATTGGCGAGGTAAAGAAAACTATCGCTCGTATTTTAACCATCATTCATGAAAGAGAACTGCAAGGCAGTGCGATGTAATAGGCCGGCGAATGTACGGATATATTCTTCCGCGGTGCGGACGGGATATAGAAGCGTCGGAAAGAGCAGATAGAATTTTATGAAGAATGTGCGGAAGGAGGCACTTATCTGTGGAAGAAAGAAACAGCCGTAAGGTTAAGATCGGTAAGGTTATAAGCAACAAGATGGACAAGACAATCGTTGTTGCCATTGAAGAGAACAGAAAGCACGCGCTTTATGGCAAAATTGTAAAGAACACTTACAAGCTGAAGGCGCATGATGAAGAAAACGCTTGCTCCATAGGCGATAAGGTAAAAGTAATGGAAACAAGACCCTTGTCAAAGGACAAGAGATGGAGATTAGTGGAAATTGTTGAAAAGGTTAAGTAAGTCGACATTTCCCGGAAGGAGGAAGTTTTAATGATTCAACAACAAACACTTTTAAAAGTGGCTGACAATACAGGAGCCAAAGAAGTTATGTGTATACGCGTAATGGGCGGCAGCAGAAAGAGATATGCCGCCGTGGGCGACGAAATCATTTGCAGCGTTAAAAAGGCAACGCCGGGCGGCGTTGTAAAGAAGGGTGACGTTGTGAAGGCTGTTGTGGTCAGAACGGTTAAAGAGTCAAAGCGCGCCGACGGCTCGTACATCAGATTTGACGAGAACGCGGCGGTTATCGTAAGAGACGACAAGAACCCAAGAGGTACCCGTATCTTCGGTCCTGTGGCAAGAGAGCTAAGAGACAAAGAGTATATGAAGATACTATCATTGGCTCCGGAAGTTCTTTAATTAAGGAGGATAATTGGTACAATGAAAAAAATGCATGTTAAAAGAGGCGATATCGTTAAGGTCATCGCCGGTAAGGATAAGGGCAAGGAAGGCAAAATCATTACGGCTATCCCGGCTGCCAACAAGGTAATTGTTGAAGGTGTCGCCGTTGCGAAGAGACATCAAAAGGCGAGAGTGCAGGGACAGGAAAGCGGTATTATCCATAAGGAAATGCCGATCGACGCTTCAAACGTAATGAGGATCTGCTCAAAATGCGGAAAGCCGTCGAGAACGGGCGTAAGAGTGCTTGCCGACGGTTCAAAAATAAGATACTGCAAGAAATGTGACGCAGAGATTAGCGATTGATTTTCGAGAGGAGGAAAATTCTTACAATGAGTAGAATGGAAGAAAAGTATAATAAAGAAGTTGCTCCGGCTCTCATGGAGAAGTTCGGTTACAAAAGCATAATGCAAATTCCCAAGCTCGACAAAATCGTTGTAAATATCGGTATGGGCGAAGCGAAGGACAATCCGAAGGCTATTGAAGCGGCTTGTTCGGATTTGGCTGCAATCACGGGTCAGAAGCCCATTATTACAAAGGCAAAGAAATCGGTTGCGAATTTTAAACTGAGAGAAGGCATGAATATCGGCTGCAAGGTAACGCTGAGATCCGATAAGATGTACGAATTCTTAGACAGATTTTTCAACGTCGCGCTTCCGCGAGTACGCGATTTCAGAGGAATCAACCCGAACGGCTTCGACGGCAGAGGAAATTACAGCGTCGGCGTGAAGGAACAGCTTATATTCCCTGAAATTGACTACGACAAGATTGACAAAATCAGAGGTATGGACATAAACATTGTCACAACCGCAAAGACGGATGAGGAAGCACGCGAGCTTCTGAGCCTTATGGGCGCGCCGTTTCGTTCGTAATTGAGAAGGAGGATATATAACGATGGCAAGAAAAGCAATGGTTATAAAACAGCAGAAGAAACCTAAGTATTCTACACAAGCTTACACAAGATGCAAGATTTGCGGCAGACCGCACGCGTATCTGAGAAAGTTCGGTATTTGCCGTATATGCTTCAGAGAGCTGGCTTACAAGGGTCAGATCCCCGGCGTAAGAAAAGCAAGCTGGTAAAATCGGGACTTTTCGGTCTGTTTTTAAGATATTAGATAGAGTACGATTTCTTTTGAAGATTTCGGAAGGAGGTAAATTAAATGCAAATAACTGATCCTATCGCAGATTTGCTTACAAGAATCAGAAACGCAAGCTCATCGAAGCACGACACGGTTGACGTTCCCGCTTCAAACATGAAAACGGCAATTGTGAAAATTCTTAACGATGAGGGTTATATAAACGGCTATCAGGTAATGGAGGACGGCAAGCAGGGCGTTATCAGAATCAACCTGAAGTACGGTCCTAACAAGGAAAAGGTTATCAGCGGTCTTAAAAGAATTTCCAAGCCCGGTTTGAGATTTTATGCCGGCGCGGACGAAATCCCCAGAGTTCTCAAGGGACTCGGTATTGCAATAGTATCCACATCAAAGGGTATTATGACCGATAAAGAAGCGAGAAAGCAGAACATAGGCGGAGAGGTTCTCGCTTTTGTATGGTAATAAGGAAGAATTTTTAATCATTCAGCCTGATTTTCCGTCTCTCGTCGTTAAAGCCGCTCGCCGTACAGGAGTACTGTCTTCGCGGCTTTGCCTTGACAGACGAAAAATCAAATCTGAATTCTAAAAATTCATGCCGAGTTTTTATAAAGGAACTAAAGTAACTGAAAACTTACTGAGCTAAGAAAATTTAAGTTAAGGAGGAAAATCCTATGTCAAGAATAGGTAAAATGCCTATCACTGTCCCGGCAGGCGTCGAGGTAAAAATCAGTGATACAAACGAAATTACTGTAAAAGGTAAGAACGGAACTCTTTCGAGACGGCTCCACCCCGATATGATAGTAAAGAACGAGGGCGGAGTTATAACGGTAGAGCGTCCGTCGGAAGATAAAATGCACAAGTCGCTGCACGGTCTTACAAGAACACTTGTAAACAACATGGTTGTCGGCGTCACCGAAGGATTCACAAAGGAGCTTGAGATCAACGGCGTTGGTTACAGAGCGTCAATGCAGGGCAAAACGCTCAATCTCAGCCTTGGATACTCTCATCCTGTGCTTTATGAAGCAAAGGAAGGAGTAACGATCGAGGTTCCCGCTCCCAACAGGATCATAGTAAAGGGCGCGAACAAGGAAGACGTCGGAGCTACCGCTGCGAAGATAAGAGAGTTCAGACAGCCCGAACCTTATAAGGGCAAGGGTATCAAGTACCTGAACGAGCATATCAGACGCAAAGAAGGAAAAGCGGGAGCTAAGAAGAAATAATTGAAAGGAGTGTTCTTAAATGATTAAGAAGGTAGATACAAAAACGGCGAGAATTCGTCGCCATAAAAGAGTTAGAAAGAACATCTCCGGAACAGCGGAGAGACCCCGCCTGAACGTGTTCAGAAGCGCGAGACACATTTATGCACAGATCATAGATGATTCAAAGGGTGTTACGCTTGTGGCAGCGTCAAGCATGGATAAGGATTTTGACGGCTACGGCGGCAACGTCGAGGGCGCGAAGAACGTCGGAAAGAAAATTGCCGAAAAGGCTGCCGCGGCAGGTATAAAAGCGGTAGTATTCGACAGAGGCGGATATGTATATCACGGCAGAGTGGAGGCTCTCGCAGAGGGTGCCAGAGAAGCCGGATTGGAATTCTAACAGAAGGAGGACGAATAAGTGACTGACAGATTAGACGTAGAAGCTATTGAGCTTGAAGAAAATGTCGTAGCAATAAACCGTGTCGCCAAAACAGTTAAGGGCGGCAGAACCATGAGATTCAGCGCATTGGTCGTTGTAGGTGACAGAAACGGTCACGTAGGTTTCGGTCAGGGCAAGGCTGCTGAAATTCCCGACGCGATAAGAAAGGGTATTGACAGTGCTAAGAAAAACCTTATAAGCGTTCCTCTTGTGGGTACAACGATTCCTCATGAGGTAACAGGTATCGCGGGAGCAGGTAAGGTTCTCCTTAAACCCGCTTCACAGGGTACCGGCGTTATCGCGGGCGGCGCGGCGCGTGCCGTATTGGAGCTTGCCGGCGTTAAGGATATCAGAGCGAAGAGCTTGCGCTCGAACAATAAGAGAAACGTGGTCAGTGCTACTGTACAGGGCTTGTCCGAGCTGAAGCAGATCGAAGAAGTCGCAAGACTTCGCGGCAAGACCGTAGACCAAATCAGAGGTTAATAAGGAGGTATGCGGTAATGGCTAAGTTAAAGGTTACATTGGTAAGGAGCACGATCGGCAGAAAAAAGGATCAGATCGCCACTGTCGAAGCTCTCGGACTTAAAAAGATAAGAAGTGTTGTTGAGCATAACGACACACCTCAGATAAGAGGAATGATAAACAAGGTTTCTCACCTTGTTACAGTTGAAGAAATCTAAAGTAAGGAGGTGCAGCAAGATGAACTTAAACGAATTAAAGCCTGCTGAAGGTTCCAAGTTCACACGCAAGAGAGTGGGCAGAGGTATCGGAAGCGGAACAGGTAAAACTTCGGGAAAAGGTCATAAAGGACAAAACGCACGTTCGGGCGGCGGTGTAAGACCGGGCTTTGAAGGCGGACAGATGCCGCTTTACAGAAGACTTCCTAAACGTGGTTTTAAGAATATATTTGCTAAGCAGTACGTTGCCGTAAACGTTGAGCTGCTCAACAAGTTTGAGGACGGCAGCGACGTGACGGCGCAGACGCTCAAGGAGAACGGCATTATAAGCAAAACTCTTGACGGCGTTAAAATTCTCGGCAGAGGAGAGATCACAAAGAAGCTCAACGTCAAGGTTGCTAAAATCAGCGCGTCAGCCAAGGAAAAGATAGAAAAGGCGGGCGGAAAGGCAGAGGTGATATAAAATGCTTCAGACTTTAAGAAACGCATGGAAAATTCCCGACCTTCGCCGCAGAATACTTTTTACGCTGATGATGCTTATAGTATTCAGATTCGGAGCGCATATCCCCGTGCCGTTTTTAAGCTCGGAAGCTATGCAGGCATTTTTGGGCAACGGCGGAACGGACTTGTTCAGCTTGTTTGATGTATTCACGGGCGGTGCGTTCTCAAACGCCACGGTTATGGCGATGGGTGTTTCACCGTACATCAACGCGTCGATCATCGTACAGCTTCTGACTGTTGCGATTCCTTCTCTTGAGCGTCTCGCCAAGGAAGGACTTGAAGGAAGAAAGAAGATAAACAAAATAACGAGATACCTCGGTATCGCGCTTGCGTTTATACAGGGCGCGGGACTTTACGTAACGCTCTACAACATGGGCAGCGCGATAACAGATCCGAGCGTGCTTACGTTCTTTGTAATCGTCCTGACATTTACCGCGGGTACCGCGTTCATTATCTGGCTGGGCGAGCTTATAACGGAAAAGGGTCTCGGAAACGGCGTATCTATGATCATCTTCGCCGGTATCGTTTCAAGAATACCGACTGCCGCTTACAATCTGTATAACCAGAAGCTCGGAAGCGGTATTACGGCGGGCGGACTTATCTTCGTCGCGGCTGTTGTAATAGTGGCTGTCGCCGCTATAACGTTCGTTGTATTCTTCTCCGACGCGGAAAGAAGAATACCCGTTCAGTATGCAAAGAGAGTTGTCGGACGTAAGATGTACGGCGGTCAGAGTACGAATATTCCGATCAAGGTTGCCGCGGGCGGCGTTATGCCGATAATCTTCGCGTCATCTATAATGGCGTTCCCCGCGACGATAGTAAGATTGCTTTCGGGCGGCAATATGCCCCAAAGCCCCAGTTTGGGATATTATATCCTCGGCTGTCTTTCGGCGGGCTTCGCTTCAGAATGGTGGACCAGCGTTGTATATGCTGTTATATATGCGCTGCTTATCCTCTTCTTCACGTATTTCTATTCTTCGATCCAGTTCAACCCCGTTGAGCTTGCGAACAACATGAAGAAGAGCGGCGGATATATCCCCGGTATCAGACCCGGTAAACCGACAAGCGAATATATTCACAAGATATCTTCAAGACTGAATCTTGTGGGTGCGTTCTTCCTTGCGGTCGTTGCGATACTGCCGGTAGTTGTCGGCGCGGTATTTAATATCACATCGCTCCAGATAGGCGGTACGTCGCTGCTTATTATGGAAGGCGTCGCGCTTGAAACCGTAAGACAGATAGAATCGCAGATGACCATGCGTCACTACAAAGGTTTTCTTGAGTAAAGGCGGTATTTAATATGAATTTGGTATTGATGGGACCGCCGGGAGCGGGAAAAGGTACTCAGGGCGAGATTTTATCGAAGAGACTCGAAATAAACACGATCTCGACCGGCGTCATGCTGAGAAACGCTATAAAGGAACAGACCGACGTCGGCAAGCTCGCCGAAAAATATATCAATGAGGGAAAACTTGTTCCCGACGACGTAATGGTTAAAATTATACAGGAGAGACTCGCCAAGCCTGACTGCGCGAACGGATTTATACTTGACGGATTCCCGCGCACAACGGCGCAGGCCGAGGCACTCACCGCTTCGGGAGTAAAAATAGATAAGGTACTGTCGCTTGAAGTGGACGACAACAAAATAGTTGAACGTCTGTCATCGAGACGCGAATGTTCACAGTGCGGCGCGCCGTACAACGTTATTTCAAACAAACCCAAAACCGAGGGCAAGTGCGATAAATGCGGCGGCGAGCTTATACAGCGGGCAGACGATAATCCCGAAACGATAAAGAACAGACTTAACGTTTATCACGAACAAACAGAGCCTATAAAGGCATATTACGAGAAGGAAGGACTTCTCGTAACAGCCAAAGGCGAGGAAAAGCTCGAAGATACGACCGCGAACGTCGCCAAGGCTCTGGGACTTGAGGTGTAAGTTTTATGATTACCATAAAATCAGCAAAGCAGGTCGAAAAAATGCGTGCGTCGGCAAAGGTCACAAAGGAAGCACTGGAGCTTCTCGAAAAGCATATAAAACCCGGCGTGACCACGGCGCAGCTTGATAAAATAGCATATGATTTTATCGTATCAAAAGGTGCTAAACCTAATTTCCTCAATTATAACGGCTTCCCCGGAAGTATATGCACATCGGTCAACGATGAGGTGGTACACGGAATACCGAGCCAAAGAACGGTACTTCGGGAGGGCGATATAATAAGCATAGATATGGGCGCGGTACTTGACGGGTGGCACAGCGACGCGGCAAGGACGTTCGGCGTCGGCAGGATAAGCGGCGAAGCGCAGCGTCTTATCGACGTAACGCGCGAGAGTTTCTTTGAGGGAATTAAGTATTTGAAGCATGGTGCCAAATTAGGCGATGTTTCGTCGGCTATACAGAATTATGTTGAAGCGCGCGGCTACGGCGTTGTCCGCGACCTTGTCGGTCACGGTATAGGTCAAAATCTTCATGAGGACCCGAGCGTGCCGAATTTCGGCAGAGCGGGTCACGGCGTGAAGCTTGCCGCGGGTATGACGCTCGCAATTGAGCCCATGGTCAACGAGGGCAGCTACAAGGTGGCGGTACTCGACGACGACTGGACTGTTGTGACCGACGACGGAAGCTTGTCCGCCCACTATGAAAACACCGTATTGATTACGAAAGACGGTTATGAAATATTAACGTTGTAGGAGTAAGGTATGGAAATTATAGAGGGTTCGATAGTCCGTTCCATAGCGGGACGCGACAAGGGAGATCTGTTTATAGTTCTTTCACGCGAGGGCGACTTTGCATATCTCGCGAACGGAGAGCTTCGAAAAGTAGACCGTCCCAAAAAGAAAAAGCTCAAGCACTTGCAGGGAACCAATTCCGTATCGGAATTTATACACAATAAACTGGAAACAGCGGGAAAGGTTACCAATGCCGAGGTGCGAAAAGCATTGTCGGAGTTTAATTAAGGCTTCTTTACAAGCGTATCACGGAATAGGAGGATATAACGTGGCTAAGGACGATGTATTAGAATTAGAAGGCAAGGTCGTGGAAAACCTGCCGAACGCAATGTTTAAAGTAGAGCTTGAAAATGGGCATCAAGTGCTGGCACATATTTCAGGCAAGCTGAGAATGAATTTCATAAAGATTTTGCCGGGAGACACGGTGACTATTGAAATGAGCCCTTACGATCTCACGCGCGGCAGAATCACCTGGAGATCCAAGTAATAAACCTGAACAGAGACGACAAGGAGGTAATTAACGATGAAAGTACGTCCGTCAGTAAAACCGATTTGCGAAAAATGCAAAATCATAAAGAGAAAAGGTAAAGTAATGGTAATATGCGAAAACCCCAAGCATAAGCAGAAGCAGGGCTAAAGCATTATTAAATTTGTTCATGACTTATTCAAGCGACAAGCGGCTGCGTAGCTTGACTGAGCAAAAGTAAAACAACACATAAATTTTTTGATGATATCTTATTTGGAGGTGTAGAAAAGTATGGCAAGAATAGCAGGTGTTGACTTACCGAGAGAAAAAAGAGTAGAAGTTGGTCTTACCTATATATACGGCATTGGACTTAAAAGCTCACAGAAAATTCTTTCCAAGACAGGGGTTGACCCCGACACAAGAGTAAAGGATCTTACGGAATCCGACGTAAGTAAGCTCAGAGAGGTTATCGACTCCGAGTATACCGTTGAAGGAGATCTTCGCCGTCAGATCGCTCTTGACATCAAGAGACTGATGGAAATCGGATGCTATCGCGGTATCCGTCACAGAAAGGGTCTTCCCGTAAGAGGACAGAATACAAAGAACAATGCGAGAACCCGTAAGGGACCGGCGAGAACGATCGCAGGTAAGAAGAAATAAAGGAGGGACTAAACTAAATGGCTAAGGTAGCAAGAAAAACTACGCGTACAAGACGCCGCGACAGAAAGAACGTTGAAAAGGGTGCGGCTCATATCCGTTCAACCTTTAACAATACAATCGTTACAATTACAGATACGGCAGGAAACGCTATATCGTGGGCAAGTGCCGGCGGTTTAGGCTTCCGCGGTTCGAGAAAGAGTACGCCGTTCGCAGCTCAGACGGCTGCCGAAACGGCTGCAAAGGCGGCAATGGAGCATGGAATGAAGACCGTTGAGGTTTACGTAAAGGGTCCCGGCGCGGGACGTGAAGCGGCGATCCGCGCGCTTCAGGCAACAGGTCTTGACGTTACGATGATAAAAGACGTAACGCCCATTCCTCATAACGGATGCAGACCGCCAAAGAGAAGAAGAGTCTGATTGTATTATTTTGTAAAGGAGGAAAAGAGCATGGCAGTAAACAGACAGCCGGTTTTAAAGAGATGCAAGACATTGGGCATCAACCCCGCGACAATGGGTATCGACAAGTCGACGAACAGAAACCCGAAGCAGGGAAGAAGAAAGCAGTCGGAGTACGGCTTACAGCTTAACGAAAAGCAGAAGGTTAAGTTCATATACGGCGTACTGGAGAAGCAGTTCAGAAAATACTATGTTATGGCGACGAAGAGACAGGGCATCACAGGTGAGATGCTTCTTCAGATTCTTGAGTCCAGACTTGACAATGTTATTTTCAGATTGGGCTTGGCAAATACAAGAAGAGAGGCAAGACAGATCGTTAATCACGGTCACATTACCGTAAACGGTCAGAAGGTGGATATTCCCTCATATCTCGTTAAGGCGGGCGACGTGATTTCCGTAAGAGAAAAGAGCAGGAACTCAGCGAGAATCAAGGAAATCGTTGAAACAAACGCAAACAGAAGTATTCCAAAGTGGCTTTCAATGGACAAGAACACGCTTACAGGCAAAGTTCTTGCGTTGGCGGCAAGAGAAGACATTGATTATGAAGTAGAGGAACACCTTATCGTCGAGCTTTATTCTAAGTAATCTGATGTCACCCTCGGTAAGTGGATATATATACGTTTTGATGAGTTGCTTCGGAGCGGAATGTACAAGCCGCTTCGGGCATATCTCGAATTTTAAAGGAGGGTTCCCAAATGATAGAAATGGAAAAGCCTAATATAGAATGTGCCGAAATGAGCGAGGACGGAAGATACGGTAAGTTCGTCGTATCGCCCCTCGAACGCGGATACGGTACCACTCTCGGAAACTCACTTCGCAGGATCTTGCTTTCGTCCTTACCGGGCGCGGCTGCGACGTCGATAAAAATCGACGGCGTACAGCATGAATTCTCAACGGTGCCGGGAGTAACGGAGGACGTCACGGAAATTATCCTTAACATCAAGAAGCTTGCTCTTAAAATTCACGGAGATCTTCCGAAAACCGTTTATATTGAGGCAAAGGGCGCGCAGGAAATCACGGCGGCTGATATAAAGCGTGACGACGATGTTGAGATATTCAATCCCGATCTTCATATTGCGACGCTCAACGATGATGCTAATCTTTATATTGAGATTACTCTGTCAAAGGGCAGGGGCTATGTGAGTGCGGAAAGAAACAAGCAGAGCATGCAGCCCATAATCGGAGTAATCCCTGTGGATTCTATCTATACTCCTGTAACTAAGGTGAATTACACAGTAGAGAATACCCGTGTAGGTCAGTACACGGATAGGGAAGAGCTTGTGGTTGAGGTTTGGACAAACGGTACCATAAAGCCCGACGAGGCGGTATCGCTCGCAGCCAAGATAATGAACGAGCTGCTTTCATTGTTCGTGAATCTTTCGGACGACGCGAAGAACGCGGAAATCATAGTCGAGAAGGAAGAGAACAAGAAGGAAAAGGTTCTGGAGATGACGATTGAAGAGCTGGATTTGTCGGTCCGCTCTTACAACTGCTTGAAACGCGCGGCTATCAACACGGTGGAGGACCTCACCAACAAGTCCGAGGAGGACATGATGAAGGTGAGAAATCTTGGAAGAAAGTCGCTTGAGGAAGTCATAAACAAATTGAATGGTTTAGGTCTTTACCTTAAAAAAGAAGAAGATTAAATAGGAGGTAACGGTTATGCCGGGAACAAGAAAGTTAAATCGCCCAACAAGCCAGAGAAAAGCTATGCTGCGTAATCTCGTAACAAGCTTTCTGGAGACGGGTAGAATTGAAACTACTCTGACGAGAGCAAAAGAAACTCAGAGCATGGCGGAAAAGATGATCACTCTTGGAAAAGCCAACACATTACATTCCCGTCGTCAGGCATTGGAGTTCATCACAAAGGAAGACGTTGTAACAAAGGTTTTTACTGAGATTGCTCCCAAGTATGCCGAAAGAAACGGCGGCTACACAAGAATTTATCAGACGGGACCGCGCCGCGGAGACAGCGCGCCCATGGCGATTCTTGAGCTTGTAGACTAAAATATAAAAAACGGCTTTCAATAAAGCCGTTTTTTTGTTTCCGCGCTATTGCGTTTTAAAGCATAACGGTATATAATGTAAGAAAAAACGGGAGGTAACGATAATGAACGTAACGGAAGCGATAAGAGCGAGACGAAGCGTGCGCAAATACAAGGACGCGCAGATACCCGACGAGGACGTCAAAACCATACTGGAAGCGGCGATGTGCGCGCCGAGCGCGTGCAATACGCGCCCGTGGGAATTTGTTGTTCTGAAAAGCGACGCGGCAAAGCAAAAAGCACTTGATATCCATCCTTACGCGAAGCATCTCGCGCAAGCATCGATAGGTATTCTCGTATGCGGCAGACCCGATTTGCAGGAAGGTATAGCATCGGGCTTCTTCCCGCAGGACTGCGGCGCGGCGATTGAAAATATCCTGCTTCAATGCACGGAGCTTGGTTACGGTTCCTGCTGGTGCGGAATATATCCGGGAGAAGAAAGAACGCCGAAGTTTAAGGAAGCGTTCGGTCTCACAAGCACGCCGGTCGCGCTGATAGTTGTCGGCGTGCCGGACGAAGCACCCGCCATGCGCGGCTTTTACGACGAAGAACGCGTGACGGTATTGTAAATAAAAAAAACGGCGTAAAGCCGTTTTTTTATGGAATAATTTATATCATTTTCTTCAATCTCTCATCCACGGCGCGGAGGAAGGATTCCGTATCGACCGTCTGTTTATTCGGGAGCGTTGACAGAGCGGCGAGGTCGCCGGTCATTACGCCGTCCTCGATCGTCTGTATTGTGGCTTTTTCGAGACTGTCGGCAAACGTCACAAGGTCGTTCAATCCGTCCAACTCGCCGCGTTTACGAAGCGCGCCCGTCCACGCGAAAAGCGTCGCGACGGAGTTCGTCGATGTCTTTTCACCCTTTAAATGCTTGTAATAATGACGCTGGACCGTGCCGTGAGCCGCTTCATATTCATATATGCCGTCGGGCGAAACGAGCACCGACGTCATCATCGCAAGCGAACCGTAAGCCGTCGCGACCATGTCCGACATCACGTCCCCGTCATAATTTTTGCAAGCCCATATGTAACCGCCGTTTGAACGCACAACTCTTGCCACAGCGTCGTCTATGAGCGTATAGAAGTATTCAATGCCGGCAGCGTCGAATTTTTTCTTGTACTCCGCGTCAAAAATTTCTTGGAAAATATCCTTGAAGCGGTGGTCGTACTTTTTGGAAATCGTATCCTTTGTCGCGAACCAAATATCCTGTTTCATATCGAGCGCGTAATTGAAGCACGCTCTCGCGAAGCTCGCGATCGACTTGTCGCGGTTGTGAACGCCCTGAATGATGCCGTCCTCGTCCGCGAAATCATATATAAGCTCGCGCGTCTCGTTACCGTCCTTATCGGTCGTTACAAGCTCCGCCTTGCTTCCCGCCTTGACCTGCATTTCGACGTTCTTGTAAATATCTCCGTATGCGTGACGCGCTATTGTGATAGGCTTTGTCCATGTGGGGATGTACGGCGTGATGCCCTTTACAAGAATGGGAGTTCTGAATACCGTGCCGTCGAGCATAGCTCTTATAGTACCGTTCGGCGATTTCCACATTTCCTTTAAGTCGTATTCGTCCATTCTTGCGGCGTTGGGAGTGATCGTAGCGCACTTTACCGCTACGCCGTATTTCTTCGTTGCGTTCGCGCTGTCGATAGTTACCTGGTCGTTTGTCGCATTTCTGTATTCGAGACCGAGATCGTAATATTCGGTTTTAAGATCGATATAAGGCGTAAGAAGTATATCCTTGATCATCTTCCATATGATTCTTGTCATTTCATCTCCGTCCATCTCAACGAGCGGCGTTTTCATTTGAATTTTTGGCATTATAATCATTCCTTTCATTTTTAAAACGGGGCTGAATCCAGCCCCGTTGCTTACATATATGCTATCATAAAATACTTGTAATGTCAATATTATTTTGAGCTGTCGAGCAGCGATTCGAAATCGGAGCAAGGCAGAGGTCTCGAATAGAAGAAGCCCTGTACCATATCGCAGCCCGCGTCCTTGAGGAAGTCACGCTGCGCTTTCGTCTCCACGCCCTCGCATATTGTTTTAAGCTGTATTTTTGATGCCATTGTAATTATCGCTTCGACAATTACCCTGCCGCGCACATCCGTTTCCGCGTTGTCGATGAAAACCTTATCGATTTTAAGAGTGTCGATCGGCACTTTACGCAGCAGATTGAGCGATGAATATCCGCTTCCGAAATCGTCCATGGAAATACTGAAACCGCGTTTTTTCAGGTCGTATATAAGCTCTATCGCGCTGCTGTCGGCTTCGCTGAATATACTTTCGGTAATTTCCATTTCTATGTACTCTTTCGGGATCTGATATTTGCTCACGAGAGAGTCAAGCTTTTCCGCGAATTTTTTGTCGCCCAAATGACAGCGCGACACGTTCATGGATACCGGCACGACAGGCAGACCGCGGCGCAAGCGTTCCTTCAGCGTCTTGAACACGGATTCATATACGTAAAAATCAAGATTTATGATAAATCCGTTCTGTTCAAACAGCGGCACGAACAGTCCGGGAGAAATCAGACCCTTCTCCCTGTGGTTCCAGCGCACGAGTGCTTCCGCGCCGATAATTTTGTCGCTCGAAAGCTCGTACTTGGGCTGATAGAATACGACGAACTCACCCCTGTGCAGCGCGTGTACCATCTCCACCTCGATATTGTTCTTTGTGTCTAACTGCGCCGCCATCTCGTCTGTAAAATACCGCAGATAATTTGTGCTTCTGCCGGGCGTTTCGTCCTTTGCGATATTCGCCTTATCTATATAGCTTGACAGCGGGATCTTCGGGTCGTAAGACGGTATCGGACACACGCCCGTCTTTATCGGTACGCGATATTCCGACGAATCGTGTATATGTATGTCTATATGCTCGAGAGAATCAAGCAAAACGCGGTTTTCCGCTGTATCCTCCACAAGGATAATAAAATTATCGCTTTGCAGTCTGGCATACAGTCCGTTATCCTTGAATATCTTTGCAATCTCGTTTGATATGCTCACAAGCGTTTGGTCGCCGATTATGTGACCGAATCTGTCGTTTATGAGCTTAAAATTCCTTGCGTCGACAGACGCGAGCAGGAAAGGCTTATCGGGATTTTTCGCGAGCATTTTCTCAGCCGTTTTATAGAAATACTGACTGTTATGTATGTTGGTGAGAGAATCGCTTTGCGCGAGCATCTTAAAATACCTTTCGCGAAGCTTGAACACGGCTATTATCGCGATCAAAGCGAGCAGCGCGGCGATAAGCAGCCATTTGTGGCGGTAAAGCATATCCCTTACGTTATACACGTAGGAATTGCTCATCGCGTACATTTCGATACCGTCCTCCGCGCCTTTGAGCGGCGTATATGAAATAGAATCGTTTATAAGATTTACCACGTCCTGCGGACATGTAACCTTTGAAATTCCGAGACTTACGGGTATCGTCATGGTTTCGTCGCCGAGTGCTTTCAGACGCGGATGCGTCGACAGGCTTGTTTTTGTGTGCATATCTATCGACGAGATGAGCGCGCCGTCCACCGAACCGAATTCAGCGGCGCGTATAAGCGAGTTTACCGAGCGGTACTGCTTTACGGTCCATGACGGATATTCCTCGGCAAGATAATTTTCGATCCATACGTCGTCCTTTAATACGCCGATTTTATGCTCCGCGCCGTCCGAAAGCGTCTCGACGCTTTCCTTCACTATCGGAACGAAATCGAGCGACGTATACGGCTTTGACGCTTCTATCAGTCCCTGCGTCGAGCCTGAGACGGTAAGAATAATATCCGCTCTGCCTATAATGATGCTGTTCATCGTTATATCTTCCTGTTCGCCGGGTACGTACACAAGCTCCAGGTTACAGTTTTGAGCAATTTTTTTAAGCTCCTCAACATAAATTCCCGTATATTCCGAAGTCTCCTGGTCGAGGTAAGCCAAAGGATAATGATTGTTCGATACGAAAACGCGCAGCTTCTGCTGCGTCTTTGACGCGCGGTTGGCTTCGGGCGTAAGTGGAAGCATATTCGCATACGGTATATTAAAATAATTTTGATAAAGATCCGACATGAAGAACGGAGCGACCGCTTCATAATCGGTCAGTACGGAATTAAGGAATGAAAGCATCTGCGCGTCGCCTTTTTTAACGGCGCAGTAATAGTCGAACTGTCCGCATTTAGCCGCAATACGCAGTCCGTCCGGCGCGGATGTCGCCGGAGTGAGTATCGCCGAAACGCTCTGCGACTTTGCCGCTTCATAGAGCGCGTCTATATCGTTAAAATAAATCGGAGTAAAAGTAAAATTGTTTTTCGCCGCGTATCGGGATAAATCGGGGAGGAAGTAAGAATCCTTAAGCATACCGATCTTCATGCCCGTGAAATTGGCAAAATCCTCAAAATATATGTCGCTTTCCGTTGAAGTAAGCAGGGTAAGGAACCCCGTAGCCATTGGCTTTGAGGTGTAGTCGAGCACGGACGCGAGAGCGTCGCTTTTCGGCACCATGCAAAGGAAATTCACCGCACCCGAATTAAGCGCGCCAAGCCCCTCGGAGAGGTTGAAATCCTTTACGATGTTAAGGGCGGTATTGTCCGCTTCGGTGAATACGTCCTTGATGCTCGAACGCGCGTAGTCCGATATGTTGTTCCCCAAAAATTCATAGTCGGCGAGTATACCCGCATTATACGTTTTTTCCGCGTAAACGGTGAATGATGAAAGCACAGGTATAATCACGAAAAAAGCGAATAAAAGCTTTTTAATGTTCTTCATTCGGTCAATCCTCATTTAATAATTTTTTTCTACAAAATATTATATAACATTTTGTACAAATAAGCAAACATTATTTTAAAAAAATGTTATTTTTTTTTCAATACATATTGAGACGAAAAGCGCATATACATATAACATATATTTTGGACAAAAGGAGGAGACGTAAAAAGTGGAGGAGTATAACATTTACAATGATATAGCGCAAAGGAGCCAGGGCGACGTGTACATAGGCGTTGTCGGTCCCGTGCGCACAGGCAAATCCACATTTATAAAGAAATTCATGGACTTGCTGGTGATACCCAATATTGAGAACGTGTATCGGGCGGAACGCGCGCGCGACGAGCTGCCCCAGTCCGCGGCGGGCAGGACGATAATGACCACCGAACCGAAATTCATACCGAACGAGGCGGTCGAGATCACGCTCGGCGACAACGCGCACCTAAAGGTACGCATGATAGACTGCGTGGGATATATTGTCGACAGCTCTCTCGGTTACGTTGAGGACGGCGAGCCGAGAATGGTTACGACGCCGTGGTTTGACGAGCCTATCGCATTCAACGAAGCAGCTGAGATAGGTACAAAAAAAGTTATTACCGAACATTCCACAATAGGACTTGTCGTCACGACCGACGGAACTATTACGGACATCGAGCGTGAAGACTACGTGGAAGCGGAGAACAAAGTAATAAACGAACTCAAGGCGATAAATAAGCCGTTTATCGTACTTCTCAACTCGACCGCGCCGCGTTCGCAGCGGGCGCAGAGCCTGAGGAACGAGCTGAGCGCACGCCACGGCGTTCCTGTTATTGCCGTGGACTGTGAGGAGCTTACCGCATCGGACATACATGATATAATAGAAACGGTGCTGTTTGAATTCCCGCTCCGCGAGATAAACATTCGTATTCCCGACTGGATAGGGGACCTTGACAGCGACCACTGGCTCAGACAGGATATCTACGGCGCGGTCATGGATAACATAGGCGGCGTAAACCGCATACGCGACGTAAGAGATCTGTCGTCCGGCATAGACAGCCGCGAATTTATAAAACGCGCGTATATCGAGGGCATGGATCTGGGAAGCGGCAACGTCAAAATGTGTATCGAGCTGCCGCAGCCGTTGTTTTACAGGGTGCTGGGCGAAACGTCGGGGTTTGAAATCGACAGCGAACACCAGCTCATGACGCTTATGGAGGAGCTGGCTTCGATAAAAGCCGAGTACGATAAGGTCGCGTTCGCGCTCCATGAAGTTATGGAAAAGGGTTACGGGATAGTTTCGCCGTCTACCGATGAACTTTCCCTCAACGAGCCGAAAATCGTCAAGCAGGGCGGTAAATTCGGCGTGAAGCTGAAGGCGTCCGCGCCGTCCATACATATGATACGCGCCGATATCGAAACTGAGGTAAGTCCGATAGTCGGCACGGAGAAACAGTCGGAGGAGCTCGTGCATTACCTTCTCTCAGAATTTGAGTCCGACCCGACAAAAATATGGCAGTCAAATATATTCGGCAAATCTCTCTACGAGCTTGTAAACGAGGGACTGCACAATAAACTGTCGCGTATGCCCGAGTCGGCGAGAATGAAGCTGCGCGAGACGCTTCAGAGGATCATAAACGACGGCAGCAACGGACTTATCTGTATAATTTTATGACAAATACGGGGAGGCGGAGGGAATGTTAAGACGTTTGTTTATTCTCGGCGCGGCGGCGTTATGCCTGTGCGGCTGCGCCGTCGGCGGTATACGCTCGGAGAAGGGCATGAAGGAATATGAAACCGATTATTCGAGCGTCCGCGCCGAGGTCATAAGCTTTGACGGCATGGAGGACGAGGAGTTTGAGGACGCGCTCAACGAAAAAATCGAGCAGAGCGTCGAAAGCGATATGATCGCATTTGACAGCGAAGCGTCCGACAGCTCGGAAAACGTGCGTATGGGGAATAAATGCATAATGGAAATAAACTGGAACGAGGAATATAATAAAAACGGATTTCTGAGCATTGTGGAGGAAAAGTATACATACACCGGCGGCGCGCACGGCGCGACGGTACGCATACCGAGGAACATTGACGTTTCCGGCTCAAAGGAGATTGAATTGAAGGATCTGTTCGAAAACGACGCTTATGTAAACACGCTCAACAGAATGATAAACGAGCTTGTGAACGAACACCCCGAAGAATACAAAGATTTGTGGGCAAAGCCGGAGATACAGCAGTCGCATCAGACCGACTTTTATATAAACGATGACGATAAGCTTGTGATTTTTTTTCAGCCCTACGAGCTTTCCTATTATGCGCGCGGCTTTGTTGAATTTCCGTTGTCTCTCGAGGAGCTTGGCGGATACATGAAAGAAGAATACAGAAGATTGGCTGTCAGAGAATAAGCGACAGCCTTTTTTTCGTGCGGACGGTACCTGCGCGTCCGTTTCATAAAAAAATACGCCGTTCCTTAACGGAACGGCGTCAAAACAAATACATTTTGGAGGTAGATGTTTTTATTGGGGGGGTTATACGGCGCGGCGCGCCGTATTTTATACAGCAACAAATATCTGAGCGATATTTGTAAGCTTCGGGGGGACCCTTGCCTTTGGGGAAAGGCAAGGGCATATGAAAAAAAGGATGGTATAGGCTGCCTTGCGACAGCCGTCAAGTAAAACTGTATTGCTTATTTATTATTGCCGGAGTCCTCCATCAGGCGAACCTGAATCTCCATTGTTTCTCCGTCGCGCAGTATCTTGAAGGTAAGGTAGTCGCCCGCCTTCTTCTTGTCGCGTATCTCGTTTACCTCCTGTTTCGACGATACCTTCTGACCGTCGACCTCGATGATCATATCGTACATTTTCAGTCCGGCTTCTTCCGCGCCGCTTCCTTTAACGACGCTTTCTATAAACAAGCCGTAGCCGGTGTCTTTTATATTTATGCCCACGAGCGGTCTGCCCGTAACGTAGCCTGACGACATAAGGTCGTCTATTATCGGCTTTGCTTCCGAAATGGCTATCGCAAATCCCATACCCTCGATACCTGTCGAGGAAAGCTTTACGGAGTTGATTCCTATAACCTCGCCGTACTGGTTGATGAGCGCGCCGCCCGAATTGCCGGAATTTATCGCCGCATCCGTCTGGATAAGATTGTACGTTCTGCTCTCTATCGTCATCGTTCTGTTCAGCGCGCTTATGATACCCGCCGTGACGCTTCCCGAAAACTCCTGTCCCATAGGATTACCTATTGCGACAGCAAGCTCTCCGACTTGAATAGCCGTGGAATCGCCGAGCGTCGCCGCAGTAAGATTGGTGCTGCCCGGGTCGATTTTGAGTACCGCAAGGTCAGTCTTTGTATCCTGACCGACAAGCTTCGCCGCGAATTCTTCGCCTGTATTAAGTATTACCGAAATTTCCGACGCGCCGTCTATAACGTGCTGATTGGTTACTATATATCCGTCCTTGCGGAAGATGATGCCGGAACCGCTGCCCTGCTCGACTGTTTCTCCGGCGTCGTTGTTGTTGTCCGCATAGTAGAAGTATCTGCCCGAAAACGGGTCGTAGTACCTCTGCTTTATCGTAGCTTTATTTATAACGCCGACAACGCTCGGTCCGACCTGCTCCGCGATTTCGGGAACGGTAAGGACCTTCTTGCCGTTCTTGTACGCGGTAAGCTGCGCTTCGCCGCCGTCAGAACCCGAATCGCTGCTCTGCTGCGTTACCGCCGCGTTTGTCGGGGCTTGCTGCAGCGCGGACATGTTATTTTTCGAAGTGATATACATACCCGCCGTGAATATGCCGGCCGTGAACACGCTCGCTGCAAGCGCGGAGCATACGGCGGTGAGCCATATCTTGGGTTTTTTGTTCTTTTTCGGCTTTTGATTGTAAACAATCAGGTCTGTCGATTCCGTATAAGGATACTTTTTCATGATTTTCCGCCTCCGGTATCATTATTGTCAAAATAGTATAAATTCATACTTGAACAAGCATTTCATTTACGATACATCTATGATACAGCACACTTTTGACATTGGTATGAATTAAATGTAAACAGAAATCACATATTTTGTGAACAAATTATTAACAAGTATTGACAAACGGGTATAATAGGAATAGAATAGGAAAGAGTAGATGCAAATGATTTGCAATTAAATCCAAAAAGAAAGGAACAGTCATGAAAAAACTGCTTATTCTCGATTCGAACAGCATATTGAACCGCGCCTTTTACGGAGTGCGTTACCTGAGCGCGAAGGACGGCACGCCCACCAACGCCATATACGGTTTTTTGAATATTCTGATAAAGCTTATAAACGAGCGTCAGCCGGACTATATTTGCGCGGCTTTCGACCTTAAGGCACCGACGTTTCGTCATCTGCGTTACGACGGCTATAAGGCGCAGCGTAAGCCGATGCCCGAGGATCTGGCGACACAGATGCCGATTGCTAAGGATATACTACGCGCGATGAACGTCACGATCCTTGAAAAAGAGGGCTATGAAGCGGACGACGTCATAGGCACGGTGGCGCGGATATGCGAGGAGAGCGGTGTGGAGTGTTTTATCGCGACGGGCGACAAGGACGACTTGCAGCTTGTGAGCGACAAGACGAAGGTCATACTGACCGTCTCGAAACAGGGCTATAACGAAACCACCGTGTACGATAACGATGCGGTCAAGGAGCGTTACCGCGTCACGCCCGAGGAATTTATCGACGTTAAAGCTCTCATGGGCGACGCGTCCGACAATATCCCCGGCGTTAAGGGCATAGGCGAAAAAACGGCGATGAGCCTTATAGAACAATTCCACTCGATAGAATATATTTACGATAATATTGACAGCGTGGGACTTAAGGGAGCGACGCTGCAAAAAATGAAGGACGGCAGGGATATGGCGTTTTTGTCAAAGGAGCTTGCGACGATCGTGCGCGATGTGCCTATCGAGCTTGATTTTGACGCGTGCGCGTGGAACGGCTACGGTAACGACGCCGAGCTTTATAATCTTCTGCACGGTCTGGAACTGAACAGCGTTATTAAGAAAATGGAGCTTACGCCGCAAAGCGTCGCGGTCGTGACGGAGGACGAGGATATTCTGGGCGGCATGACTTATGAGGTGATCGACAGCGCGGCGGCGGTCGGAGTTGTCGGCGGCACGGCTGCGGTCGTGCTCGAAACGGACGGTCCGCGCGTTACGGCTATGGCTGCCGCGGCGGGTAAAAAGGCGTTCGTTATCACCGGCGCGGATATTACGGACACGGTCAAGCCGTTTCTGGAGGACGAAAATATAAAGAAAATCACGTTCGATATAAAGGAAGCGATCGTAGCTCTCAACGGACGCGTGCAGATAAAGGGTATAACGGACGATACTGCGATAGGCGCGTATCTCGTCGACCCCGCGAAAAGCAAGTATGAGATAGAGTCGCTCGCCGAGGAATATTTCGGCGCGGAGATAGAGAAGCCGGAAGCGAAGCAGATGTCGCTGCTTGACGGTGACGACGAGGGACGCGAGGAATATCTCGCGAAATGCGCCGTCGCGCTCGGCGCGCTCAATGAACGCGTCGCGAAAAAAATGGAGGAGAACGGTCAGACGGAGCTTTACCGTGAGGTGGAGCTTCCGCTCGTCGAGGTTCTGGCGCACCTTGAAATAAACGGCTTCCTCGTGGACGATAAGCAGCTGCGCGAGTTTGCGGCGACGCTCGGCGCGCAGATAGACACGCTCACAGCAATGATTTACGAAACGGCGGGCGAGACGTTCAACATAAACTCGCCGAAGCAGCTCGGCGTTATACTGTATGAAAATCTCGGCTTAAAGCCCGTGAAAAAGACAAAGACGGGTTATTCCACCAACGCGGACGCGCTCGAAAAACTGAGTCACCCGATTATAGATATGATTTTGGAGTACCGCAGCCTGACGAAGCTCAAAAGCACGTACTGCGATGGTCTCTCGGCGGTCGTAAATCCCGAAACGCACCGTATACACTCGGTGTTCACACAGACGGTGACGGTCACGGGCAGGCTTTCGTCAACGGAACCGAATTTGCAGAATATCCCGACGAGGACGGCTCTCGGACGCGAGATACGCAAGATGTTCGTCGCAAAAGACGGTTACACGCTCGTGGACGCGGATTATTCGCAGATAGAGCTTAGAGTTCTCGCGCATATAGCGAACGACGAAACCATGATAAACGCGTTCAAAAACGACGAGGATATTCACGCCGTAACGGCGTCGCAGGTGCTCGGTATACCGCTCGATGAGGTGACGAAGGAGCAGCGTTCGAGCGCGAAGGCGGTAAATTTCGGTATCGTGTACGGTATCGGCGAGTTCTCGCTTGCGAAGGATCTGCATATAAGCGTAAAAGAGGCGAAGGCGTATATAGACGGCTACCTCGAAAAGTACCACGGCGTACGTAATTATATGGAAGAAATCAAAGAACGCGCGAAAAAGGACGGGTACGTTAAGACGATGATGAACCGCATACGGTATATTCCGGAATTGAAGTCGCCGAATTACAACGTGCGTAAATTCGGCGAGCGCGTCGCGCTGAACACGCCGATACAGGGCAGCGCGGCTGATATTATAAAGCTCGCGATGGTGCGCGTGGACAGGCGGCTCATAAGCGAGGGACTGCGGTCGCGGCTGATACTTCAGGTACACGACGAGCTTATTGTTGAAACGCACAAGGACGAGGTCGACGAGGTAAAGCGCATACTGCTTGAGGAAATGCAGGGCGCGGCTGATCTGCGCGTCCCGCTTAAAGCGGATATTTCCGTGGGACATAGCTGGTATGACGCGAAATAAATTATGGCGTGCGCATCCGCACGCCGTCTGAAAGCTACGCTTTCAGCCAATTTTGAACAGAGCGGATAAAAAAGTTCCCAAGAAAACTTTTTTATCGTTGATGTTTACTGACGCACATGTCGTCAGCAAACCATACGAAACGGCATAAAGCCGTTCCGTACACGCGCAATCTTGCGTTTGTAGGGGCGACCCTTGCGGTCGCCCGTCTCCGACAACCCGATGTCGACGGCACCGTAGGGGCGGTCATCGGCCGCCTGTTAAAACCCCTCAGTCACACTGCGTGTGACAGCTCCTTTGCTACGGCATACGAGCAAAGCTCTATGCCTACGATGCTAAAGCATCGTTCACCTATTGGGGGAGCCTTACGTAGGGGCGACCCTTGCGGTCGCCCGTCCACGCCGTAAACACACCTATAAATCATAATTTACTGTTCAAGGAAAGGATATAACGATGAAAAAAATACTCATATTAACCGCCGCGCTTATAATGCTCGCGTCATGCGGGGCGCAGAAGACGGATGACAACGGTAAAATCAACGTTTACGCGTCGTTCTACCCCGTGTACGACTTTGCGCGCACAATAGGCGGCGACGATATAGAGCTTACGTGCGTCGTGCCGTCGGGCAGCGAGCCGCACGACTTCGAGCCGAGCGCGTCGGATATGGCGCGTATGAGTGAAGCTGACGTGTTCCTCTACCACGGCGGCGGCACGGACGCGTGGGCTGAAAAAATCGCCGAAACGCTCCCCGACAGCGTTATGAAGGTACGCGTTGCCGACGCGGACGTCGTATGCAAATTCGACGCGCACACATGGCTCAGTCCGCAAAACGCGGAAAACGAGATCGAAGCGGTGTATAACGCGCTTACCGCCGCCGATGAAAACGGTGAAAATGACGAAAAGTATTCAGACCGTCTGAACGATTACACGGCGAAGCTCGACGCGCTCAAAACGGAATACGAAGCGGCGGGACTTTTGGGTATGCCGCTTGCCGTGTCGCACGGCGCGTACAAGGCTCTGTGCGCGGAGTTCGGTATGAATCAGCTTCCGATAGACGGCGCGGCCGGCAGCGACCCGTCGCCCGCACAGCTTGCCGAGGTGGTAAAGAGCATAAAGGATAAAGGCGCGAAGTACATTTTCTACGACCCGATAGACGGCGATAAGCTCGCGAACAGCGCGGCGCGCGAGACCGGCATAGAGACGGCTGAGCTTTACGCTTTTGAGGGCGACGCGGAAAACCGCGACTACCTGACGATTATGAGCCTAAATCTTGAACAGCTTAAAAAAGCCCGTTAAGGAGAAAAAATGGAACAGGAAATTTTAAAGGTTGAAAATCTTAGCTTCGAATACCCCGATACGCCCGTACTGCGCGACGTCAATTTCACGCTGTACAAGGGTGATTTTCTCGGCATTATCGGCGAGAACGGCGCGGGTAAAAGCACGCTGATAAAAATAATATTGAAGCTTCTTCCTTTTTCAAAAGGACGGATAACCCTTTTCGGGGAGGATCTGGCAAAATTCAGAGACAATTACAGAATAGGGTATGTGTCTCAGAAGGCAAATTCGTTCAACAGCCGTTTTCCGGCGACCGTAAAGGAAGTCGTTATGGCGAATCTTTACGGACGGAAAGGATTTTTGAGCCGATTTACACGTGCCGACGAGGATAAAATGCGCGCCGCGCTCGCGAAGGTCGGTATGGAGGGGTACGAGAACAAGCTTATAGGTTCTCTGTCGGGCGGACAGCAGCAGCGTATATTTATCGCGCGCGCTCTGATAAGCGAGCCGGAGCTTCTTCTCATGGACGAACCGACGGTCGGTGTTGACGCGCGTTCGGTGGAGCTTATAACGGACATAATAAGCAAGCTTAACGAGCGCGGCATGACGATAATCATGACGAATCACGATACGCCGTCTCTTGTACGCGCTGCTGATAAGCTGCTGATATTCTGCGAGCACGGCAACGGCGAATTTGTACGCCGCCGCGACCTCACAATGGAGCAAATAAACGATATTTTTGCTGGAAAGAGGGTGCATCATCATGCCTGAAATCTTTGCTTACGCGTTTATGCGCCGCGCGTTTCTCGCTGCGGCGTTGATAGCTGTGATCGCTCCTTGTATGGGTATGCCGCTCGTCCTCAAGCGTCTTTCGGCAATAGGCGACGCCGCGTCTCACTCCGCGCTTGCCGGTATCGCGCTCGGACTTTTGATACATATCAATCCGATACTCGGCGCGGTTGCTTTTTCAATTGCGGCGGTACTCGGTATCGAGGGTTTGAGAAAGGTTTTCGGCGGATACTCCGAGATCGCGCCCGTTGTCGTAATGTCTGCGGGGATCGGATTAACGGCGGTGCTGTCGGGATTTATACAAGGCGGTTCCGCGAATCTTTCCGGCTTTTTGTTCGGCTCGATCGTGGCGATATCCGATTTTGAGATGTGTCTCACAATAGGTCTGTGCGCTGTCGTCATAGTCGTAACGCTTCTTTTATACAAGGAATTGTTTTTTGTGACGTTCGACGAGGAAGCCGCGCGTCTTTCGGGTATGCCGGTCGGCGCGGTAAATTTTGTGATTATGATACTTACTGCCGTGACCGTTTCCGTCGCGTCGAGAATAGTCGGCGCGCTGATGATTTCGTCGCTGCTTGTCATTCCCGTCGCGGCGGCGATGATGATAGCGAAAAGCTATAAGCAGACGATGATTTTGTCGGTCGTTTTTGCCGAAATATTCACAATGTCGGGACTTTTCGCGTCATATTATCTGGATTTAAGCTCCGGCGGCACGATAGTGCTTATCGGCGTTGTATTTTTGATTGCCGCCGCCGCGCTGACGGCGAAAAGAAGAAGGTGAACGATGTGGAAATAAACAAAATTCTTTCGAATGCCGGACTGAAATGCACGGGACAGAGAATCAAGGTCATGGAAATACTTACCGCGGCGGATCTGCCGATGAGTGCCGAAAATATACACGCGCTCACGGACGGAATGTCGCTTTCGACGGTATACCGCATCGCGGAGAAGCTGTGCGAAAAGGGTATATTAAGCAAAAATACGATACGCGACAGCGACAAGTTTTATTACGAGCTTATCGGCGGCGCGCACCGTCATTACGCAATCTGCTTAAGCTGCGGGCAGATGCGCCGCGTAAACGTATGCCCCGTCGCCGCGCCCGATATAGACGGCTTCACGGTAACGGGACATAAGCTTGAAATATACGGCTACTGCGCCGAATGTGAAAGACAGAAACAAACAGCAAAAAAACGCGTCCTATGACGCGTTTTTTAATATTCCGAATTACAGCTTCGCACCGCATTTCATGCAGAATTTTTTATCGGGCGGGTTTTTGTTGCCGCATACTCCGCATACGTTTTCGTTCCCGTTATCGGCGGCTTTTATGAGCTTGGGAGCCGTCTTCTTAACGGGCTTCTTGCCGTATTCGTAAAATCCCGCGCTTACAAGCCCGAAGAACATCGGAGCGAATAAGCCGTAAACGAGCGATACGATTATATTGATGATCAAGAATACTATTCCCGCGTAAGGGATCAACGAAAGCAGCGACAGTATTCCCGACAAAACCGCAAACGCGGCGGCGGGGAGGACGATCGCGATAAACATATATCCCTTCAGTCCCTTTGTGTCCGTCATGGATTTCTTGAGCGCGTCGGTTGCGCCGACGTTCTTTTCCTCGTTTAATATATACGGTGTGAACGAATACGAAAGCGATTTTACTATCGCTATAAATGGTCCCGCGATGGGGATAATGAACCATAAAAACGTCCACAGAGTGCGCCAGCACATACCGCCCGCCGTGCGCTTAAACGTCTTGAGGTCCGCGAAGGGCGAAAAGAGCGTTTTCGTGTCCGCTTCGCCGCCGTTATACACCTTGAAGAACACGGACGCGATACCGGCACTGAGCGCGGCGACGATCGGTATCGTTACTATCGGCACGTTTATGCCCAAAATCGCTGTCAAAAACGCGAGCAGTCCGCTTAAAAGCGAAATGCCCCACAGCCTGAACGGCAGTTTTCCCATAATCGTAAATGTTCTTGAGTAAATTCCTTTGATCATAATTTCTGAATATGCTCCTTTCATTGGATAGCCGTACGACGGATTTATTTTCCCTGTCCGTAATACGCGTTTTCTCCATGCTTTCTGTAATAGTGCTTGTCCTGAAGCTCCTGCGGCGCGCTGTTTACGTCGGGGTTGATCATTTCGGTGCGGACCGCCATTTTCGCGACCTCCTCCAAAACGACCGCGTTATGGACAGCTTCGTGACCGTCCTTTCCCCATGTAAACGGACCGTGATTTTTGCACAGTACCGCAGGTACGGCTTCGTAATCCTTATCTTTAAAGAAATCAACGATCAGCACGCCTGTGTTACGCTCGTAGCCGTCGTCTATTTCCTCTTTTGTCAGATTTCTTACGCACGGTATCTCACCGTACATATAATCGGCGTGGGTCGTGCCGTAGCAGGGGATCGCGCGTCCCGCCTGCGCCCAGCTTGTCGCCCACGGAGAATGTGTATGAACGATACCGCCGATTTTCGAGAACGCCTTGTACAGCTCGATATGCGTCGCCGTGTCGGAGGACGGGTTGTATTTTCCTTCGATTTTATTTCCGTTCAAATCGACGATGACCATATCGTCGGGCGTGAGCTTGTCATAATCCACGCCTGACGGCTTTATCGCGAAATACCCGCTTTCTCTGTCTATTTCGCTGACGTTGCCCCAAGTAAAGGTGACAAGCCCGTGTTTCGGGAGAAGCATATTTGCTTCGTAAACTCTTTTTTTCAATTCTTCCAGCATAACGTTTTCTCCTTTATATTTTCATAGTCTCCACAGCCGCTCTCTCAACGGGGAGCGCGTCCACATACCTCGCGGTATACGCTTTGAAGCCCTCAACGTCCTTGCCGTCCGGCTCGAGCGTATAAACGCTTGCGTCTTTAAAGACCTTGTTGTTAAGAAAATCGGTGAGAGTCTCGCCGTTTTCTTTGTTCTTCATATACGACGCGAGCAAAGCTATGCCCCATGCGCCGCCTTCTCCGGCGGTTTCCATGAGCGATACGCTCGTGTTTATCGCCGCCGCCATAAATTTTTGCCCCACGTCCTTAGTCTTAAAGAGACCGCCGTGACCGAACATTTTGTCTATTTTAACATTCTCGTCAGCAAGAATATCCATACCTATTTTAAGCGTCGCGAGCGATGAATACAGGTGCGCGCGCATCATGTTCGCGAGATTGAATTCGGCGTCGGGAGTACGCGCGAACAGGGGTCGTCCCTCGGTCATACGCGTGATGTTTTCGCCCGAGAAATAATTGTAGGAAATAAGACCGCCGCAGTCCGCTTTACCTTCGAGTGCCTTGAAATAAAGCGTGTCATAAAGCTTGGGCGTGCTTATCTCAACGCCAAGCTCCGCTGCGAACTCACGGAATATATTGACCCACGCGTTTAAATCCGACGTGCAGTTGTTAACATGAACCATAGCCACGTCGTCTCCGGCGGGAGTGGTTACTATGTCAATTTCGGGATACGCTTTTTCGAGCGGCTTTTCAAGCACGACCATTGCGAACACCGACGTACCGGCGGACACGTTTCCCGTGCGCTTTGTTATACTGTTTGTCGCGGTCATGCCCGTACCCGCGTCGCCTTCGGGCGGACACAGGGGTACGCCCGGTTTGAGCGTTCCCGACGGGTCGAGGAAACGCGCGCCGTCCTCGGTGAGCGTACCGGCGTTTTCGCCGGCTGTAAGTATCCTCGGCATGATGTTCTGAGCCTTTATACCGTGCGCTTTGACCGCGGGGATATTATTGAACTTTTCGAGCATTTCCGCGTTATAGCTTTTTGACGCGCTGTCTATCGGGAACATTCCCGACGCTTCGCCTACGCCCAGTACGAACTCTCCCGTGAGCAGCCAGTGTATGTAGCCCGCGAGCGTCGTAAGATATTTTACCGACGGTATATGCTCTTCCTTGTTTAAAACGGCTTGATACAAATGCGCTATGCTCCATCTTTCGGGAATATTAAAGCCGAAAAGCTTCGTCAGCTCCGCCGCCGCGTCGGCGGTTATGCTGTTGCGCCATGTCCTGAACGGAACGAGCAGATTTTTGTCCTTGTCAAACGCCATATAGCCGTGCATCATCGCGCTTATGCCTATCGCGCCGAAGGTTTCGAGCTTCGCGCCGTACCGCTTCGCAACGTCGTCGGACAAAGAACGATAGCAGCTTTGCAGCCCTGTGCGTATATCTTCGAGCGAATACGTCCATATACCGTTTTCCAGACGGTTTTCCCACTCGTGGCTGCCCGACGCTATGGGAGAGTTGTCCTCATCCACAAGCACAGCCTTTATACGCGTGGAACCGAATTCGATACCGAGCGACGTTTTGCCGTTCGCAACGGCTTTTGTTATATCTTTCATAGCTTTCTCCTTTTTTATATTAAATCATCATGAATATTATATAACATATTTTGGGTAATTTGCAATACAAATCTATGAAAAAGTTCAAGAAAATGCTCGTAAAAACATAGAGGTTGCAATTCAAGGCAAAATGTGATAAAATATTAAGGAAGATACCGATATTGGAGGATACAATGGATTTACTTATATTTAATAACATAGAGCGGGATACGTGTATAAAAGCCGTCGCGGAAAAGGATAACATAACCGTGCTCAGAGAAATAATCGATTTCTCCGAGACGTGCGGCGTCACGAACAACGCCGTGAGGGAGTATACCGCGTCGCTTCTTGCCGACGACGACAATATACTTTCCCGCCTTGCCTGCGCGGGAAAGCGCATAGGCGACGATTTGTACCGTCTCGCTCTTATGGACGCGGAACAGATTTATAAGAAGCTGTTCGCCATTCAGATAAAATACTCGCCGTCCGGCAACGATACCGGCTTTTCCGAAGCCTATACCGAATCCATAAAAGCCATAACGAACGCGTCAAGCGCGAAGGAAATGCTCGATTCGCTGATACGTCATTACGGCACGCTCGGCTGCGGCACGCTCGCCAAGTATATAGCCTTTAAATACGACGGCGCGCTCACGGGAGTGAGTATGCTGGATTCTATCACGTTTGACGATCTTGTGGGCATAGAATATCAGAAACGCACGATAATTGATAATACCCGTGAATTTCTGGAGGGCAAAGCGGCGAACAACGTTTTGCTTTTCGGCGACAGAGGTACGGGAAAATCATCTTCCGTAAAGGCTCTTATCAACATGTTCGGGAACGACGGACTACGCATGATAGAAATGCCGAAAAGCTGCATAAAGGATATCCCCGCGCTTTCGAAAGCTCTTTCGTCAAGCCCGAACAAATACATAATTTTTCTCGACGACCTGACGTTCGAAAAGCACGAAACGGAATACCGCGCGTTGAAGGTCGCCATGGAAGGGCAGCTTCAGGCGAACGCCGAGAATGTTCTTATCTACGCAACGTCAAACAGACGGCATCTCATCCGCGAGAATTGGTCGGACCGCGAAGGAGGAGAAGTGCATGTGAACGACCAAATACAGGAGACGATGTCGCTGTCGGAGCGTTTCGGAATAAGTCTCGTGTTCTCGGCTCCGACGCAAAAGGAATATCTGAACATCGTCGCCGAACTTCTCAAAAAACGCGGAGTGGAGATAAACGGCGATATAGAAAAGCAGGCGGTCGTATGGGAAATGAATTACGGAGGAAAAAGCGCGAGATGCGCCAAGCAATTTGTAAATTCATATATGGCTAAGCAAAACGGAAAGGAAGATTTGTGATGAAAAAAAAGCTGATATCATTTTTGTTGGCTGTATCGGCACTTGGAAGCACGGCGTTCGCCGAGACGCTTACGGCCGATTACGGCGCGTCCGGCGCGTCGTTTAAATCGGAGGGCGACGACAGAGCCGTGATCATGTGTTATGACGACGAAGGAAAGCTGTGTTACAGCAATATGTATAAATCCGAAAACGGCGAATTTACCGCCGCCGTCCCCGACGAATACATGAACGCCAAGAAGAAAATATATTTCGCCGCCACCGGCAGACTTATGGACTTTGAAATCAAGCAGGAGGAAACGCCCTCCCCGACGGCGTCTCCCGAACCTACTCCGGCACCGTCTCCCGAAGCTTCCGCGAAGCCCTCGGAGACCGCTGAACCTCAAAAGACTTTACCGTCCGTGTACGAGAAGGAATCCGACAGGATCTACGCTCCCGCGATGGTCAAGGAGGTTTCGGTAAGCACGGGCGCGAACGGCGACGACGTTTACGCGCTGACGCTCTTCTATGCGGGAGAGGAAATATCCGTGGGTGTGGAAACCGATCTGACGATCGCTACCGCGCCCGAAGCGTATTCGTACATGAAGGGAGAGACGGTCAACGCGCTCCGCGAAGGAGATGTGATTTGTCTCACGGCGAATATATCGGGCGACAGAATACGCACCGTCGATTTTATATTCAGACCGACAGACGAGGATATCGTCACGGGCGGTACGGATTACGGCGTGAATTTTGAAAAGCTTGTGACGGACGGCGGCATGGTTGCCGGCAAGTGGGCGTATATGAATTACGGCTCCCATACCCCGACCGACAGATACGCGTACGCTTTCGGCATTATCGGCAGATCGGATTCTAATTCGTTTATGCTGATAAATAAAAACGGTCTTGAGGACGACGGGATCGAATTTGACCTTGCGCGCGACACGATAGTGTATTCGTGCGACGTCGGCGCGAAGGATTACGAGCTTGAGATAACCGACAGAGCTGCGGTAAGGACGACGCTTCCGCGCAGCGCGTTCAACAACGACGAAGCGAAAGCGGAGCTTACCGACGATTACAGCTATAATTACGCGCTTGTAAGGATCGTAGACGGTACTGCCGCCGACGTAATACTTTATAATAATTATAACGAATGAATTTAACATCGGCGAATGATTAACTCAACAAATCCGATACAGCCGCTTTCGGCGGCTGCGTAAGAAAGTAGGAGGAAATTACGATATGAATATCTTAAGAAGGACTGCCGCGGCGGCATTGTTCGCCGTCCTGACGGCAGCGTGTCTTAGGGGAGTATACGCTGCGGATATATCCGTAAAGATGGAATCGGTAGCGTCCGAGGGCTCACAGTACGTAAGCTTCGGGGACGTGAAACCGATTATTATTGAGGACCGAACACTTGTTTCCGCAAGGGATATGGCGGAAGCGGCGGGTATGCAGGTCGCTTGGGATCAGCCCACTCAGACCGCTCTCCTTACGCTCACTCCCAACGCTTATTCCGACAAACCGATAGAGCGTTACGCCGCGGAGGTAATAAGCCGTATAAACGGATTCGGACTTGATTTGACGCCGGTAAGCATCACCGCCGCGTTAAGACTTTACGACGACAACGCCGTTATAAGGTATAATTTTATTGATACAGACGGAGACGTTGTCGCGATAGGAAAAAAATACCCGCTCGATTCGCAGGCGGCTCTTGTGAACGACGGTACGCTCGTGATACCGATACGTCACTCGATGGAGATGTTCGGCTTGACGGTAGACTGGAATCAGGACGAACGCTGTGCGTATGTTTCGATACCCGACGACCCGAAGCCGTTCGAGGACATAGCCATAATAGCGAATCCGGGCGAGGGCGAATATTCATACGCTCTCGAAGCCCCCGAAAATGCGGGGATCATATACATACCGACCGAAGAAACGCCCGATCAATCGTATGCTGTGGATAGCAGCGGTATGAATATAGGCGAATACATAGGCAATTTTAAAATAACGCATTACTGTCCTTGCGCGATCTGCAACGGCGGTCACGGCGGCAATACCGCGTGGGCGGGCAAGCTTATCCCCGGACAGACTATCGCCGTAAATCCGAACACGATACCTAAGCTCAGCTGGGTATATGTCGATGGGTACGGTTTTCGCCGCGCAGAAGATACGGGCGGCGGAATAGAGGAGTACCATATCGATATGGCGGTGCCTACGCACGCCATGGCTATGGAGCTCGGAGTGGTATACAGAGACGTATATTTCGCATATTAAAATAAAAAAACGGCGCGAGCCGTTTTTTTATTTGCGTTTTTCGATTATCTTTCCGTTTTCCAGAAACGTACCGTGTAAGGCGGGATCTCGCTTCCGCCGCCGAAATCATGTTCTTCGCCCGTTATCAGATCCGTCGCTCTGCCGCAGCCGGCGTCGAAATGCGCCGTGACAGGTTCGCTGTCCGCGTTGATCGCCACAAGCACGCGTTCTCCGTTATATTTTCTTTCAAAAATACAATGCTTATTTTGAAGCACTACGGAACGGAAATCGCCGTATGAGAGTGCGCGGCACTGTTTGCGCGCGGCTGCGAGCTTGGATATAAAATCCGTAAGCTCGTTTTCTGTCGGCTCGTCAAAGCAGGCGCGCAGAGCAGGATCGCCTTCGCTTTTGTCAGCCTTCGCGCCCCATTCGCTTCCGTAGTATACGCATGGAATACCCGGCATACCGAAAATCATACCGTAGGCGAGAGGAATATGCTTTTCGTTCGTCAGAATACTCGCTATTCTTGTCACGTCATGGTTGTCGACAAAGCTCAGAAGATGCTTTCCCTTGTAAAGCGTCCAGCCCTCGGGACCGAACTGACGCAGGAGCGAATGGACTATTTCAAACATATTCATACTGTTAAAGCTTGAATAAACGCCCTTGTAACATTCATAATTTGTACAGCTGTGACACATCTCATCGTTTACGAATTGATTGTAATCGCCGTGGAGCAGCTCGCCTATGAGGACGAAATCGCTTTTGAGACTGTTCGTAAACGAGCGCAGACGTTTCAGAAAATCCTTGTCGAGACAGTACGCCACATCGAGACGCAGACCGTCTATTTCAAATTCGTCGATCCAGTATTTTACCGCGTCAAATATATGACCTATCACTTCCTCGTTCCTGAGATTAAGCTTCACGAGGTCATAATTACCCTCCCAGCCTTCGTACCAAAGACCGTCGTTGTATTGTGAGTTGCCGCTGAAGTTAATAAAAAACCAATCGCGGTAGCGTGAGCTTTCGCGGTTCAAAAGAACGTCCCGAAAAGCCCAGAATCCTCTTCCGACATGGTTAAACACACCGTCCAGCACGACTTTTATGCCGTTTTTGTGAAGCGTGTCGACGACCGATTTGAAATCCTCGTTCGTACCGAGACGGCAGTCTATTTTCTTGTAGTCGCGCGTGTTGTAGCCGTGAGTGTCGCTCTCAAACACGGGAGAGAAATAAATCGCGTCCGCACCCAGATCCTTTATATGTCCTATCCATTCGTTGACTTTTTTGATCCTGCTTTTCAAAACGCCGTCGTTCTCGTACGGCGCGCCGCAGAAGCCCAAAGGATAGATTTGATAAAACACACTTTCATATGCCCACATATTTTTTCCTCCTTACCGATTATACTTAAACAGTATATCATTATTTTACGCAAAAAGTCAATATTTATCTTATTTGCGCCGTTCTTTTTGAAGAATATGTTTACAAACCGTTCCAGATATGTTAGAATATAAGCGGACGCGATACGGCTCGGCTTTGAAGGATCGCGGAACGCGCTCTTGCTTTTCGCTTTATGGGGAAAGCCGCCGCGCCGAACGACGCAGCCGTCCGCTCATTCAATGCGGAAATTAAAGAAAAGGACTGAAATACTATGGCACAAGCAGCGGTATCGGCCGCAATAGCGGTATTTTCTCTGTTCATGCTGCTGTGGAGAATAAAGATATCACCCAACGGACAATTTTACGACGACTATTTCTCGATAGATCAAACCCGCAGCATCAAGGGAATGTGCGCGGTATTCATTTTGTTCAGCCACGTCTGCACATATCTCGGCGACGTTTTCAAGTCGCTTTACATATTCAAATACGTGGGCGCGATCATGGTCGCGGGGTTTTTCTTTGTATCGGGCTACGGGCTTCAATACGGCGTTATGAACAAAAAGGATTATCTCAGCGGATTCTTTAAAAAGAGGATCCTTTCGCTTGCGGTGCCGTATTATATCATAAATATTTTTTATATTGTAACAAACAATATGGATATGAGATCGGCTCTTATCTCGCTCACGGGATATAATTTGTGGTTCGTGATGGCGATAGCTATATTTTATATAGGATTCTATATATGCGCGAAGCTTTTCGTGCCGAAAAGACTTTGCGCCGCGATGACCGTGTTCGTATTGGCGTATATGGCTGTAATGAATCGGCTCGGCTTCGGATTCTGGTGGTACAATTCCTGTCTCGCGTTCCCCGCGGGAATGTGGCTGTGCCGCTATAAAGACCGCTTCCGCGATTTCTTCTCGCGTCATTACGCGGTCAAAATGTTCCTCATGCTGCTTGTGTTTGCCGCGAGCTACGCGTACTACTGTATTCACGCAAACGACAGGACGCTCGCGCTCTTTCTGATGTCCGTGCTGAGTACGACGCTGTTCGCCGTTATCCTCGCGCTGCTGTCGATGAAAGTACGGATAAAGAATCCGATACTGCATTTCTGCGGAGGGATGTCGCTCGAGCTTTACCTGACGCACGCGCTATGGATATCGTGGCTGCGTATGGGCTTCTGGTATAATCTCGCGCCGAAGCTTTTGGATAAGGACGCCGTGTACTTTGCCGCCATTATCGCGGGAACGGTGATAATGTCGTTCCTCGTACATACGGCGTCGGGATATATACTTAAATTATTAAGATATAAACCGCGCGATAAAAGTATTGAAAAAAGCGTGCGGATGTGATAAAATAATCAGGATATGAACAAATAAAAAGGAGTTTTAATTATGTCAGGACATTCAAAATGGAGTACGATCAAACGTAAAAAGGGCGCGAACGACGCGCAGAGAGCGAAGATATTCACAAAAATAGCGCGTGAAATAATCGTTGCGGTAAAGTCGGGCGGTCCCGACCCGGACAACAATTCGAGCCTGAAGGACGCTATCGCGAAGGCGCGTTCGAACAATATGCCCAACGACAACATAAACAGAACGATAAAGAAAGCCGCGGGCGATACGGAAAGCGACAACTACGAAAGCATCACATACGAGGGATACGGTCCCGCCGGCGTCGCGGTAATAGTGGACGCGCTGACCGACAACAGGAACAGAACGGCGGCGGACGTGCGCCATGCGTTCGACAAGAACGGCGGCAACATGGGTCAGACGGGCTGCGTAAGCTTTATGTTTGACCGCAAGGGTGTTATCATCATCGAGAATGACAATATAGACGAGGAAGAAATAACGATGGACGCGCTCGAAGCCGGAGCGGACGATGTGGACGCAGACGACGAGGTTATCGAGATAACGACCGAACCCGCCGATATGGGCGCGGTGCGCGACGCGCTCGCGGAAAAGTATACGATTTCTTCCGCCGAGGTAAGCATGGTTCCTCAGACCATGACCCAGCTTACCGACGAAGCTCAGATCGCTTCGATGACCAGACTTCTCGATATGCTTGAAGATAACGACGACGTTCAGAACGTATATCATAACTGGGATATGCCCGACGAAGAATAAAAGCGTTTGCGCCGCATAAGGAACGGAAAGGAAGAAAATGAACAAACAAATTATAAAGCTTCTGCAAAATACATGGGGACTGCTTGTGTTCGCGCTGCTCAGCGGCTGCGCCTATTATGCCGTCGTCCTGAAATTTATTTACGCGAACACGAACGCGGGAGGAAATCTGCTGGGATTTTTCTTTTTGCCGCTGATAGTATGCGGTGCCGCGCTCGTGATCATAAAACTTGTGAAGCAATGCATGGAAAACGGCCGCGAAGGCGCGGCTGCGGCGATATTCTGGGCGCACGCTGCGTTTATCGTAATTGCCGCCGTGACTGCGGCTTCGATGTTTGTTTAATAAAAAAACGGCTTAACGCCGTTTTTATTTTGCTTTTAAAGTGAAGAATACATACTGTACAGCTCGTAATACAAGCCTCCTTTTTCGATAAGCTCCTTGTGAGAGCCCTGCTCCTCGATACCGTTTTCGGTAAGAACGAGGATCACATTGGCGTTGCGGATAGTCGTCAGCCTGTGCGCGATTGTAAAGACGGTCCTTCCCTTAGCGAGCTTCTCCAGCGATTCCTGAACAAGCCGCTCGCTTTCGTTGTCGAGCGCGCTCGTCGCTTCGTCAAGTATGAGTATAGGCGGGTTTTTCAGGAATACGCGCGCTATACTGATGCGCTGTTTCTGACCGCCGGACAGCTTGACGCCGCGTTCGCCCACGTATGTATCGTAGCCGTGTTCGAGTGCCGTTATAAATCCGTGCGCTCCGGCAAGCTTTGCAGCTTCGATAACGGCTTCGCGGCTCGCGCCGGGCATGCCGTACGAGATGTTTTCATATACGGTGCCGGAAAAGAGGTATACGTCCTGCTGTACCACGCCTATCGAATCGCGCAGCGATTTAAGCGTCACGTCGCGTATGTCGACGCCGTCGATGAGTATGCGTCCCTCCGTCACGTCGTAAAAGCGCGGGATCAGATTGCAAAGCGTGGTTTTACCGCCGCCGGACGGACCGACCAGCGCGATGCTGTCACCTTTGTTTATCTTGAGATTTATGTGCGAAAGCACTTCGGACTTGTCGCCGCTGTAATGGAATCCAACGTTGTCGAACGTGATATCGCCGCGCACGTTTTTCAGCTCCTTCGCGTCCTCTTTTTCCGTTATGTCGGCGGGCGAATCCATGATCTCAAGAAATCTTTCTATGCCCGTCATACCGCGCTGGAACTGTTCTGTAAACTGTATAATGGTGCGCAGCGTGGCGAGCAGCGTGCTCACATACAGTAAATAAGCCGTCAAATCGGCGGGATTTATTTTGCCGTTTATCATAAATATCGCGCCCGCAACGACGACAATAAGATACATTACGCCTTCGAACGCTCTGTTTGAGGTTTGGAAGCCCGCCATATAAAAATAGCCGAGCTTTTTTGTGTCGAGGAATTTTGCGTTTCCGTCCTCAAATTTTTCCGCTTCGATGTCCTCGTTTGCGAATGACTTCACGACGCGTATACCCAGAAGCGAATCCTCTACCTGTGAATTTATTTCGCCTATTTGATTACGCTGCCGCTTAAAGGCGCGCCGCATACGCGTATTGAAGAATTTTACAAATACGAATATAAGCGGGAGCGACGCGAACATTATAATCGTAAGAGGTACATTGACGCCGCACAGGATTATAAACGACGCTATTATTTTAACTCCGGCTATAAAAAATTCTTCGGGACAGTGGTGCGCAAATTCCGTTATATCAAATAAATCGCTCGTGATCCTCGCCATGATCTGACCAACCTTGTGGTCGGAATAATACGAGTGAGAGAGCGTTTCGAGATGCGCGAACAAATCCCGCCGCATATCCGTTTCTATTTTCGCGCCCATAACGTGTCCGTTGTCCGCCATATAGAAATTCGCCGCCGAATCTATAATACGCAGCACAAGATAGAAAAGACCGATCTTCAGTATCAGTCCCACCGTAAGCGAAGCGATATCGTTTATACCCATATCGGTTATGTACCGCACGAGCATTGGGAAAACAAGCTCGCAGAGCGTTGTGAGCGACGCGCATATTAGATCGAGCGCGAGTATCCCTTTATATTTTTTAAAATACGGAATAAACCTTTTTATAAGGTATCCCATTTTCATCTGTTTTTCTTCACGTACCATAGCAAAATACCCTAAGGCGCGTTTGCGTCCTTCCTTTACCACAATGTCTTGTTAATATTTTATAATAATAAAAAAGTAAAGTCAATATAAAATATAAAGTATTCCTATTGAAATACCATTCTTCTTATTATATAATACAGTCCGAGAGGTGTATATTTAAAAATGGAAGAAATAAGAGAAAACAAAATGGGCGTTATGCCCATAAACAGACTGCTTATAACCATGTCGCTGCCAATGGTCATATCAATGCTCGTGCAGGCTTTGTATAATGTTGTTGACAGCGTCTTTGTTTCAAGACTTTCGGAGAACGCTCTTACCGCCGTGTCAATGGCGTTCCCCATGCAGAATCTTATGATTGCGGTAGCGTCCGGACTTGGTGTCGGCATGAACGCGCTTTTGTCAAGGTCGCTCGGCGAAAAGAATTTCAAAGCGGCGAACAAAGCGGCGATGAACGGTCTTTTCCTTGAGATAATCGGTTACGTTGTTTTTTTGCTTATAGGGATTTTTGTGACGAGACTGTATTTTGTCGCTCAGGCGGGAAACGGCGAAATAACCGATTTGGGAGTTGCGTATACAAGAGTATGTCTTATCATGTCCTTCGGCATATTTATGCAGTTTACCTTTGAACGTATGCTTCAGTCCACGGGACGGACGTTCTTAACTATGATAACGCAGACGACAGGAGCCTTGATAAACATTATCTTAGACCCCATACTGATATTCGGGTTGTTCGGAATGCCGAAATTAGGCGTTGCCGGAGCCGCGTGGGCGACCGTTACGGGTCAGATAATCGCGGCGGTGCTCGCGCTTATCCTTAATATCAAGAAAAATCCCGATGTGACGATAAAGGTAAAGGGATTCAAGCCCGAGAGCAAGTATGTCAAAATAATTCTTTCGGTGGGTATCCCGTCCATCATAATGGCTTCCGTCGGCTCGGTGATGACGTTCGGAATGAACAAAATACTGATTGCCTTTTCATCAACCGCCGTCGCTGTATTCGGCGTATATTTCAAGCTCAACAGCTTTATCTTTATGCCGGTATTCGGGCTTAACAACGGCATGGTTCCGATCGTGTCCTACAATTACGGCGCGCGCAAGAAGACGCGTATGACGAAAACGATCAAATTTGCGGTAGTATACGCCGTTGCGATAATGATTATCGGACTTATCATGTTCCAAACGATACCCGATACGCTGCTGCGCTTCTTCGACGCGTCCGACAATATGCTTGAAATAGGCATACCCGCGCTTCGGATAATAAGTCTCAGTTTCGCGTTTGCCGGAGTATGTATAGTGCTTTCGTCATGCTTCCAGGCACTCGGACACGGATTTTTGAGCATGTTCGTATCTATAACGCGTCAGCTTATAGTTCTTCTGCCGTCGGCATACATCCTGTCAAAGATAGGCGGGCTTCACGCGGTATGGTGGTCGTATAACATAGCGGAGATATTCTCCCTCGCTCTGAGCCTTATCTTCTATCGTTATATATATTATAAGATAATTAAACCGCTCGAAATGCCGCAATTGGAGTAAATGTCCGATATGCGGCGCATCGAGTGAAAAATTTATATCTTATACTTGACTTTTGATTGAAGATGTGTTAAAATACAATGGTGCTGTTCGGAAGAGTATCGAAGTGGTTATAACGGCCCGCACTCGAAATGCGGTGTACCCTAACGGGTACCGTGGGTTCGAATCCCACCTCTTCCGCCAGAATAAAAACCGCGTAAATGCTTAGGAAATAAAGCGTTTACGCGGTTTTTTCTTGTTTTTGATGTCTGCAAATTGTGGTAAATTATTGCAAATTATTGCACAAAATTATTAGTCAGACGTGTAAAAGTTAGTCAAATGTTAGTCAAATTTTCGGCTGTGTAGGCGTTTAATTTATTCGCGGTATCGTGCATACGATTAGCGCGGATATGCGTGTAAATGTTTTGTGTGACCGTTCGTTATATCACTGTGTCCCATTAAATGTTGCGCGTCCTTAACTCCGTATATCCTTTATCAAATGCGAATTTTAAGTCTCTTCTGAGGGAGGAACGTTTTCATTCTCTTGACGCGACAGTATTTTCGATGTACATAAAGGCGTTATATCATCGTGCCAAGCGAATATTTTATAAACCGTGCCGTCGCCGCAGGCTATGTTGTCCTCGGCGGTAAATTCAAACGTACCGTCCGTATTGCTTTTCAGACCCGACAGCAAGCCGTCGTTATATACAGCGATAATGTATTTAAACGTCTGATAAGCGGGATCCGCGCCTTTGATTTCAGCCGTTACCGCGCCGGTAAGCAAACCGTTTTCATCTGCGGCGAGCGTATTCGCGCCGTCCTCGACGCTTATCTCCGCTTCGGCGGTTACGGCGTAAAGCTCCAGTTCGTCCTCCGTGACAGCGTCGTTTTCAAAATCCCACAGCGTTTCTGCTTCAAGAGATTCCTTCCAGCCGGTTACGATATATCCGTATTTAACGTAATCGGGTATTTCGGATATCGTTCTGTTTCTCGGAACGACCACAGATTTTATAAGCGTTTTGTTCTCTTCGCCCTCCGTACCTTCCGCGTCCTCGGCGTCGTAGAAGTTGACCGTACAGGGATCTATTATTTTCGAGTGGATCTCATTGTTCACAAACGATACCTCGAAATTTTCCACAACAATATCCGCGCTTTCGTAGTTAAGAACGCTTGACGCGTCCGTTCCGAAAAGACAGTTTAAGTTTTCACTTTCCTCCGGCTCGTATGTGAGCACCTCGGTCGCTTCGATCGGCTGCTGTGCCGGATCGATACAGTATATTTTCCGGGGCGAGTTGAAATACAGTTTGCCGCCGTACATGCTTAAACCGCCGTGGTAGCCGGACACGTACAAGCGAGACCCCGATGTTTCACGGTCAATGTACCATACTCCGTCGTCGATCGAATAAATTTCCTCTGTATTCGTTTCCAAATCCGCGCCGCATTTGTATATTACGGAACGTATTTCCTCAGAGTCAAACGCCGCGTAATATCTGTCTTTTTTATTGAATATAATCGCGGTCGATATATTTCCGCGCTTCCATTCGCGCGTCGTCTCACCGTTTTCGTCCGTGACCGTCTTCCATACGGCGTGCCACTCCTTGCCTTCGTATGCGTCGCCGAAGCTTCTCGGCTCGTTTTCGTCGGTCGCTTCGGTGATATATCCGTCTTTGTGGGTACCGCCGCCGAGCAGCTCGTCTTGTGTGACGAGGAAGAAGTCGTGAGGAACAACGCCCAGCTCATCGCTGTCGTCCTGCGTCGTATCAACATAATACCACTCGCCGCCGATTTTAACTGCGGACCATTCGTGCGCATCGGTATCGCTGTAAACGTTTACACATTCCATTCCCATGGCGTTAAGCAGGTATTTATACGCGTTCGAGTAGCCCTGGCATACCGTGTAGTGATCGAGAAGCGCGGCGGTAAGTCTGCGATCCGCTTTTGCTTGTTCTTCTTTGTCGTGAGAAGTTCCGCGCGGGTCGTAGGTAACGGTTTTTACAAGATAATCATGTACCCATAACGCTCTGTCAAAATCAGCCTGCGCTCTTTCTTCGGGGGACCCCTCCGTACCCTCGGGGTCAACGCCGTCCGCGCTCATTTGTTCGAATATAGCTTCGACAGTTTTGTCGAGCTTCCGCTGCGTGGCTTCTATACCCTCCTCGCTGTCGTTCATCTCAAGCATGAACGAGTACAACCTGTTCGTCGTTGTGCTTCTGACAGTTATACGCTGACCCAAATAAAAATATTCCGGCGTATCGGATAAAAGATTTATGATTATACCGTGCGCCGCTTCGGCTCTCGCCGTAAACTCGCTGCGCGTCTCAGGATCATTGTAAGCTTCAATGGTAACTTGGTCGGGTATTTTTATTTCTATGTATTTTTCCGCTTGATCCATATTTTCGGGATGTACGCGGTTTTCTATCGCGTTCGCCGCCTCCGCGGCGATCAGATCCGCTTCCTCCGCCGTCAAGGTGTTTTCACCGTTGCCTATTATGCTTTCTACCGGCGTAGCGGTAAGCTCCATTCCGTTGTCCGGCGTGTCGCTTCCGTGATTCATATCGGCGTACGCTATATTACATGACGCGATGATCGTTACAGCCGTAAGCATACATATCAGTTTTTTCATACTATGAACCTCCAATCTGCCGCCCGTGAAAAAACCGTTTTTTCACGCGGCGTACACGATAATTATTATATACCAATTATACATTCAAGTCAATATTATTTCATAAAAACCGCGTGAAACGCAGCTTTGGCGACGTTTTTTCATTACATTTTTTTGAGAATATCGCAATAATCGGCAAAGTTGGTCGTGAATATGTAATTCAAAATCAGCACATCGTCGGGCGAGTACGTATCCATGATATAGTCGAAGCCGCCCTTATATATACGCGGATCGACGAGGATAACTTTATTGTAGCTCTGTATGAGCCACGGCGCGAGGACGTTCGCATACGATTCTTTGATCACGGCGATCGTGCCGCCGTCGGGGTTTGCGTCGTTGACCATTTCCACGACCGCGTGATCGCTGCCGAAGAAAAACTGATACGTGGCTTTGGTACGGTCGTACATCGTACCCTTATACGGAGAGGGAACGTTATTCTTGTCAAAGCTGTACATTGTGATTTTGAGCTTGTTTTCAGGGTCGGTGTCATACCATTGTATAGTGTCGGGCAAAACGCTGAAATCGGAGGAATCCGTACGATCGTACAGATAACCGAGCACATTCGGTATATCGTTCACTTCGAAAGCCGCTTTGTCGGCGGCTTTTGCGCCCGTTATCTTCATCATCTCGCGGTACGCGTAGTACGCTCCCAGCTGCGTCCAGTGGTGATCCGTATGAAAATATACATATTCGTCCGCGTGCGGCTCGATCGCGCCGTATGCGTCGATCGTTTTTATTCGTCCGTCAAGCTTTTCGTATATTGAATTTATCGCGTCCTCCTGATCGTCCTGAAGATTTTTGTATACGGGGTCTTTGAAGGCGAGCTGTGTCGGAACGACCATGCTGTAAATGTTTACGTCTTCGGGCAGAGTACGCGCAAAATGATTTACTGCGTCCGCGTAATTTTTTTCCTGCTCGGTATTGCGCATAAACATTTCCATAACGGAACCGTCGGCGACGAGCAGATTTTGCTTCTGCGTCGTGCCTGTGCCGATGTCCTTTGTGGTAGATATTATTTTCCCCGTATCGGGAGTAAAGCCCTTGGCTCGTTCCGCGCGCTTGTTCGCTTCCAGGAAAACGGAACGGAACGCCGCGCTGTCGCCCAGAAAGCTTTCAAACGATGAGGTAAATTCGCCGGAGAATACCGTGTCGGCGTTAAAATCGCTTATCTGCGACATCGTTCTGTTTTCACTCTCAAAGCTCGCTTTATCCGCAGGCATAAGAAGCACGAATATAAACGATGCGCACATGAGCGCGAAAACGCCGATTACAAGCTTGTTTTTCATGCGTGTCACCTCCGTCAGAATCTGAAATAAAGGAACGGATTATATGTTTGTCCCATAAGCAGGACGAAGCATAAGCCCATCCCCGCCGCAACGAGCAGCGGCTCGGAAATCGCCGCGAATACCTCCGATTTTTTGCGGAGATAACCGTATACGATCGACGGTACGGGCGTTGACGCGGCCGCGCACAGAATTATGAGCCACACGTTTGTACAGAACGCCGAAACCGTTGTGAGATCGTAGAGCGGCGCGCCGAAACCGAACGCGCATTTGAAAAAATTCCAAAGCGCGCCCATATCCGTAAAGTAGAAAAGTCCCCAGCCGAGAACTATGAAAAACAGCGCGTATATATGGCAGAACGGCGGCGGTATTTTTTGAAGCCTGCCCTTAAACAATTTTTTTTCCGCAAGAAGCAGCAGCCCGTAAAAAAGTCCCCACAATATAAAATTCCAGCTCGCGCCGTGCCAAAGTCCCGTGAGCAGCCAGACGACAAGAATGTTGCGCGCGGCTCTGTATCGGTTGCCGCCGAGAGGTATGTATACATAGTCTCTGAAAAACGAGCCGAGCGATATGTGCCACCTGCGCCAGAATTCGGTGACAGACCGCGATATATACGGATAACGGAAGTTTTCTCCGAAGCCGAAACCCAGCATACGCCCCATGCCTATCGCCATGTCGCTGTAACCCGAGAAGTCAAAATATATCTGAAAGGAATACATTATGATCCCAAGCCATGAGGACGCGACCGTCAGTCTCGTGCCGTCAAGCAGCATCGACGCCGCCTGACCGGCGTTGTTCGCAAGGATAACTTTTTTGCAAAGCCCCGCGGTAAAGCGCAGCACGCCGCGCGAAAAGTCAGCCGCGGTAACGGTTCTTGAACCGAGCGAGCTCTCGATTTCACTGTAACGCACGATCGGTCCGGCGACAAGCTGCGGGAACATGGACACATACGTCAGGAAATTTAAAAATGATTTCTGTACCCTCACGCGTCCTCGGTACATATCAATGGTATAAGAAAGGGTCTGAAAAGTGTAAAACGATATACCGATAGGCAGCGTGACCTTCGGAGCAGGTATCTGTACGCGCAGGAGCGCGCTCAGGTTTTCCGTTATAAAGCCCGAATATTTGAAAACGCATAAAAGTCCCAGGTTTATGACAAGCGACGCGATAAGCGCGGCTTTTGCCGCTCCGCGCGCGTAGAAACGATCTATAACGCGTCCGTTTACGTAATCCACAAACGCGCTGAAAATGAGCAGGATAACCCATATCGGCTCACCCCAGGCGTAGAAAAACAGAGAGGCGACCGCAAGCACGATATTTTTGTACGTAACGTTTTTCGACAGGTTGTAAAGCACAAGCACGGACGGTAAAAATATGCAAAGAAAAACAAAGCTTGAAAATACCAAAAATATCCCCTCCGTTATGATTCAATCGTAGATTACCATTGTATCATAAAAGAGGGGATATGTCAAAACAGATTATTTAAATATTTCCGAAATTTTGCTCATGTGCGAGCTTATTTCGATACTCTGCGGACAAACGCTTTCACATTTTCTGCATTTTCTGCATTTATCCGCGCCCGTTTCAAGCTCGGAATATATTTTTCTCGCTCTGTCCATGCCGAGCGACGCCGTCGCGTTGTACGCTTCGAAGGTTTTCGGTATGTCCAGTCCGAACGGACACGGCATACAGTACGCGCATTTCGTACACGGTACGAGAGCCATTTTGTCGAATACCTCCTTCGTTTTAAGGAGCATATCGAGGTCGTCGTCCGTAAGCATACCGACGCGCGCCTTGTCGGCGTAGCCGATATTGTCCCTGACCTGCTGCATCGTATTCATGCCGCTCAGTATAAGAGAGACCTCTTCTTTGTTCCATAAGAAGTCCATAGCCCATTCCACGGGAGTTTTTGCGTCGGAAAGCGTCTTTGCGACCTGCGGCGACGGATTCGCGAGCTTGCCGCCCAGGAGCGGCTCCATGATTATAACGTCCACGCCTTTTTTATGCGCGTATTCAAGCCCTTCCGTACCCGCCTGATAATTAAGATTTATGTAATTAAACTGTACCTGACAGAACTCCCACAAATCGCTTGCGTCGAGTATGCGTTTAAACGTTTCGCAGTCGTCGTGGAAGGAAAAGCCTATGTGCTTTATTTTCCCTTTGGCTTTTGCTTCGGCAAGCTTATCGAGTATACCGTATTTCATAACTATATTGTCGAAACGGTTCTTGTCGAGCGCGTGCATAAGATAGAAGTCTATATAGTCTGTACGCAGTCGTTTTAACTGCTCGTCAAGCATTCTGTCAAAATCCCCGCTGCTTTTAACATGCCAGGTCGGACACTTTGTTGCGAATTTAATTTTATCGCGGTACGGTGCGAGTGCTTCGCCGATAAAGCCCTCGCTTTTTTCATCGTGATAAACATACGCGCTGTCAAAATAGTTTATTCCGTTTTCTGCGGCGAAACGAAGCATTTCGGTCGATTTTTCGCGATCTATATCGCCTGCCTTACCCGTGGTAGTGGGGAAACGCATACACCCGAATCCGAGCACCGATACTTTTTCGCCCGCAAGCGTTCTGTACTGCATATTATCATTCCTTTCTTTTTTGTATAAGAAACTTGCCTGTGCGTTTGTTGATTCGAATTTTGTCCGCGCACACTTATACGCGCGGACATTATGTTTCGGCATGTTTCGCGTCGTAATTTTTCTTTATGACCATATCCTTGACCTTTAAAAGTCTTATTTGAGTGCTTCGTTCGTTTTCGTCGAGCTTCATGCTGATATAGTGGATTTTTTCCATGTAATCCGGGATCATAACGTGCTCGAGCGCGTTCACGCGTCTGCGCGTTTTTTCAATTTCCGCCGCCATCAGCGCGCATGATTTTTCCGTCTCCGCAAGACGGAGCATATCGGGGAATACGTCCGACAGCGACCGCACGGCAGCGTCCAGATCCGGCGATGTGGAAACATAACCGTAGGAAAAAATATCGCTTTGATCCGGCGTGCGCGTCTTATAGTCAAACACGGGAATATTCACGCTCATGACGTTTTTGCTGCCCGCCTCGACTGATACGGATTGTTTGGACGCGAGCAGAGCCGTTTTCACCGCTTCGCTGCCCGAAACGGCTTCGGCAAGAGCGAAGTTACGATTCGCGTTCGCGATCCCTTCCTCGACCTTTTGTCTAAGCTCTTTGTTTTCCTTGACGAGCTCCAAAAATCTGCGCATCAGCTCGTCGCGCTTATCCTTCAGCAGCTTATGTCCGCGTCTTGCGGTCACGAGCTTCTTTTTCAGACGCGTAAGCTCCATACGGGTAGGATTTACGTGTGTTGACGGCATGACGCCCCCTCCTTACTCCTCATAATATTTGTCCAGATATTCGTCCTTGATACGCTTCAATTCCGCTCTCGGCAGTATTCTCAAAAGCTTCCAGCCTATTTCGAGCGTTTCCTCTATGCTGCGGTTCGTGTTATAGCCCTGTGAAACGTATTCTTTTTCAAACTCGTCGGCGAATTTCGCGTATTTTTTATCTGTTTCCGTAAGAGCCGCTTCGCCCAGGATAACCATTAACTCCTTTGCGTCTTTGCCGCGCGCGTAAGCGGAAAAGAGCTGGTTCATCGTGTCGGCATGGTCGGCGCGTGTTTTGCCCTCACCAATGCCCTTGTCCTTAAGACGCGAAAGCGACGGCAAAACGTCTATTGGCGGCGAGATGTTCTTTCTGTATAACTCACGCGAAAGGATTATCTGTCCTTCGGTGATGTATCCCGTCAAGTCGGGGATCGGATGCGTTTTGTCGTCCTCCGGCATTGTGAGGATAGGTATCATCGTTATAGAGCCTGATTTGCCGCGCTGTCTGCCCGCTCTTTCGTAAAGCGTCGCAAGGTCGGTATACATGTAACCCGGATAGCCGCGGCGTGACGGAACTTCCTTGCGAGCCGCCGACACCTCTCTGAGCGCGTCGGCATAGTTTGTGATATCCGTCATGATTACAAGCACGTGCATATTCTGCTCGAACGCCAGATATTCCGCTGCCGTCAAAGCCATACGCGGCGTCGCTATACGCTCCACGGCGGGGTCGTTCGCAAGATTTATGAAAAGAACGGTTCTGTCTATCGCGCCGGTTTCGCGGAACGACTGAATAAAGTAATCCGCTTCCTCATACGTGATTCCGAGCGCGGCGAACACAACGGCGAACGCTTCGTCGGTACCGCGCACCCTTGCCTGACGCGCGATCTGTGCCGCAAGCTGCGCGTGCGGAAGCCCCGAAGCCGAGAAAATCGGCAGCTTCTGTCCTCTTACGAGCGTGTTCAGACCGTCTATCGCGCTTACTCCCGTTTGGATAAATTCCTGCGGATAGTTTCGCGCCGCCGGATTCATCGGCAAGCCGTTTATATCCATTCTCTTTTCGGGCAGGATCTCGGGTCCGTTGTCTATGGGACGACCGAGACCGTCAAAGACACGCGAAAGCATATCGGCGGATACGCCAAGCTCCATAACGCGTCCCGAAAAACGTACCTTCGAGGTTTCGGGGTTGATACCCGTCGCGCTGTCGAACAACTGAACGAGCGCGTTCGAGCCGTCGACCTCAAGCACTTTGCAGCGGCGTTTTTCGCCGTTTTCCAATTCAATTTCACCAAGCTCATTATAGGTGACGCCGTCCACATCGCGCACAAGCATCAGAGGACCTGCCACCTCTTCTATCGTTTTATATTCTCTGGGCATTATTCATCACTCCCCGCAATTATTTCATCAGCCTGACGCTTAAGCTCCGCGCTGATACGCTCGAAGCCCGATTCGATATCTTCGGTCGGCAGGTACTTGAAACGTCCTACCTCCTCGCGCGCCGCCATTGACGACAGTGCTTCGACGTTCGCGCCCTTCTCGATTGCCGCCGAGCATACGTCATAGTATGTCAGGATCAGCTTCATCATAAGATACTGCTTTCTCGGCGACGTGTAGGTGTCGATTTCATGGAACGCGTTCTGATGCAGATAATCCTCGCGGATAGACCGCGCCGCTTCAAGCTTCATTCTGTCGGCGGGCGACAGCGCGTCCATACCTACCATTTTCACGATTTCATCAAGCTCCGCTTCCTCCTGCAAAAGCAGCATCAGACGCGCGCGAAGCTCCATCCAGTCGGGAGCGACGTTCTTCACGAACCAGCCCTCGACGGTATCCGTATATAACGAGTATGAATTGAGCCAGTTTATGGCGGGGAAGTGACGCTTGTACGCAAGCTCCGAATCAAGACCCCAGAATACCTTTACAATTCTTAACGTCGCCTGTGAGACGGGTTCCGAAATATCTCCGCCCGGCGGCGACACCGCGCCTATAACGGAAAGCGCGCCCTCCTCGCCGTTAAGGCTTGTTACGCGTCCGGCGCGCTCATAGAATTGAGCAAGACGCGAACCGAGATACGCGGGATATCCTTCCTCACCCGGCATTTCCTCAAGTCGTCCCGACATTTCTCTCAGGGCTTCAGCCCAGCGCGAAGTTGAATCCGCCATAAGCGCGACGGAATACCCCATGTCTCGGAAATACTCCGCGATAGTGATGCCGGTATAAATCGAAGCTTCACGCGCCGCGACCGGCATATCGGACGTGTTCGCGATAAGCACCGTTCTTTCCATAAGCGATTTACCCGTTTTCGGGTCGACAAGCTCAGGGAACTCGTTTAAAACGTCGGTCATTTCGTTGCCGCGCTCGCCGCAGCCGATGTATACGACTATGTCCGCTTCCGCCCACTTTGCAAGCTGATGCTGAACGACCGTTTTTCCGCTTCCGAACGGCCCGGGTACGGATGCGACGCCGCCCTTCGCGATGGGAAAGAGCGTGTCTATAACGCGCTGACCCGTTACGAGCGGCATATTCGGCGAGAGCTTGCTCTTGTACGGTCTGCCCGTACGCACTGGCCACTTCTGCATCAGTGTAAGCTCATGCTTTACGCCGTCCGCGTCGAGTACGCAGACGATCTCGTCAACCTTGAAGCCGCCGCTTTTTATTTCCTCGACAGTGCCGGAAACGTTCGGCGGTACGAGTATTTTCTGCGTCACGATCTCCGTTTCCTCGACGGTGCCTATAACGCTGCCGCCCGAGACCTTATCGCCTTTTTTTACTGTCGGCTTAAATTCCCATACTTTGTCGCGTTTTAATGACGCGACCTCGATCCCGCGCGCCAAATTATTGCCCGAGATCTTCATTATATCGTCCAAGGGACGCTGTATGCCGTCAAAAATACTGCCGATAAGACCGGGACCAAGCTCGACCGACAAAGGCATACCCGTGGAAACGACCTCCTCGCCCGGACCCAAGCCCGATGTTTCCTCGTACACCTGAACCGACGCAAGGTCTCCGTGTATTTCAATTATTTCTCCTATAAGCCTTTCCTTTGAAACGCGGACCACGTCGAACATATTCGCGTCCTTCATGCCCTCCGCGATGACAAGCGGTCCGGCTACTTTTTTTATAATCCCGTTGCTCATAGCCTACTCCTTCTATATATTTCACAAAAGATTTTTCGAAAATACCTGTCGGAACGCGTTACGCTATACGATATCGCTTCCGACCGCCTTGATGACCGACTCGTTGACGGCGTTTCTGCCCATTCCGGTGTTTCCGTACACTCCCGGGATAGGGATCACAGCCGGCAGCGGCAGCGCACTGATACGCTCCAACTCGTCTCGTACCTGTTCCGCAAGCTGCTCGGTTATATAAATAACGGCATAGCTTTCGTTTTCCAGCCGCCTGAGCAACACCTTTGCTTCGTCGGCGTCCGTAACAAAGAATGTGTCAAGCCCAAGAGCCGCAAAGCCGTATACCGAAGTCCTGTCGCCGATTGCCGCAATTTTATACATATATTTCCGGCACCCTCTCTCTGATTATATCTTTGTCAAGATGGTTGAGCTTTCCCGAAAGGATAAGCCGAACCGTGTTGATTTCAGCCGATTTTAAATAATAGTACGCGATTATCGGCGCGCATGAAAGAGTTTCAAACTGCGCTTCCTTCGCCAATTTTATCATTTCGTCCGCGCACCACTTTTCAAACGCCGCCGCGCCGGAACGCATCGCCGCCGCGCCGCTGTCATATGAAGTGGATCCAACATATCTGTACAGCGAATCCATACCGCCGGAGGCGGCTTTTGCGAGCGCGTCCGCAGACAGAGAACCGCCGTCGTACAAAGCGTTTTCGATAAACGAAAGACTGCGCTGTGAAAGCGCGCAGCGATACGCCGCTCCGAGATTCGCCGTGTCGGCGTGAAGCCGCGCGCAGCGAACCATAAAATCTTCGCCGCTTTCTTTCGCCGCGTCCTCTTCGGCGCGGAGCATCGCGCGGTCGATATAAATATCGCAGAGCTGACCGTCCTGCGTCCGAAGCAGGATAGACGTGGCTTCGGAGCAAACAGCCGCAAGGCTCGGTTCAAGCTCGCCGTATTCGCGCTGCTTTACGCTTTCGTAAATTGTTTCCGCGTCGGCAGTCCCGCCACCGAGCAGCAAGTCGGACGCGTCTGTGTCGGAAAAAACAGCCTTGACCGAAGCCTTGATATTGTGATAATCTATCGGGATACGAAGCGTTTTGAGAACGTCCGCGCCGGCAAGCTCCTCCAAAAACGTCCAAAGCTCACGCTCCGCGTCGGCACATATGCCGCTTATGTCTCTTTCGCCTTGTTTTGCGCGGTCGTGCAGCATAAGCAGAGCGGACTCAAAGCTGTCGGAATTTAAAAGCTGCTCCATATCCTGTCCTGTCAAAAGCGACGTTTCCTTTGCTCGGACACGGGCAACACTGTATATATACTCATTCATCACCTATACTCCTAACCGAACAGAAAACCGTTTACCTTATCGTGCAGACGTTCCTTCTCCGAATCCATCAACGCTTCGATGGAGCAATTTTCCTCCACCTCGCCGTAGGAAAGTATGAAACCGCCGTCTATGGCGCGCGTTTTGTCCGATATCCTCAACCCTTTTTCCTTCGCCGCGGCGGCAAATTCGTCCGTGACGCGTTTTAAGTCGCGCTCGGAAAAAATTATCTCTCCGTCTTTGCGGGAAGCGTATTTTTTGAGGAGCCGCGTCAGGAACGCGAAGTATTCGTCATTATCCATAGCTATAATTTTCACGTGCGCGTCCTTGAGAATGGAATTTATGATTTTCTGTTTTTCTCTCAGAAGCGCGCTCTTTTTCGTGATTTCCCCTGCGGAACGCGCCCGCGCAAGCACGCGCTTGTATTCCAGTTCCGCGCGTCCGAGAGCGTCTGTTTTTATCGCTTCGGCTTTTTCGTCGGCTTTTTCCGTTACGCGCCGCGCGGCGTTGCGTGCGTCCTCTATGATACGATTTGCTTCGTCGTCCGCGTCGCGTGTGATTTCTTCTATAATTCTATCCAATCCGTTCAAGTTATCACACCTCACATTTCGGATTTTGATTCTGAATTGACGTATTAAACGTTCAGACCCGCGATACCGAAAATCGCGAGAATGGATATAAGCAACGCCAAAATAGCGTATGTTTCGACCATCGCCGCGAAAATCATACCCTTACTCATCTGATCGGGCTTTTTCGCTATCATCATTATACCTGCCGCCGCCGTTTTACCCTGACTTATCGCCGAGAGCAGTCCGACAATGGCGATAGGCATACAAGCCGCGAGGTACAAAAGTCCCTTTGCGGGCGAAAGCTCAACAGCCGCGCCGCCGAGGATACCTATCCGGTTAAGCGTGATAAACGCGATCAAAAGTCCGTAAATACCCTGCGTACCGGGAAGAAGCTGCATGATCAGTGCCTTGGAAAATTTGGAGGGATCCTCCGTAACAACTCCTGCGGCAGCCTGACCCGCCTTTCCTACGCCTATCGCGGAACCGATTCCTGCGAGAGCGGACGCCAACGCGGCTCCCGCCAGCGCAAATACAATACCCATACTGTTAAAATCGAACATTTTAAAGTTCCTCCTTAAATTTATAATATTTTGTGTGAGCTGCGAATGGTTGAAATTCACGTCCGCCGCCTTCAAAAAATTTACCGAAAAACTCCACGAACTGTAAACGGTTCGTGTGTACGTACGCGCCGAGCGCGTTTATACCGAGATTCATCGTGTGTCCGACGACAAACACGATAACAAAGATTATCGCTCCGACAACGCCGCCGCCGAACATACTGCCCATCTTGTTGAATACGGTCGCTATAACGCCGGTCGCAAGACCGAGAGCGAGCAGTCTCGAATATGAAAGTATATCGCTCAGCCAGCTTGTCACACCGTAGAGCGAATACGCGCCCTTCGCAAGGCGTTTGCCCATTTTGTTCTTCGGCGCGGTGAACAGCAGTATTCCCAGCGCGCCTATTCCGGCGCAGACTGCCGCCGCCGTTCCCAAAGCCGGAGGTATGGGCTTTGAAATTCCCGCTATCGACAAGAACATGTCTACGCGGAACAAATAAAGTATGCCGCCGCCAACGAGCATAAACCAGAATATGGCGTCGCCAAACGCCGCAGCCCAATCCTTTGCTTTTATGCACTGATAAAGCTTTATACCAAGTCCCGTAAACAGATGGACGATCCCGATAGCGAAACTGAACATCAGCATTTTCATAGGATCCTTTACGGGTTCGAACCAAAGCGGCGGGATAGTGATTTCGTTTCCGAAGAACGTCCGCGACACGGTCGGGACAACGTCGCCGAAATAGCTGCCGAACATCACGCCCCAAAACATAGTGGAAATACCGCAGTACATAAACATTTTTAACGTTTTGCGCATACCCGATTCCATGTTTTTGAATTTCTTCAGCGCGAACAGACAGCCCAGCGTCATGATAAGTCCGTAAGCCGCGTCCGAGAGCATCATGCCGAACATAATATAGTAAAAGAACGCCATGATCCCCGTCGGATCTATTTCGCCGCGCTTCGGCATGGAAAATGTCTTTACGATTCCTTCTACCGGCTCGGTCAGCCGTCCGTTCTCCAAAAGAACGGGTACGTCGTCGCCGGTCTCCTCCGTTTCGACCGCCGCGTCATATTCATGTTCGAGCGCGGCCGCAAGAGCCGGCGTTATACGGCTCGGTACGTATCCGCTTATCATAAATACGCGTTTGCGCTGACTGAGACGGGACAGAGCTTTATATTTTTCTGTACGCATAGCGTAATAATCCGCCATGAACCGCATCGAACTCGCCGTTCCCTTGTATGATGCGATTTCCTTTTCCAGCGTCTTGATTTCCGATTCCAACGCCGCGATCTCCCTGCGGATTTGCTCCGCACGTTCCGCGGGTACGCCGTCGAACGTTGTTTTCATTCTTGAATAACCGATTGCTCGCAGACGGTTTTCACATTCAGCGGCGTGTTTTTTTGAACACATTAAAAATACGCATGTCTGCTGCGGCAGGGCGTTAACAATTTCGGCGTGCAGAGCGGGCGCGTTTTCGTCCTCATAATAACGTTCCAGCAAACTTTGCTCGCTCAGCTCCTCGGGGAATGTTCCGACGAAGCAGGCGGCGTCGCGCGTCCCGTCCTCGGACGGAGAAACGTCCAGCGACATCCACGGCTGCATTTCGTCAAGCTCCGTCAGCCGGCGTACTATCCGACCGCGCCGCTCCGCGATTTCGTCCGATGCGTCGTTGATTCGCTGTGCTATATTCATCATTTCGGGTATATCGTCCACATACAGGTAATATTCCTCCGTGGACAATATTCTGCGGCCGTTCAGCGAGTCGAGCAATCCTTTCTTTTCGGGGACGTATTCCTCGAGAATATTGATTGCGCGTTCGGCGATCGTCTTCTCTCTCATGAACTCCGACTGAGAATCGTTTGTGTTCATGCTGACGAAGCCAAGCTCCGCGCCTTCCGCGTCCGATTCGGAAATATCAACGCATTGCTGCCGCTGAAGAAATTCCAGTACGGCCTTTCTGTTTTTCTTTGTGCCGTATATCGTGATACGGCTCATAGGAACCTTCAAAAATCATCACCTTCTATTCGTTCGCGAGCGCATCGATAATCAGATCCGTCGCTTTGTCATGATTCTTTTCCGCATTTTTTGCCAGAGCGGCGGCGTCGGAACGGGCTTCGTTCGCGGCGTCCTGCTCAATAACAGCCGCGTCGGCTTTCGCTTCGCCGATGCGCGCTTCGATAAGCTTGTCGGCATGTTCTTTCGCGGCGTTAATAATTTTTTCCGCTTCAGTCTCCGCTTCTTGGATAATGCGCGCTCCCTGCGTCCTCGCGCTTGCCTCCGTCGTGTCGGCGCGCTGTTCCGCTTCGACTATCCGCTGCATGGATTGTTTTGCCATTTCCATCGACCTTCCGTTCTATTTTTATAAATTCCGTTTAAGGAAATTTAACTCTGATTCTCCAATGCAAATAATACCACAAAAAAGCTCATAAGTCAATATACCGCCCCGCGATGCATATTTTGGAAATCATCGTTTTTATACGTCAAAACCCCCGAACCGATATTTTCGGGGGCTTTGTTTCGTGTAAAATTTATCTCCTGCTAAAATGTATTTATGTAAATATATTATTTTAAGGCTGTTTTGTCAGTTACACGTTAGTTATTCAGCGCGATTTGCGACACTACAGAACTATTCTATTGTCGCGGAAAGAATATCATTTTCATCCATACTCCATGTGATCTGCTTAGGAGTGAAAGTCCCGTCAGAATCAATAAGTCCGTATTTTCTGTAAAGGTCTGTTACCTTCGCAAAATAATCGCGTTCCTTGGCAATAGTCAACTCCTTAATTGTTTTTTCATTAAACGTTATAGTATATGAAGTCATAGACTCGGGGATTCGTTCTTTTATTTTTGCCGGAATACGCAGTATTCTTGCCCTGATATCATTTTCCGATATGGTTTTTATCACTTGAATCGCAGCATTGTCTGTGACAGCTTCAATAGTTGTTTCCTTTAATTCCCATCCTTTTTTATACGCATCTATCAACTTCTTTTGTCTTGCTTTTACTGTTTCAGGAGTCCATTCATCATAGTTTAGGACGTCTGTTGCAAGAGCGTATGAAGTTATGCCTGCATCCGTATTCTTGAAATATTTCTCTTTCTTTGTCTTAAAGTCATAGTTCTGTGCTTTTGAATTATGTCTCTTGGTAAGAGGAATAAGATTTCCGATTTTATTGAGCCAATATGCCCTGTCTTCCGGATCGGCCCATGTTTTATCCCAGCTGCTTTCGGGCGAAACGGTCTGAGGGAGAACATGTTCTATGGACAATACATTGGATTTGTAGCTTGCCGCGCCATCGGAGATAAAAGCATCCAGACGAAGAATAAGATAATTTCGTTTTGCTCCTGTCATTTTATAAATATCAGAATTAAGTCCGGATATGAATTCATTTTGTTCAGATGCAGAAAGCTCGATGCTTTCGCCATATACACTATCATCATTTTTATCTTGAAGATCGGAGATAAGTCTTGCATATCTTTCAATACGATGATTGATATCAAATGAAGTTATTCTCATATAACTTGCCAATCTTTCAAGTTTCTCAAAAAATGTAAGCAGTATATTGGGCTCTGTTTTATGCTTGCAATAAAACACCATAGCAGGCGGCAGCCAGTCCGAATTGTCGATTCTATTCAGCCATCTGAGTATGTTATTGACTTTTTCTGCATTCTCGGTTGAAGTATAGATAGCCTTTTTTATAATGCTATAAGCATCTGAGTATGGTTCAAGCACATTGTCAATAAAATCAATAGCAGTATCGTTGTTAATATCAGTAAGAACATACTTATAAAACTCTTCCTGCAAAGATTTTTTTGCTTTACTTTTCATTTTGATCATTCGGATGTGTCCAAAGAGATCATTAAAATCATCTCTGCCAAGCTGTGCTTCTGTTTCTTCCCATTTTTCGGTGTAATTGTCTCTGTTATCTTCATTGATCTTTCCTATAACATCAGACTTGATTATGTCAGTAGCAAGCAGATTCATTCCTCGGCTGTTCATAACGGAGAATATCCTAAAAGCAGACGGCTGAGACGGTGTTGAAACAACCACAAGATAACATCTTTGCACTAAAAATGAACCAAAGTCAAAAACATCCGCTTCGCCGGCAAAAGTCTCCTCGATTTTCTTTTGCAGGATTTGAGCATTTTTAACGATATTGGCTTTTGCTTCGGTATCCTGTGCCTCTGGATTCAAAGCAATTAGTTCATCTATTTTAAGCTCTTGAACATAGCTTTTGAAGAAACTGTTATCACGTTCTCTGATTTTTAAGCGTGGTTTCGGTTTTATCCCCTGGGATTTGATCCCCTTTTCATTGATATAGTTTTTGAATTCATCTTTATCATTGCTGTCGCTTAAACTATGCGCTATTACGGCAAGCAAAATAGTGAGAGTAGTCAGTCGCTGCTGACCGTCTATCACGTCGGACTTCGGATAATCATCCTGCTTGATAAGCACGATGCTGCCAAGGAAGTAGTTTTCTTCCTTATCCTCATTTTTATAGAAATCATACAAATCATCAAATAAAATTCCTGCTTCTTGTGTGGTCCAAGAGTACGGGCGTTGATATGATGGTATGTTATAGTTAAATTCGGAGCTGAAAATCTTTAAGAGAGGATACTCTCCGCCTTTAATACTGCTCATATTATTACACCTCTGCGATTGTGATAAAAGCTATAATTCTGTATATAATCATACCATATTTTGTCTGTATAGTCAATCGTCAAGTTCTTTTTTCTACAAAATGTTTGATTTTTAGCTTATTTGATAAAAACACCTGCGGCAGTAAATTATGAAAAGATGCTGACATACAAGGATATGCAGAAAAAAGATCTTTGTGTTGCAGCAGCAAATGGCAAAGAAATAGCGGTTCCCGAAAGAACCGCTATGTTGTAAAATTATTGTCAGATTATTGTGTCGTCCAGTAAAAAATCAATAATTCCGATATTCAGCACCCCGTTTTCATCGTACCATTTTTTGCTTATATCATGTCGGACGATTATTTTCGGGAATGAGTCGTTTAATAACGTAAACGGCTTGTTTTCCGCATATGACTTTTCCACGTCAGGCATGGCGTAAGCGGACTGTATATATACTCGTTTGCCGCCCTTTGATGCTACAAAATCTATTTCTTTCGGAACTCTGACTACATTATTGCTTTTATTCCTTTCTCTAGCTACTACCACCCCAACGTCAACCGAAAAACCGCGCAGCTTCAGCTCATTATATACGATATTTTCCATAATATGCGTTAGCTCCTGTTGTCTGAATTCAATCCTCGCATTTCTCAATCCCACATCCTCGCAGTAGTATTTATTGGGAAAATCAAAATAGGATTTCCCCTTTACATCATATCGCTTGCTTTGCGAAAACAAAAATGCGTCTTCGAGATAATCCATGTAAGCCTTAACGGTATTAACCGAAAAATTAAGATGATCCTTGCTTTTCAGAGTATTCGCAATCTTGTTTGGATTAGTAAGAGAACCAATGGACGAACATAATAAGTTCAGCACTTTGTCAAGTACATCCTCGCGCTCAACGCCTTTTCTCTCTATAATATCCTTCAAATATACTTCTTTAAACAGCGAAGTCAGGTAATTCATTTTCGCCGTATCGTCGGGCAGAGAAAGAACAAACGGCAGACCTCCATAAAATGCGTATTCGTCAAATGCTTCATGCTTGTCTCCGCCCGCAAATGAATAGAACTCCGCAAACGAAAGGGGATGTATCCTAATCTCATCGCTCCGTCCGCGAAATTCGGTCAGAATATCGTTCGAGAGCATTTTTGAGTTGCTGCCGGTAACATAAACATCAAGATTTTCCGTTTCACGCAATTCATTGAGAGTATCATAAAATGTAATTTTTTTGCCCTGCGGACTGTACGGATTTTCCACCTCGTCCGATAGCTGTATCTCATCTATGAACAAATAATATTTCGTATTTTTATCGGCGGTTTTTTTTCGTATATGTTCCGCGAGCAAAATCGGATTTCTGTACTTTATATCGCGCATTAAATCAAGCGCGACTGTAATTATTTGCCGTTCCTCCACTCCGCTTGACAACAGATAATCCTTAAACAGCGTTCTTAATAAATACGATTTGCCGCACCGTCTGATGCCTGTAATCACCTTTACTTGTCCGTCCCACATGAAATCTATGAGCCGTTTTAGATATCTGTCGCGTTTTATTTGCATAAAAATCACTCCACTGAAAACTTTAGCCTATATAGGCTGTACTTGTCAAAACATATTATATCATGTTGGTTTTAGAGAGTCAAGTGCTTATTGAATATTATGTGCCATTATGGGCTGAAATATTCAAAAAGTATATTACTTTCGCTTTTACCCTCTATCAATTGATTTATTTTGAGTTGAATTTGGCAAATCAAATAGGCTGATCAGCGCGCACAAAACCCCGAAAGCCGCAAAGCTATGGGGCTTTTTGTCATCCTGTATAATTTATTTCTTACTGAACTGCGGTGTGTGGCTTTAAGACCGTATTTTTACGTATTTCAAAACCGAACACTTTGATATAAACGAGTCTTCGGGTTACCGCTGCTGTGTTTCACCTTTGTTCCTCCCATGAACCACTATCGGGAGATTGCGGGGGAGGGGGAAAATGATCGAATTACTACAAAATAATGTAAATTTTCAACAAAATTTTGTTAAAAGTATACAAAAAAGCTATTGTTTTTCATACTGTTTTATGGTACAATTGCTACATATTATAAATACAAACCCCTCGAAAAAAATCGGGGGGGGGGTGTTAAATCATGTTATTTAAGGAGTAGTTAACCATGAAAACACGCAGATTACAACCCCCATTTAAAATTACGGCACGCCGTATCACGGCGGGCTTGATTTGTATGTTCACCATGATTTCAATGATGAATATCGTTCTGCCCGTATCGGCGGCGTCGGATATGCCGGAAATGGATTACATTATCCGCGCGTGGCATTCCGACGGTACCTATCGGGAAATGTCAAGCTATATTTACATGAACGATGAGGGCAACTATGTCACCAACGAAGGCATTAAACCCGACGAGGAGACCGGCATCCTTGAAATAACCCCGGGCGATTTTGAAGGCTTCGCCGGCGAGGAATTTGTGGGCTTTTCGGTTTCCGCGGGACAGAGCGCGGTAACTATCGATAACGATACCAATACGCTCCAAATAAAATACGATCCGAACGTTCACCTCGTAAAGGCGCACGCGTTTTTCAAGAGCTCGGATATATTTGTCGCGGGATCGAGTGACGAAGCTGTTTACGGCGGTACCGACAGCTTGGAAAAGGACGACCAGGACACCGCCGCAGCGTGGGGCTATCCCGTCGGAACAACGGAAATAACCACCAACGCGGATTTGTCGAAAACGCCGATAACGGACGAGGACAAAAAATATATAATGAAAAGCGTTGACGAAGCAACGGCGCGCGCAAGAGTAAGCGAGCGTCTCGGCAAAAATGAAATCAAGATAGACGGCGTTGCGGGAGATTCGGACATTGACTGGGAAACGACCCCGCTTACCGACGCGAAGGTTTACAAGACAACAGAGGGCTTGCACACGGATAAAACGGCTTCCGTTTTAAATGAGGACGAGCGCACATATCAGCTCGATCTGGAGTCCTGGTTCGTCGGCAACAACAAGGCGGACGTGGGTCTCATTCTCGACGCGTCGGGAAGTATGGCGTTCTCATCCGAGGGAGACGCGGACGGCAATAAAACATTTACTAAGATTACACAGTCCGACGGTAAGATGTTTGAAGAACGCACCGGCAAAAGCGGGGATGCAGCTCTGGAAGAGGTAGAAGTTAAAATAGATAGTGCTTCCGTAAGCGGCAGCGAAATGTCGGAAAGCGGGAAACTCCTCAGTGACAATGAAGTCAACACTATTCTCAAAGATAAAGCCAACCCCAGCGAAGAGGAGCATGGCACTATAAATCCGAATAAAAATACCGATAACTCGGCTCTCAGCTACACAGGCTATAACTACTACATATTCGACAAGCGTTCGGGTACAAACGAGTATGTGCCTATAGGCTATTGGGACGGCACGGACGACTCGCTTCATTACACAGGCGTCGTGGATACGGACGAAGGTATGCCCGGATTTGATAATCTCTTAAGCTATTACGATTTCCAGAAGGACGTGACGCTTGAAGAGGGACATACACGGTCGTGGACTGTAAACAGAAGGAGACACGAACACGCGCAGGCGGTCGATTCCGTAGAAGTTAACGGCGGCGAATTTAATTTCGGAATAGCCGAAGATACGGAAACCGATACGCAGGGATTAGAATTCAGTGAAGCCAACGGATTAAACGTGTCCTATAAGAAAGGTAATATCGTTCAAGACAAAGGCTTGATCCTCGGAGGAGAGCTTGGAGACAATTTTACCGTATCATTTAACATAAGGTCAAGTCAGAAAGAAGGACAGGACGAATCAAGCAAGCTGTCATCCAAAAAAACAGATCAGCTTATATATATCGGTCCGCTTGAAAATAACTCCGGCAGCGAGTTTGTTAATGTATGGCGAGCTGCCGACGGCAGTACAGAACGGTTAAAAATCGGACACGGACTATCATCATCACTACCGGAACAAGGTAATCTCTATAATGAAAAAAAGTTTAAGAATATTATCCAAAGCAAAGAAACTATAACATATACGCTTGTTTTTACAAAAACCGAAGATAATAAAGAACATGTACAGGTATATGAAAACGGAGTTGTTCCGAGCAGTCCCGAGCACGCCACATCAGGCGATGTAGAAAAAACCAAAACATGGCGGGTCGTGCTTAACGGAATTAAAGACAACTACGACGGACAGGATCTATATGTCGACAACGTATACATATTCAATAAGGCATTGGAGCCAACCGACGTTGAAACGCTTTACAATACTTATCAGAACAACAGCGATATAACAGAGAAAAACCCGTCGGACGATCAGAAAAAGACGCAGGCGCAGCCGTGGACGATAAAGCCGTCGTCGACTGTGACGGACAAAGGACTGCCGTATTTCACCGTAGGCGAAAGCAAGTCGGCAACGGCGAGACTTGACGATAATATAGGCGACACATCGGCGGCGAAAAGGGCGGGCTGGTACTATGTAACGTCAGATTCACAGTGGGAGAATATTACGAAATTAGGCACAGCAAAATACATGCACGCCCTGAGAACGAACGTGGGCGATAAAAAACGGTACTATTATAACGGCTATGAGCCGAGCGAGGCGGGACTGCCAAACGAGGAGGGCAAGCTTAACGACGAAATCGAGAAGGAAATAAATGAAGGAAAAGAGGACGGCAAATATTATTACTATGAGCCTAAGGAGTATGAGCCGCTGAAGTTTTTCCTTGACGATAAAGGACATCTCTGCTGCTTTTACAGCACCGGCAACGACAAAATGGAGTCAAACGGCTGGTCGCACGTATACGTGAAAAAGAACGCGACGAGAATAAAATCCGAGGTGCTTCAGCACGCTCTCGGAATGTTCGCGACAAATCTTGACGAAGCTTCGCCCGACAGCCGCATATCGGCGGTGCGTTTCAGCACGCAGCGTTATACCACAAGCGGCGATGACGGTACTTTTGACGCAACCAAACACAGCGATGAATACGCGAGGTTTAAGCTTCTCGGCTGGACGGAGGACGCGAATGCCGCCGTTTCGGTACTTAACCGCGACCGCGGCAGCGTCGGCGTAGACGGCGTTCTTGCGAACAGTGACGGACTGTACAATTATGTGCTGACGGGCAACACGTCGACCGCCGCGGGATTTAGGACGTTTAACGATTGTCTTGCGGAGGACGCGTACCCGAACACGAAAAAGTACCTTATCGTGTTCACGGACGGTAAAGACAGCGAGCTGTCAAAAGCGTTGGAAAATGAAGAAAATAATATAGACGACTTACTTGATCCGACCGGCGAAAAAGCACTTGAGGCTGTTAAAGCGGCGCAGCAACTTCGTGAAGATGGTTACACGATACTTTGCGTAATGCTTTCCGGCGGTACGGTAGCGCGCGGCAGCAGCGACTATAAGCAGGCGATCCAATTCCTTGCCGCAATCGCGGGCGAGACTTATGTAGAGAATAAAATACCCGCGAACTACGATCCGAAGGAATACGATAGCAGCACCCCTCAATACAAAAACATATTCGAGGGACACACCTCCGACGAGGTCACGGAAGCGTTCTCGGAGGACATCGTTGGCAGAATTGCCGACAACCTCGACCAATATACGGTAAAGGATTATATCGACCCGAGATTTAACCTTGTTGACTCGGACGGCAGATTATGGAAGCTCGAAAAGGACGGCAAGGTAACTATAGGCGACGACGAAGATGCGGATTTGTCCGCCGAGGAATACAAGGACATAACGCTGCGCGGCAGAGACAGTAAAATGGAGGGCTGGGCGGCACAGCTTCACTACGACAAGGATAAGAATATGTATTACCTCGAGTGGGACGCCGCGACGATCCCCGGCTGCTCGAAGGGCGTAAGCACGCTCGGCGTGTGGAACGCGCAGATCACCGTTAAGGCGAAGGACGACTTCATCGGCGGCAACGCCGTTATCACGAACGGTAACGTAGAGCTTGAAAACTATCTGTATCATACGGATGACGCGGAATCGGCAAGCTCCGGCTTTGACGACGCGCAGCGCGTAAAAGAGGGCGACGAAGTTACAAAATATCCTTCAAAGGGCTTCCCGAGAACGACCGTAAACGTAAAAATCCCCAAGCCCGAAATTACCGAGGGCAGACAGGTTCTTTTCATGGGAGAGAAGCTTACGAACGAGGGCGTCGCGGAGAAGCTCGGCGAAAGCATAAGGGATAAATGGCTTGAAGATACCGAAAACGCATGGTACTGGAACTATCTGAAACGCTACGCGGAATACCAAAATAAATTGGGCAATCCCAAATACACTCCCGCCGATCCTTCAAAAACGCCGTTCGATATGCTGATCGATGAGATCGTGGCAACGGCCTCCGCAGGCGCGTCGGTTTCGTATGATTACTACTATATCCCCGACATTGACGACGCAAATACCCAGACGGGAGCGGATAAGGGTAAGCATGAAAATGATATGCTCGGCACGCTGACATTTAGCTGGAAGGACGTCGCGGGCGAAGGCACGGGATACAGCGCGTATCCCGAAGACGGAATAACAGCGGATACCGATTCGAGACATTCGGAACTGACGTTTACATACACGCCGGTCGGCTCCGCTGACAGAGGGGACAACAACGAGGTAGTAACGGACGGCAATTACGGCTGGGACAAAGGCTTCAAACCCGCCGCCGGTTCCGAACAGAACACCACGGGCGAAATCACAGGCCCGTACACGACAAATATCGTAAGCGGCGAGATAGCGTTTGAAATGATACTTCCGTCTGAGGTCGCGGCATATCTGCAAACGTACGCGCCGGGTCAGACCGTCACATACACGGCGAAGCTCGTCAAGAAGGGCGAGACGGACGCGATAGGAACGTATACCGCCGAGTATAAAGTCCCGTCCGTCCCCGATACGACGCCCGCGGAGGTCAAGATCCCCGTTTCGATAGAGTACAGCTCGGACTTTAACGGAGCATACGGCTTGTCGCTCGGCGAATATGAGGTCGTGCCGGTAAGCGGCAAGGGCTTCGGTATAAAATTCGGCGATATAACGGAGGGTGCTCTCGCGGACAGTCAAGCGGGTACCTTCAAAACGTTCAGCAACAATAACACAAAAACCGCCGACGAAATACTTGACCCGCCGACGGAAGCCGTAACGCACACGATAGGCGACTTTGCGGCTGATATTACGGGCGGCGCGGTCACTATCGGCGGCAAGCGTGAAGGCGAAGAAGCCACAAAGTATCTCGACAGACGTTACGCCATGGCGGCGGTCAGCGCGAGCATTGACAAGATGGCTTTGTCGATCAGCAAAACGGTCGTAAACGCACCCGCGTCGGACGCGGATAAAGCGTTCAAGTTCAACATAACGCTCGGAAACGTCAACGAGACTTACGATTACGAGGGCGATCCGACGACCGTAAACGATGCCGCGCCGACGACGGACAAGAAAATTAAATTCACCGACGGCTTAGCGACCGTTGAGCTGAAAAATGCCGAGTCGATCACAATTAAGAATATACCGACGGACACGGCGTACACGGTAAGCGAAGCTGACGACGACGATTATACAAAGACAGTAACGGGCAGCGAGAGCGGTACGATTTCCGACGCTGTTGACAACGCGGTCGCGTATACAAATACGTATAAAACACAAATGCCGCCCAATCCTCCCGAACCGCCCGAACCGCCGAAAACAGGCTCGCTGACGCTGAGCAAGACGGTCGTAAACGCGCCCGCGTCGGACGCGGATAAGGCGTTCAGGTTCAACATAACGCTCGGAAACGTCAACGAGACTTACGATTACGAGGGCGATCCGACGACAGTAAACGATGCCGCGCCGACGACGGATAAGAAAATCAAATTCACCGACGGTAAAGCGACCGTTACGCTGAAACATAACGAGACTATCACAATTAAGGATATAGCGGAAAACACGGCGTACACGGTAAGCGAAGCTGACGACGACGATTATACCAAGACAGTAACGGGCAGCGAGAGCGATACGATTTCCGACGCTGTTGAAAGCAAGGCCGCGTATACAAATACGTATATAACACAAATGCCGCCCAATCCTCCCGAACCGCCCGAACCGCCGAAAACAGGCTCGCTTACCGTCAGCAAGACGGTAACGGGTGACGACGCGCCGGCGAACGCGGAGTTTGACTTTACAATAACGCTTGAAGGAGCAGAAAATGCCGAGTACAGCTATGACGGCGATCCGACGACCGTAAACGGAGCCGCGCCGACTGCGGATAAGAAGATCAAATTCACCGACGGCGCAGCTGCGGTAAAGCTTAAGAGCGGCGAAAAAATCACAATAGACGGAATTGACGTAGATACGAAGTACACCGTAAAGGAAACGGCTGTCAAAAATTACACCGCGTCGGTAACGGGCGGCACGCTCAAACAAGGCGTAGTAAACGGCAGCATCGTTGAAGACGGAAGTACGGTCGCGTATACAAATAAGTATACGAAACCTATGCCTACGCCCGAACCGACGAAATCTCCGAGCAAGCATTCGTCGCGTCCTCGTCCGACGGCTGCTCCGACGCCGACGGCTACTCCGACGCCGACCGCGTCACCCAAACCGAACGGCGATCAGTCAACATCAAGTCCGTCGCCTTCACCGACGCCCGCACCGACTTCTTCACCGAAACCTACGCCTACGCCCGAACCTACGCCCGTACCCACACCCGTACCCACGCCCACGCCGGAGCCGATACCTACGCCGGAGCCGGTGCCTACCGAGCCGCCGCGTTATACGGACGGTGAGTCGGGAGGAACAACGCCGCAGACAGGAGATAACAATATGCCGGCGTTGTGGATGGCTGCCGCGGTAGTATTCGGATGCGGAGCGGTCGCGTCGCTCAAGAGGCTTAAGAAAAAACGTAATCAATAATATACATGGGAGGGTAATGATATGAGAAAGAAAATATTTTTAAGCATAACGTCTGTTCTGTGTGTATTGGCTTGCGTTTTATCCATCGGTCAGGTTATAAGGATAACACATGAGTATAGACAGGGCGAAAAGGAATATGACGATTTGGCAAATATAATGGTATCGCATTTTGACGCCGACCTGTATATTTCCCAAAAGGAAAACGGCGGCGCGCCGATAGACGTAAACTTCGCGGCGTTGAAAGAGATGAACGCAAACGTGGTGGGCTGGCTGTACTGCCCGGGAACACAGATAAATTTCCCTGTGGTCCAAAGCAGCGACAACTCATATTACCTGACGCATCTTTACGACAATCAGTCGAATTCGTCGGGAACAATATTCATGGATGCGCGCAACTCGCCGGATTTGTCGAATATCAATACCATTATTTACGGTCATAACATGAAGAACGGCTCGATGTTCGCGTCGCTCCAGAACTATGACGAACAGTGGTATTACAACGCTCATCCCGTTATGTACTATATAACGAACGAGCACGATTACCGAATAGATGTGTTCACGGCCTTTGAGACTGCGTGCGATTCCGACGCGTTTACGATATTCTTCCCGAATGAACAGACGTATAGCGGCTATTTGGGAGCAATGCGGGGACAGTCAAGAATCGATACGTCATGGCTGCCGGTATCCGCAAACGATAACATAATAACGCTTGCCACCTGCTCCTACGGCTTCAGCGGCGCGAGATACGTCGTTCAGGGCAAGATAACGCAAATAAGATAAAAATATAAGTAAAAAATCATCGGGTTTACCCCGATGATTTTTTACTTGTTCAGAAAAAACAGAGTAATTGCAATGGCTAAATTGCTATAAAATCAACTCCTTTCAGGCAACAAAAAAGAGCAACCGTTTTTCGATTGCTCTGAACTGCGCTATTCAAATTTTTGATAGACAAAATAGAATGTGTATCCCATATTTGCGCACTATCTTAACTTTATTTCAATCCCAACAAAGCAAGTATACGGTTTGATAATTGAATCAAAATATTGCCTGTCACCGTCGGCAAACTCATTATTAACCGCAAGCCACTCGCTCCACGCTTTGTCAAAACAATCCATTTCCCATGTTCTTACCGACCCAATTCTATTATTGTCACCGATTATTTCTTTCCAAAGATTTGGGCTTTTGAACATATAGGAATCTTCGCCGAGCCAATCGGAAAGAAGATCGGCGGCACGACCTTCAAATTCGTCTTTAATGCCCGGAATACCGATCAAGATAATTCCTCCGTCTTTGATGAACGGCATGATCTTGTTTTCAAAAAAACCTTTGCTTCCCGCAAAATAATGATAGGAATCCACGCTGAACAAAGCGTCGAATTGTTTTTCCTCAAATTGAAGATCATTCGCGTCTTCACATAAGGGAATTACCTGACTTTCAATTCCCCATTGCATAAAACGGTTCCTATTTTCCTCCGCGCTTATCCAGAGGTCATTCGCATAAACCTTTGCCCCGGTCTCTTTGGCGATTACAAGGCTCGTCAGCCCTTTTCCGCATCCCAAATCAAGAATTAAATCATCGGGAGAAAAAAGCAAAGGGTATTGACTGAACAGTTCCTCCAATATTCTTACGCTGTTCGGTCCCATCATGGTTTCTTCAGAAATATACTCCTGATAATCGCTGATATTCAATGATTTTACCTCCGGCGAATCCCAATTTGTATGTTTCATATTATACCATATTCTTCTGTGCAAATCAATCGCAAATTCCATAAATCCGATGTCCTCGTCCAAAATCCGTTAAACCAAACAGACAAATCAGCGCACACAAAAACCCCGAAAGCCGCAAGGCTACGGGGTTTTTTGTAATTCTGTGTAAAAATTTATCTCTTCGAGAACTGCGGAGCGCGGCGTGCGGCTTTCAAGCCGTACTTCTTTCTTTCCTTCATTCTTGAATCGCGCGTAAGGAATCCCGCAGCCTTCAGATCCGCTCTGTACGCGTCCGCGTCAACTTCAAGAAGAGCTCTTGAAATGCCGTGACGGATCGCGCCCGCCTGACCAGTGAAACCGCCGCCTTCAACCTTTGCGATTACGTCAAACTTATCGGTCGTCTTTGTAAGCTCGAGCGGCTGACGAACGATGAGCTTAAGTGTGCCGAGACCGAAATAATCATCAATATTTCTGCCGTTTATGGTGATGCTTCCGTTGCCGGGTACAAGACGAACTCTTGCAACGGATGACTTTCTTCTGCCTGTTCCGTAGTATTGTTCTTTTGCCATTGTATTGTCCTCCTTACTTTATTTCGCCTGTCCAAGCGATGGGGTTTTGAGCCTGATGTCCGTGTTCCTCGCCCTTATAAACACGAAGTCTTGTAAGAGCCTTTCTGCCGAGCGTGTTGTTCGGCAGCATACCGTTTACGGCGTACATAACAGCCTTTTCGGGATTCTGCGCCATAAGCTTGTTGTAGTGTATCTCTTTGATACCGCCTACCCATCCGGTATGATAATAACGGATCTTCTGATTAAGCTTGTTGCCTGTGAGAACAATTTTGTCAGCGTTGATAACGATAACATGATCTCCGCAGTCCACGTTCGGTGTGAAGGTGGGGAGGTGCTTGCCTCTTAAAATGCTCGCAACCGTCGCAGCTACGCGTCCGAGCGGCTTGTTTGCCGCGTCTATAACGTACCACTTTCTCTGAACTTCCTGCGGCTTCTGCAAATAGCTTGAATTCATTGTAGTTTTCCTCCTGTATTCGGTATATATCGGTTAAAGACCGTTTCTTTAACTCACAACGGCTATTTTACTATCTTTTTCTTTTGTTGTCAACACCTTTTTTGCAAATTTTAATAATTTATTTTTAAATCTCTTGTTTTTGCCTATATTCTCTTTTTTACTCTCGTTTTCTCGCGTTTCATTTTAAAAATTGACGCTTCTTTTTAATACGGCGGCGCATTTCGGCGCGGCGCGCCGCAATTTAAACGGCACATCGCTTGACATCGTATACTATTTTTTATATAATAATAAGATAGGAACAGTTTAGAAAAAGGAGAAAACATCAATTATGAAATCAATGGGTGTAAACGAAATCCGCGAGAAATTTTTAAGCTTTTTCGAGTCGAAAGGCTGTCTGCGGCTTGGCAGCTTCCCGCTCGTGCCGAAAAACGACGCGAGCCTGCTTTTGATAAATTCGGGTATGGCTCCGATGAAATCATGGTTCCAGAACCCCGAAACCGCGCCGCGCAGACGCGTTACGACGTGCCAGAAGTGTATACGCACGGGAGATATAGAAAACGTCGGCAAAACGGCGCGCCACGGCACATTTTTTGAAATGCTCGGAAACTTCTCGTTCGGAGACTACTTCAAAAAGGAAGCAACCGCGTGGGCGTGGGAATTTTTCACGAAGGTGATGGAGATCCCCGTCGACAAGCTTTGGGTGTCGATATACGAGGAGGACGACGAAGCGCGCGACATATGGATAAACGAGGTCGGCGTCGCTCCCGACAGGATAGTAAAGCTTGGCAAGGACGACAACTTCTGGGAGCACGGCACGGGACCCTGCGGTCCGTGCTCGGAGATATACTACGACCGCGGCGAGGAATACGGCTGCGGCAAGCCGACGTGCGGCGTCGGCTGCGACTGCGACCGCTATATGGAGGTATGGAACCTCGTATTCACGCAGTTTGACAAGGACGAAGCGGGCGTTTACACGCCGCTCCCGAACCCCAATATCGACACGGGCATGGGCTTGGAGCGTCTCGCGGTCGTTATGCAGGGCGTTGACAACCTGTTCGAGGTCGATACCGTCCAGGACGTTATAAAGCACATTTCAAAAATCGCGGGCGTTGAGTACAAGACCGACGAAAAGTCGGACGTTTCGCTCCGAGTTATCGCCGACCACATCAGAAGCACCGTTATGATGGTTTCCGACGGCGTTATCCCCTCAAACGAGGGACGCGGCTACGTTCTGCGCCGTTTGCTCAGACGCGCGGCGCGTCACGGCAAGCTCCTCGGCATAAACAAACAGTTCCTCTACGAGGTCGCGGACACCGTAATAAATTGCTCAAAGTCGGCGTACCCCGAATTGGAGGAAAAGCGCGAATATATTAAGAAGATAATCCACAAGGAGGAGGAGCGTTTCAGCGCGACGATAGACAACGGTCTGAACGTTCTCGCGCAGTACATTGAAGAAGCGAAGGCAAAGGGCGAGAGCGTGCTGTCTGGCGGCGAAGCGTTCAAGCTTCACGACACATACGGATTCCCGCTCGATTTGACCGTAGAAATGGCGCAGGAGCAGGGATTAAGCGTTGACGTTGACGGCTTTGACGCGGCGATGCAGAACCAAAAGGAAACGGCGCGCGCCGCGAGAAAGGACGGCTCGAGCTGGGAGGGCACCGACGCGTACGTATTCGACGGCGCGGAGCCGACCGTATTCACAGGCTACAACACGCTTACCGATACCGCGAAGATTGTCGGCGTTGTTGCCGAGGGCGAGGTTTCGTCCGTGATCGAAGCCGGACAAAAGGGCTACATCGTAGCCGACAAAACTCCGTTTTACGCGGAAATGGGCGGTCAGGTCGGCGATATCGGTAAGGTGAGCGGCAAAAACGCCGAGGGCGTTATCACGAACACCACCAAAACCGGCGACGGCTTGTATCTGCACGAGGTGACCGTTGAAAGCGGCAGCTTCTCGCTTGACGATGAGATAACGCTTAATGTTGACAAGGTAAACCGTATGGCGATCGCGAGAAATCACAGCGCGACGCACCTTTTGCACAAGGCACTAAAAGAGGTTCTCGGTACGCACGTAGCGCAGGCGGGTTCCTTGGTAAATCCCGAGCATCTGCGTTTCGACTTCTCGCATTTCGAAGCTATGACTGCGGAGCAGCTCACAGAAACCGAAAAGAAGGTAAACGACGCGATACTTGCCGCGCTCAATATAAACGTACAAGAGCTGCCTATCGACGAAGCGAAAAAGCTCGGCGCGGAAGCGCAGTTCGGCGAAAAGTACGGCGACGTTGTAAGAGTAGTTTCGATGGGCGATTACAGCATTGAGTTCTGCGGCGGCACGCACCTGACGAACACCGCTCAGTGCGGACTGTTCAAGATAATATCCGAAGGCGGCGTTGCCGCGGGCGTAAGACGTATCGAAGCGGTAACGGGGCAGGGAGTGCTTGATTACATCGCGTCGAAGGACGCGCTTATTTCGAGAACGGCTCTCGCGCTCAAGACGAATTTACTTAATGAAATAGATAAAAAAGCCGAAGCGACCGCCGCCGAACTTAAAAACGTTCAGCACGAGGTCGAAGCGGCGAAGGCAAAGCTTGCGGCGGCAAGCGCGAGCAACATCATGGCGGGCGTAAAGCACGTCGGGGATATAGACATACTCGTATCGCAGCTTGACGGAACGCCCGTAAGCGAGCTTAAAACTATCGCCGACAAGTTCAAGGAAAACACCGAATGCGGCGTAATAGTGCTCGCAGCTGAGACCGACGGCAAGATAACGTTCGTGGCAATGGCTACGAAATCGGCTGTCGCAAAGGGCGTTCACGCGGGCAATATTATAAAGAATATAACCGCGATAGCCGGCGGACGCGGCGGCGGCAAGCCCGACATGGCGCAGGGCGGCGGAAACGACCCGACCAAAATCGACGACGCTCTTGCGGCGGTCGACGATATCGTAATCGAACAGACAAAATAAAATATACGGGCGATTTGTATTCACAAAACCCCGTAGGGGCGACCCTTTGACAAGGGGACCTCATTGTATTAAATCATAATTTATACCACACACAAAAAGGAGGAAAACCAATGGACTGCTTATTCTGTAAAATAATCGCGGGCGAGATCCCGTCGACAAAGGTCTACGAGGACGATATGGTATACGCGTTCCGCGACATCGCGCCGACCGCTCCCGAGCACGTCGTAATTGTGCCGAAGGAGCATATAACAAGCGCGAACGATATAACCGAGGAAAACATAAAATACGTAACGGCAATTTGGGCTGCCGTGCCGAAAATCGCGAAGGAGCTGGGAATCGCGGAAAACGGCTACCGCGTTGTAAACAACTGCGGCAAGGACGGCGGACAGACCGTAGAGCATCTGCATTTTCATCTCATGGGCGGCAGAGAATTCGGCTGGCCCGCGGGCTGATAAATCACCGAACAAAAAAGAACCGCTTCGGTTTATGCGTAAGACGCAAACCGAAGCGGTTTATTTATATTTTTAATTACGCTGTCCGTTTATCTTCTTGAGCAGCAGCGAAATGTCGACCGGCTTTGTGATAAAGTCGTCCATACCGCTTTCAAACGCTTTCTTTTTCTCATCCGAATATGAATTTGCCGTACACGCAAAAATACGTACCGTTTGCGCGTCGCTTCTGTCGAGCGCGCGTATGGCCCTCGCCGTCTCGAAACCGTCCATTTCGGGCATAAGCAGATCCATAAGTATAACGTCGAACGTACCCGGCTCGGATTCGGAGAATATTTCGAGTGCCTTTTTTCCGTTCTCCGCGAGACAGGTCTCGATACCGTTTTCGCTCAGAAGCTCAAGAATTATTTCGCTGTTAAGTTCGTTATCCTCCACGACCAGAATTTTCATATTTTTCGGCGATACGCCGTTGTCAACGCTGTTGTCCTCGGGCGGCTCGGAAGGAGACGACGTAAAGGTGAAGGTGAAGGTGCTTCCGCTGTCCTTACTGCTTACGAACGTCAAATCACCGTCCATTAACAATGCAAGGCGGCGGCTGATAGGCAGACCGAGACCCGTGCCTTGATTACCCTTCGATACGGTGTCAAGCTCCTGGGCAAACAAATCGAAAATATGATTCTGGAATTCGTCGCTCATACCGCGTCCCGTATCGGAAACGACGGCGGTAGTGAGTATTCTTCCGTCGCTTTTCTTTTCCTGACTTACCGACAGAGTAACGTTCCCGCCTTTGGGCGTGAATTTGCGCGCGTTATCGAGTAAATTAAGCAATACCTGCTGTATACGCACTTCGTCGCCTAAAATATACGGATATTCGAGATCGTATCGGACGTTATATGTAATTCCCTTGCCGGATATCGCGTTTTCCGCGATCGAAGTGACGGTCCCGAAAAGCAGATCCAGATCCACGGGACGGAGAACAAGCTCCATATTCTGAGACTGAAGGCTCGACATGTCGAGCATATCGTTCACGAGCGAAAGCAGATACTTCGCCGTCATATTTGACTGACGCAGATAATCTCCGAGCCGTTTCGGGTCGTCCAGCTTTTGCGACATCAGATAATTCAGACCGAGCAGACCGTTCAGCGGCGTGCGTATTTCATGGCTCATCGTTGACAGGAAACGTCCTTTTACCTTCGCGTCGACCTTGTTTTCCGTATATCTTATATGTACGCGCAGAAGCAGGACGGTGAGCAGTATGATAACGAGCAGCGCGAAGGCTATAAGACTTGCGGCATATCGGTAATGATAAAGAAAGTCCGAAATCGTGTATCTGTATTGATTTTCCATTATCGCCTGTATCGTATAGTTTCCCACTTCGTCCTCGGACATACTTGCGATAGCTTTATTTAAAATATTTATAAGAATACGTCCGTCCTCGGGACTTGGACCCTCTCCTCCGTTAAACGCAACGACCGCCGAGAAGCAAAGCTGATCGTCAAGTCCGAGTACGGGTATAACTTTAAGCTTTTCATAAATAGGCTTGGACATCCAATGCTCCACAAGATACTGATTCTGCATCATAAGATCCGCTTCGCCGTTGTTCACCGCGTCAAAACAAGCGGAGATCGAAGGGTAATCGACACATTCGAAGTTCGGATAAGCCGTGGCGAGCACCTTTCTGAGCGTCTGAGAACCCGTGGATATGGCGATAGACAGATGCGCGTCAAACTTGAAATCGAGACCGTCGCGCGCCACAACGACCTTCTTGCCCGAAAGATACGGATTGCTTATCAGTATTCCGCGCGCGGTCTGGTTTTCTTTATTGTATTCGACGCTCGAAACGAGGTCGAACGCGCCGTCAAGCAAGTAATCGTATGTAACGTCGCCGTTCGGCAGCGGAACGTATTCAAATTCCAAGCCGGAAAGCTCGCTCACGCGGTCGAAAATGTAGCGCGAAACGCCGGCAAGCTCGCCGTTTTCGTCCGAAAAGGAAATAGGTATCCTATCCTGGACATAGCCTATGCGGAGCGGACCGTGAGAGTTAACGTAATCTTGTTCCTCGTCGGTAAGCTCTATTGTGCCGTCGGCAAAAGCGCGTATACCGTGCGCGCAGACAGTCAGGGAAAAAAGAACGCAAACAACAGATATAAATCTGAAAACCCCGCGTTTCATTTTCACTCCTCCCTCCGATTACTTCATTTGTTCCTTTGTTTGTTCTATCTTGTCGGAACTTACGGTTGGACCGTGATGACGCGTAGGTTCCCATTGTACGTTTTTAAATATGGCGACAATGGATATCGGCGCGTATGTAAACAAAAATATAGGGAACGTAAACAGATATTTTATTTTTTTCCATTTACTTGTGTGTATACGCTTGTTCTCGGTAAGCGTAGTGACAAATCCGATCATAAACAACATTATATACGCTCCTCCGATCCACTGAGCGATCGAGATGAGCAGCGGCAGACAATCCTCGCCGCATATCGCGCCGACTATTAGAGCGGCGGCGTTTATCAGGACTATAAACATGGTTATAAAAATCGAGGGAAGTATTGTGATAGACATATCGTAACAGGTGGAACGGTTTTTCTTGAAAATAGAGCGGATAAGCTTCATACCGTATTTGCCGAACACCTGAAGGAATCCGCGCGCCCATCTGAGCCGCTGCGTCCATGACTGTCTGAATGTCTGCGGCTGTTCGTCGTAAAAAATCGCGTCGGAACAAAAGGCGATTTTTTCGCCCGCTATCGAATTGGCGATTGAAAATTCTATATCCTCCGTCAGAAGGAAATATTTCCAGCCGCCCTGTTCGTTTACTATATCTTTATGGATAAGAAATCCCGTACCCGAGATGGCGCAGCCGCTGTTTAACAGCATACGCGGATAATTCAGAAATTTCGATTCTCTTATATACCACAGCGCGTAACCCGCCGTTATCCAGTTTGTACCGTAATTGGTGGAATTACGGTAACTCGTGATGATTCTGTAACCGTCCGAGAAGGTTCTGTTCATCGCGCTGATATAATTCGTGTCGAGAATGTTGTCTGCGTCAAAAACAAAATATCCGTCGTAAAAATCCTTACCTTTCTCGTCCGCGATTTTGTTGAACGCGAAATCGAGCGCGTATCCCTTGCCGAGCTTTTTCATGTCGTTGCGCACAAAAACCATTGCGCCTGCCTTTTTCGCCTGTTCGGCTGTGCCGTCGGTGCAATTGTCCGCAATAACGTATATGTCGATAAGCTCCTGCGGATAATCCTGGTGATGTATGGAATTGACGAGCGTGGCTATGACGTTCTCCTCGTTCCTTGCCGATATGAGTACCGCGAAGCGGTGCATCACTGTCTCCTTGTGAGGTCTATCCTTTTTTATAAAAGGAATGATAAAATATATAAGCTGATAAAAGTACAGCACGAAAAAAAGCGTGCCGACTATAAAATTCATATTTTTGACAGTTTCCGTAATCATCAATATTCCCCTTCGTAAATCCTTCCCAAAGCCGTATACCGCCCGCCGCCGGACAATAACTGTCCCCGCAGTATCTTTGTACTTTGTCCAACGCCTTTGTTGCGGAAGCTTTCATCGAAAATCCCTGCCTAAAACGCGGGATCACGGCGTAAGCGACGCTTCTCGGATATCCCGTCGGAAGCGTCGGTAAATTCAGGTATATTTATTTTACTATTTTTCGAAATAAATATCAATACATTTATGAGAAAAATTTTTGATTTTATAATTATTTAATAATTTTTAACGCCGCATGAGAAAAATTTTTTAATAGGGTATAGAAGAAATTATAATATAAATCCCCGTGCATATAATAGCTAATGCCGAGAAAAAGACAATAAGCTCGCCTTTGAGCCTTCTTCCGCGCCGCCTGCTCCTGTACCTTGCCGAAGCGATATACAGACTGTTTTTTTCGTATTGTGTATTCATAATAGGTCATCTCCCGTAAATTTATTAGTCTGTTATTAAATATATGCGGATAATTTACAAAATATTCCAATTATACTCTAAAAATATGAAATATTTGTAAATATAATAAAAAAGGGGTTTAAAAATCGAAACAGTTGTGGTACAATAGTTAAGTCGGCGGCGAGGCCCAAGCGGTACCGCGACGCGCGTGACGGCGTATCATAACGCCGTTTCGGTATGCGCGTCCCCCCTCGAAAAAGCCGCGCGCCGGCTTTTCTTCAGTTATTGAACCACAGAAAGGGAATGAAAATGAATTTATGTTCGAGATGCAATAAAAATCCTGCTGTTTTTTATATTACGAAAATGGAAGGCGACAAGACCACGAACGAAGGCTTGTGTCTGCCGTGCGCGAAGGCGATGGGTATCGCGCCGCTTAACAGGATGATAGAAAATTTCGGAGTTTCGGACGACGAGCTTAACACGCTCAACTCGCAGATGTCGGAATTTATGGACAGTCTTGAGGATATAGGCGGCGACGAGGACGGCGTCGCGGAGATGATGTCGCTAATGTCGTCGGGCGAAAACGACGAGGGCGGTGCGGCGACCGCTCCGCTCGATATGTTTAAAAATCTGTTCGGCGGCTCGCCGCAGGGAGCGGATCTGGGCGATACGAAGCAGCAGGATAAAAAACAACGAAAAAAGCAGAAGAAATCAATGCTTGACACATACGGTACGAATCTTACGGAGCAGGCGGCTCTGGGCAAGGTCGACAGGGTCGTGAACAGGAATTCGGAGATCGAACGCGTAATTCAGATTTTGAACAGGCGTTCCAAGAATAACCCCGTGCTTTTGGGAGAACCCGGAGTGGGAAAGACGGCGGTCGCCGAAGGACTGGCGTGCAGGATCTTCGAAAAAAACGTACCGCCCAAGCTCTTTGACTGCGACCTTTACCTGCTCGATTTTGCCGCGCTCGTCGCGGGAACGCAGTTTCGCGGACAGTTTGAAGCGCGGCTCAAGAGCCTGCTTACCGAAGCAAGCGAGAGAGGGAATGTCATTCTCGTTATAGACGAGATACACAATATCGTCGCGGCGGGAGACGCGGAGGGCGCGATGAGCGCGGCGAATATTTTAAAACCCGCGCTCGCACGCGGCGAAATACAGATAATCGGCGCGACGACGCTTACGGAGTACAGAAAGCATATAGAAAAGGACAGCGCGCTCGAAAGACGTTTTCAGCCCGTAATGATAGACGAGCCGTCCGTAGAGGAAAGTATAGAGATTCTCAAAGGCATAAAGGATTATTACGAGCGTTTTCACCGCGTCAAAATATCCGACGATGTGATAGAGCAGTCCGTAAGAATGTCCGAGAGGTATATCACGGACAGATTCCTGCCGGACAAGGCGATCGACGTTATTGACGAAGCCGGCTCGAGAGTCAACCTCAAAAACAGGGCGATTTACGACGTCAAGGTGCTTGAGGGCAGACTTTCGGCACTGGGAGAGGAGGAAGCGGACGCGGCGCAGAAAAGCGATTTTGAGCGTATGGCAAACATACGCGTCGAGAAGCTGAAGACCGAAAACGAGATAGAAAAGGCGCGCGCCGAAGCGGCGAAAGCCGAAATCACCTTCGACGACGTAGCGTCCGTTATAGAGGGCTGGACGAAAATACCCGTTCACCGTCTGACGGAGAGCGAAACTGAGAAGCTTCTGAATCTTGAAAGCCGAATACATGAACGCGTCGTCGGTCAGGACGAAGCGGTAGAAGCCGTGTCGCGCGCAATAAGACGCGGCAGAGCCGATATCACGACGCGCAAGCGTCCCGTGTCGTTCATCTTTGCCGGACCCACCGGCGTCGGCAAGACGGAGCTTGTAAAGACGATAGCCGAGGTAATGTTCGACAATGAGGAAGCTCTGATAAGAATAGATATGTCGGAATATATGGAAAAACATTCCGTATCGAAGCTCATCGGCTCACCTCCCGGTTACGTCGGCTATGACGACGCCGGACAGCTTACCGAGAAGGTCAGAAGAAAGCCGTATTCCGTAATACTGCTTGACGAGATAGAAAAGGCGCACCCCGAGGTATTCAACCTTTTCCTTCAAATATTAGATGACGGACGCATCGCTGACAGTCACGGAAAGATTGTAAATTTCGAAAACACGATAATAATCATGACCACGAACGCCGGTTCGGAGATCAACACGGCGGCGGCGGGATTCAACATGAGCGACGCGGCGCGCAGCGAAGACAAGGTAAACAAAAGCCTGAAACAGTTTTTCAAGCCGGAATTTCTCAACAGGATAGACGAGATAGTAACGTTTAAGCCGCTCACTAAGGAAAATCTGCGTTGTATTATCGACTTGCTGCTCAAGGACATTGTGCTCAAGCTCGGAGAAAGAGACGCGCGCCTTGTCGTCACAGACGACGCGAAGGAAGTGATCCTCGAAAAGGGATACGACGCGAAATACGGCGCGAGACCCTTGAAACGCGCGATACAGAAGCTTTTGGAGGATAAGCTGTCACAGCTTTCGCTGACGGGACGCATAACCTCCGGCTGTACGGTGACTGCGGACGCCGACGGGGACGGGCTGAGCATAACGGTATCCGAACGTCTGCTTGAAAATTAGCAAAATATTCCTGTGTATTTCAGCGCGTAACTGCCGATAATAATATTAAAGCCGAGGAAAACGGCAAATATTATTACGGAGGTAAAATAATATGTCATGCGATTGCAGTAATGCCAACAGAAGCATCAAATGTACCGTGACACAGTGCGCAAATCATTGTGATAACGCGGACTATTGCGCGCTTTCCGCCATTCAGGTCGGAACGCACGAAGCAAATCCGACCGTTGTGGAATGTACGGATTGCAACTCCTTTGAACTTAAGAAATAAGTAAAAATCAATCAACAGGGAACTCTTAAAAGCAGGCGTAACGTCTGCTTTTTACATAATTCGGAGATAAATATGGAAAATAAATTTAAATATTCGGACGATAACAAGCGATATCATACATGGAATTACCACCTGCGCTCGAAATTCGGCTCGAAGGTGTGCAAAATCGCGCTTAACGGCAGCTTCACCTGCCCGAATATAGACGGTACCAAGGGCGTCGGGGGATGTATATACTGTTCCGGCGGCAGCGGCGATTTCGCGGGCGACGCGGCGCACAGCGTCACGGAACAGTTTAACGAGATAAAAGAACGCATGAGCGCGAAATGGAGCGACACGCTGTATATTCCGTATTTCCAGGCGCACACGAACACATACGCGCCCGCATCCGTGCTGCGTGAAAGGTTTGAGCCTGTGCTCGCCCGGGAAAATGTCGTTGGTTTGAGCATAGCCACGCGCGCGGATTGTCTAGGAGACGACGCGCTCGAATATCTTTCGGAGCTTAACGAGCGTACATATTTGATTGTGGAGCTTGGTTTGCAGACCGTCTTTGACGAGACGGGAGAGAGAATAAACCGCTGTCACACATACGCCGACTTCCTGGACGGTTACGGCAAGCTTCGCAAACGCGGCATAAACGTTTGCGTGCATCTCATAGACGGGCTGCCCGGCGAGACGGAGGAAATGATGATAGAGAGCGCGGAAAAAGTCGCCGCTCTGCATCCGCACTGTGTAAAGCTTCATCTTCTGCACGTGCTGAAAAATACGCCGCTTGCGCAAATGTACGCGAACGGCGAGTTTGAGCTTTTGACGTTGGAGGAATATGTCAGGATAATCGTGCGCCAGCTGGAAGCTTTCCCCGAAGAGACGATTATCCAGCGTCTTACGGGCGACGGCGGCCGCGACGCTTTGATCGGACCAAAGTGGAGCCTGAAAAAATTTGTCGTGCTCAACGAAATAGATAAACGCATGGCGCGTCTCGACACATACCAAGGCGCGAAATTCAAATGATTTTAATGGATCACGAATACAAAAACAGCGTTCCGTACGGAACGCTGTTTTTGTACGAGCTTATCCAACCGCCGCTCCTATATTATACTACACAACTTTCCTCAACGCCACGGGTTTAACATAACCGCTTTTATCCTCTTTAAGCAATTCTATATCAAGTTTGCCGCTGTTTTTTATCGGTAATTCCTTTTGAATTTTATATCCGCATGGTATTTGGTCCTCATCAAGACACTTTACACATTCTGTATGAATTTCTTTAATTAATTGCTCCGTATCGATATTGCAATCATCTTTGAGCGCAATGTGCGCAACTGGAATTGTTTTACCGTCGAATTCAATACCTATTACTTTACATCTGGAAATATTGGAATTGTGGTATATCACATCTTCCACATCAAAGCAATAAACGGTTCTGTTTAGCGACGAAATATAGCTGTCGTTTGCCCGACCTAATATGTAAATAAATCCATCCTCATCCACATAGCCTACATCGCCCGTACAACCCCATATATTGCCATTTTCATCAGTATAGAAAAATTCTTTTGTGGCTTCGGGATTTTTGTAATAGCCTTTCATTCTGCCGTTAGTTACAACGCGAATTTCACCGCGCTCATAATATTTCTTTTCTTGATTGTTGTCAATATCAAACGCTGCGGCAACCGCGTTTCTTATTGGAAATCCGACTGAACCCAATCGTCTGTCCGTTATAGATTCCGTTGCGGCGGTGCTCCCCAGTTCACACATACCATATCCCTTGATGATGGGGACTTTACACCCATGTGCGGTTAAAAATTCATTTAGATCATTTTCGGCTTGCGGTAATAATTTTTCGCCTCCGCTACTATAATAAATTTATGGGTAAGGCACACGGCAGCCAGTCGTGTCCGTATCCATCTTATTGCTAAAACTGCTATA
>CANQJC010000005.1 GCA_947624165.1 uncultured Clostridia bacterium
GATTTTCAGTCCCTTGCTCTACCGACTGAGCTACAGAAGCAAATGGCGACCCGGATGAGGCTCGAACTCACGACCTCTAGCGTGACAGGCTAGCGTTCTAACCAACTGAACTACCGGGCCATTACCGCATACGTTGTGCGGCGGTTTATGTTTTTCTTTCGAAAAATATAAACTTGGTGGGAGTTACAGGGCTCGAACCTGTGACCCTCTGCTTGTAAGGCAGATGCTCTCCCAGCTGAGCTAAACTCCCATAAAATCGCCTTTTCGGCGACATGAATTATTATAGCAGAATGGAGGTTGCTTGTCAACACTTTTTTTTAAAAATTTTATATTTTCACTGATATTTGTATTTATTTTTATTATAGAATATTGTATAATAAAGTAAATATATGCACAGAACAAATAACCGTATTTGCGGGAGGAGAGGTTATTATGAGAGTTAGCGTCAAAAAGCTTATGCTTCTTGTGTGCGCGGTATGCGCGTTGTTTTTGTCGGGCTGTTCCGTAGACGGCGGCGAGGAAACCGAGGATCTCTCGGACGCTTACGCTTTTGTGGGCAAGAATATCCAGAATACATACATGCAGAGGATGTACGAGGGTTTTCAGACGGCTTGCTCCGAGATGGGAGTGAAGTCCGTATACAAGGCTCCGGAAGCGATAACGTCCGCGAAACAGATAGAAATTATAAACGAGCTTACGAGCGGCGGCGTAAAGGGTATCGCCGTTGCCGCGAATGATTTCGACGCGCTCTCGGACGCGCTCCACGACGCGATGGATAAGGGTATAAACGTTATATCGCTCGATTCCGCGGTAAACAGCCATTCCAGACAGACGCATATCCAGCAGGCGGACCCCGAAAAAGTCGGACGCGAGCTTGTCAGAACGGCGTATGAGCTTACGGGCGGCGACGGCGCGATCGCGATACTCACTTCCACGCGCGAAGCCACAAACCAGAATTTGTGGATAGACTATATGAAAAAGGAAGTAGAGGAAAATCCCGACAAGTACGCGTCCATGCCTATCGCCGACATAGCTTACGGAGACGACGATCTAATGAGATCCGTTTCCGAAACGGAGCGTATTCTCCGCAACTCCGACATAAAGGTCATAATTGCGCCCACCGCCGTCGGAATACAGGGCGCGGCGCAGGTCCTTGCCGAAAAGGGATCCGACGTAAAGCTTACGGGTCTCGGTATGCCGTCGCAAATGTCGCAGTATATCGAAAGCGGCGTGTGCGGAGCGATGTTTTTGTGGAACCCCGTGGACGTGGGCTATCTTGCGGCGTACACGCTTAAGGCTCTCGACGACGGCACAATAACGGGCGCGGCGGGCGACTCCATAACAACGCCGATGCTCGGAGCAAGGAACGTCGTTCCGGCAATCGACGGCGGCACAGAGGTAATGCTCGGCGATTTGCTCAGGTTTGACGCTTCAAATATAAACGAGTGGAAGGATCAATTCTGATTTAACGAATTATGAGTAAATCCAACAATCAAAAGCTGAAAATTTTATATGTAATGCGTATGCTTATCGAGGAGACCGACGAGGAACACCCCTTATCCGTCGCTGAGATCATAAAGCGTCTGGACTCAAACGGAATAAGCGCGGAAAGAAAGAGTATTTACGATGATATCGAAACGCTCAACCTCTTCGGCTTAGACATTTTAAGCAGGCGAAGCGAACCGAGAGGATATTACGTCGCTTCGCGTGATTTTGAACTGCCGGAATTGAAACTGCTCGTCGACGCGGTGCAGTCGTCCAAATTCATAACCGAAAAAAAATCGCGCGAACTCATAAGAAAAATCGAAGGGCTTGCCGGACGCTTCGAAGCGAGGGAACTGCAAAACCAGGTCGTGGTCTCCAACAGGATAAAAACAATGAATGAAAGTATATATTATAATGTAGATAAAATTCATTCGGCAATATCCTCAAATTCCCAAATAAGCTTCAAATACTGCGAATGGACAGTTGAAAAACGTCTCGAACCGAAGCGCGGCGGCGCGCTTTACACTGTAAGCCCTTGGGTACTCACATGGGATAACGAAAATTATTACCTGCTCGCCCACGACAAGGAAAGCGGCGGGATACGTCATTACAGAGTGGACAAGATGCTCGGCATAACAATTATCGGCGAGGAACGCGGCGGCAGAGAACAGTTTGAAAAATTCGACATAGCCGCTTTTTCGAAGAGCACCTTCGGAATGTTCGGCGGCGAGGAAACGGAGCTTGAGATACTTTTTTCAAACAGCCTTATAGGCGTCGTTATAGACCGTTTCGGCAAGGAAGCCGCAATACGCCCGCACGGCGCGGACACTTTCGCCGCGCGCGTCAAAGTCAACGTCAGCGCGCAGTTTTACGGCTGGCTTGCCGCGCTCGGACCGAGCGCGCGCATAATCGCGCCGCAGTCCGAAACGCTTAAATATACCGAATATATGGAAGAAATTCTAAATTTATACAACAACAATCTTACATAAATTGGTAAAAATCTCTGTACATATTCATAAAAATTATGTAAACCTTAATGAAATTATTGTCAAAAAAATGGTTTTTGAACAAATTTTATTGACAAATCGAGCCGCGGTGGTATAATATCGCTCAGTCAAGGTAATAATCCTTTATGAATAATTGATGAAATGGAGGAGGTTTTAACCATGAAACAATTTTCTTACACCATACGCGGTGAGCAGGGACTTCACGCGCGCGGCGCGGGTCTGCTCGTCAAGGAAGCGCAGAGATATATGTCAAATATAAGCATCGAATATAACCGCAGGATCGAAAATTTGAAGAGATTGTTCACCGTAGCGTGCCTGGGCGTTAAGCAGGGCGATAAAATCATCATCAAGGTCGAAGGCAACGACGAGGAACAGGCGGCATACGCGCTCGAAAATTATTTCAGAAAAAATCTGTAAAAGAAAAGCCTTTATATTCGCTCCGTGAAGCGCGCTTTAAGAGCGGATATAAAGGTTTTTTTACGCGGCGCGGCGCGCCGTTTTTTTTATGCGTTTATATGTCGAGGATCTTCACGTCGACGCGTCCGTTTTCTATTTTTGCTTCGGCGTAGGTACGCGTAAAACGCACGCTTCCCGGATTTAAAAGAATCGTACCGTAATCATAGGAAACAAGCGGACGGTGCGTGTGTCCGAATACGATAAGAGACGGGTCTGCGGAGCTTGCCGCCGCGCGGAGCGTCGAAAACGCCGGCTCGTATTTGACGCGCTGCTCGTGACCGTGCGCGATAAAAATACGCGCCCCATCTATCCCGACGGTGATTTTATCCGGCGCGCGTGAAAAAAAGTCATTGTTGCCGCGCACGTAATAAATCGGCAGATCGGGATAAATATATTCCAGATCCTCGGCGTCGCGCGCGCAGTCGCCCGCGTGTATCACCGCATACGGACGTTCCTTTTCTATTATCGCGATACATGGGTCGGTACAGCCGTGCGTATCCGAAAAAATAACGACCTTTTTCATACGTTTTTGTTCCTTTCTTTTCTTGTATTTTAATATATCACACGCGTCATATTTTGTCAAAGCGCGCCGTCGAAAAATTTTTTTGTCTCGACAACGCGATCCGACAAAATATTCTATCTGTCAGTGATACAATAAGTTTGACATCTGCATTGGAGGAATATTTAAAATGACACAACCGGAAATAAAGGAACGAAGGGGTACGGAAGCTCTCCGCGCTCCGCTTTTAAAGGATATCGGAGCGACGACGCTGTTGATCCTGGCGGGAAGGGCTTCGGTACTGGGAATGTTTCCTTTCGGAATGGCTTTTTTCGCTTCGTGTTTCGACAAAAGCATAGCTTACATCGGAATAACCGCGCTGTGCGCCGCGCTTATGACGACGAGCGGCAGCTATATGCTCGTCAAGTACCTCGTCGCCGCGCTCGTTTTTTGGATATACACGCGTTTCGGCAAAGAGCGCGGCATTGTTGCGGACGCCGCATGGTGCGGCGGTTCGATGCTTGTCGGTTCGATCGTTTATCTGCTGTATAACTTCGCCGGACTTTACGATATTTTGATAATATTTATAGAAGCGATAGTCACGTCCGTGATGTACATAATTTTCCAAAAGTCAAAGCAGTTGATAAAAGACAGATCAAAACGCGCCCGTACCGCGCAGGACGAGCTTATAAGCGTTTCGGTGAGCGTCGGCGTAATGATAACGGGTCTTTCGGGGATAGTTTTTCCGTATAATATCGCGCTTTCCAATATAATTTCCGTTTACGCGGTTCTCTGCATTTCGTTTTACGGCTCGCTCGCCGCGGCGGGAAGCGGCGGACTGTGCATAGGTTTTCTCGCGTCGATGTCGTCGCCGAGCGCGGTAATAATGATGGGAATTTTCGGTATAAGCGCACTCTTTTCGAATTTACTGAAGGCGTTCGGACGCTTCGGCGCGGCGATAGGATTTCTGGGCGGCACGGCGGTCGCCTTGCTTTACGCTTCCTCGAACTACGCGCTCCCCGTCACAATTGCGGAGACGGCGATCGGCGCGCTGCTGTTCGTCGTAACGCCGTCAAAATGGCGCGGCGCGCTGAGCGCGTTTTTCTCGACGTCTTTGAAGCTTGAAACGCTAAGCTCCGATGTACGCGTAAAGCAATACCTTACAATGCGCCTTGAAAAAATATCGGACGCGTTCCGTTCGCTCGAAGAATGTTTTGAAAACGCGTCGGGCAAACGCTTAAAGACCTACGGCAAGGACGCCGCGTCCCTTCTTGACGAGGTTTCGGGAAGGGTCTGCGACAGCTGTCCCAACGCCGTGAGGTGCTGGCAGAGCGATTTTACACGTACCTACCGAAATATAATGCTTCTTCTCGACACGATAGAAAGCAAGGGCACTCTCACGCCGTCGTCTGTCCCGACCGCTTTCAGGGACAGATGTCTGAGAGACGATATATTCGTTACGGAATTTAATCACGTGTACGAGATGTACAAGAAAAACCTTGTGCGCGTCGGCGAAGCGGTAAACGGCAGAGACATCGTCGCGCGGCAGTACGGAGAAATATCGTCGCTTATGCGAGGTATGGCGGACGAAGTCGCCGCCGGATTCACGTTCCGCGAGGACATGGAGGAAAACATAGTGAGCGAGCTGGACAAGCGCGGAATAATCGCCTTTGAAGTAAGCGTTGTCGAGGACGGACACGGCTGTATGGAGGTTTATCTCGGCGTTGACAAGGGCGTTGAGGTCGGCGCGATTTCAAGGACTCTCGAGGAGGTCCTTGAAACGCCTATGGCGTACCGCTGCGACGTTGCCGGAGGTCTTATGAAATTCACGTCCTGCGCGCGTTACGAAGCGGAAATAGCCATACGCCGTGTGACCCGCGACTTTACAGACGTGTCGGGCGACTGCATAGACAGCTTTTCCTCCGACGACTATAAGCACTATGTCGTTATTTCCGACGGAATGGGCAGCGGACGGCGCGCCATGACGGAAAGCCACATAACATTGAAGCTTCTGCGCGAGTTTCTTCTTTCCGGCTTCGGGGTGCGTACCTCGATAGACATGATAAACTCCGTTTTATGTTTAAAGCTCGATTACGAATGTTTCTCGACGATCGACCTGCTGTGCGTCGACCTCATGACGGGGATATGCGAGTTTTACAAGATAGGCGGCGCGGAAAGTCTGGTACTTCACGGCGCGGACGTCGAAACGATATTTTCGGTATCGCTCCCCGCGGGAATGATATCCGATATAAAAATACAGGGACAGACAAAGCGTCTTTCCTCCGGCGACGTTATCATGATGATGACGGACGGCGTGAGCGAAGCCGGTTTCGGCGCGGGCGGGACAAACTGGATAAAAAAAGAGATCAAAACGCCTTTCGATACCATGGAGGAACTTGCGCAGTCTGTTATAGACGCCGCCGTGAAAAAAAGCCGCGACTCCGTTCTCGACGATATGACCGTCGCCGCCGTTCGGCTTAAAGAGATATGACGGTTCGTTTTAATACGTAAAAATAAACGGCGGGTCCTTATCGAGCAGGGAGCCGCCGTTTTTTTTATTTGATGCTGTCGATATCGTACGGTGTGATTTGATAAACGAAATAATTGAGCCAGTTTGAGAACAACAGGCTTGCGTGCGAACGCCAGCGGACGATAGGCTTTTTCGTCGGATCGTCGTTTGGGAAATAATGCTTCGGCACAGGAGGGTTTTTACCTCTTTCCAAATCGCGGAAATATTCGTCTCTCAGCGTGTTCGCGTCGTATTCGGAATGTCCCGTGACAAAAATCCTTCTGCCGCCTTTTGTGAATACGATATATACTCCCGCCTCTTTGGATTCGGCGAGTATTTCAAGTGCCTTGACTTTTTCTATGTCCTCGCGTCTTACCTCCGTATGCCGCGAATGAGGAGCGTAAAATTCATTGTCAAAACCGCGTATGAGCTTTGCTGTACGGCGGTTTATTTTATGCTTGAATACTCCCGAGCATTTTGCTTCAAGCGTGTGCTTCGGCACGCCGTAATGATAATAAAGCCCCGCCTGCGCCGCCCAGCATATATGGAGCGTGGACGTCACGTGCGTTGTCGACCATTCCATTATTTCCTTAAGCTCGTCCCAGTAGTCTACCTCCTCGAAATCAAGGTTCTCCACCGGTGCGCCGGTTATGATCATTCCGTCGTATTTCGCGTTTTTTATCTCGTCAAACGTCGTGTAAAACGCGGACATATGCTCCGACGGCGTATTTTTTGATTTATGCGAATCCATCTGCAAAAAATCTATTTCTACCTGAAGCGGCGAGTTTGAAAGCAGACGCAGAAGCTGCGTTTCCGTCGTTATCTTTGTCGGCATAAGATTAACGATTACGATTTTAAGCGGACGTATGTCCTGATGCATCGCCTTTTTTTCGCTCATAACAAATATATTTTCTCTGCGAAGCTGCGACGTTGCCGGCAGCTTGTCGGGTATTTTAATAGGCATATCGTTTCGTTTCCTCCTTTATGCTTACATAATTATAGCACATACCGCCGCGTCTTACAAGTGAAATAAATAATATTGAGACAATAAATGTTTTATGATATATTAAAAATACGGAATATTTTATGACGTTTCTTAAGAAAAATTAAGAATTTTAACAGCTTATTTTTAAGAATTATATGTTACTATAATATCGGAGGTGAGAAAAATGAAAATACTTGTTGTTGATGACGACAGAGAAATAGTCGACGGTATATCCATTTTTCTGTCGGGCGAGGGGTACGAAACACTGAAGGCTTACAACGGCATGGACGCGCTGGAAATGCTGAATGAAAACGACGTGCATTTGATGATTTTAGACGTGATGATGCCGAAGCTGGACGGTATAAAAACACTGATGAAACTCAGGGAAAGCCGCAATATTCCCGTTATATTGCTCAGCGCGAAATCGGAGGACGCGGACAAGATTTTGGGACTTACCGCAGGCGCGGACGATTACGTGACAAAGCCCTTTAACCCGTCCGAGCTTATGGCGAGAGTAAAATCACAGCTTCGCCGCTACACCACGCTCGGCTCGATCGCGGGTAAAGGCGGCGTCATAACGATATCGGGCTTATGCATAAACACCGAAAACAGGACCGTCACGGTAGACGGCGAGGAGGTGCGGCTAACGCGGATAGAGTATAACATACTGGAGCTTCTGGCGCGTAATCGGGGACGCGTATTTTCGACCGAGGAGATTTATAAACGCGTGTGGAACGAAACCGCCGTGGTCGGGGACAACACCATAGCCGTGCATATACGCCACATACGCGAAAAAATAGAAATAAACCCGGGAGAGCCAAAATATCTTAAGGTGGTTTGGGGCGTCGGTTATAAAATTATTTGAAGGGGAGTGTTTTACAATGAAAAAATTTCTGTATTCAAGCTATACAAAATTTGCCGCCGCGTTTCTTTGCGTTGTTCTTACCGCGTTCGGGACGATTTACGCGGTCGACGGATTCATAAAATTCTGCGCGGAGAATCGTTCGGTTTACGAGTTTGAAAACTCTTTTGAGGAATCCCGTCTTGTGGACGCGATGCTTTCCGCGGCGGAAGCGAACGTATACAGCGCGTACTTCAACTACGCCGAAACGCGCGAAAACGGCGGCGATAAAGCTGACGGCGCGGCGGTTGGCGAATATTTGGACGATCGTCTCGCTTCATCGCCGTATGTGTGGGACGGAGCGTGGGACGGAGCGGTAAATTACTTTGTCAGCGTAAACGGCAGGATTTACACAAACTGCGGTGCGAAAAGCGCGGAGGAATTGGAAAATACGCGTTTTTACAGATATTACTCAAGGGATAAAAACGGACGCGTGACGCGTTACGGCACAACGAATATGACATACGACCGAGTGCTCGGCATATCGGATTACGCCGGCGATACGGACGCCGTGATTATTTGCTCCAATATCAGCGACGAGTACGCCAAAACGCTTGAAAATGCGTGGAACGAGCAGTCGGATATCATAAAGAATATATTTGTCGCCGCGTCCGTTTGCATTATTCTCATATTGCTGCTTTCCGTATACTTAATATGCGTGTCGGGCAAAAACAGGGACGGCGAAACGCGTACCATGTGGCTCGATTCCGTATGGACGGAGGTCCATCTCGCGCTTATGTTCGGCGCGGCGATAGGGGCGGCGGTCATTTTCGCGGTACTTCTCGACGGCTACCAAACGTCGCACTTTCCGACGTATATGCTGCGCTCCGTCACAACTGCGTCAGCCGCTGCGGGCGAAGCGGTGCTCATAACGTCGGGACTGTCGATAGTACGTAAAATAAAAAGCGGATCGTTTATAAAAACAAGTATTGTTTGCCGTATTGTCAAGCGGTGTTTTGGAATTTTCGTAAAAATTCTTCGCCGGATACGGAAATGGCTTAAACGCTGCAAGGACGCGGCAAAGCTTATCGTGTCAAAGAAATCGGGCGCGATGTCGTTCGCCGCGCTCTTGATCTACACGGCTCTCATAGCCGTTTGCGGACTTCTTGTTTTCGAGACGAGCGGCGCGAGCGTTATGATCGGCGTTATGCTGTTTTGCGTCGGCGCATTTGTGCTTGCCAACCGTGGAGCGGATATCGACAAGGTACGCGCCGGCGCGGCTGAGATAAGGAACGGAAATCTCAATTATAAAATACCCGAGGTCAGATCCTCCGACATAAAGATCCTCGCGGAAAATATCAACGAGATTGGCGACGGACTTAATAAAGCGGCTGCCGCGAAGCTCAAAGCCGAACGTCTCAAAACCGACCTTATCACCAACGTGTCGCACGACCTCAAAACTCCTCTGACCTCCGTAATAAGCTACACGGAGCTTCTCTCAAGGGTCGAAGGACTGCCGGAGGAGGCTGCGGATTACGTGTCGATAATAGCGAAAAAAAGCGAAAATCTGAAAAAACTGACGCAGGATCTGTTTGAAATATCAAAGGTACAAAGCGGCAGCGAAACATTTGCCCGCGAGACGCTTTCCGCCGCCATGCTCGTTTCCCAGACGCTTGCCGAGCGCGACGGAGAAATTCAAAAATCGGGTCTGACGTTTTGCGTCAATACGGACAAGGAATTGTTTTTTACCGCCGACGGCGGGAAGATGTCGAGAGTTATGGGAAACCTCGTCGACAACGCGGTAAAATACGCCATGAAGGGTACGAGAGTTTTCGTGTCTGCGTTCGGACGCGGAAACGACGTTGTCATTGAGGTCAAGAATATTTCCGCGTACCCGATGGAGTTTGACGCGGAGGAAATAACGGGACGTTTTGTCCGCGGCGACAAGTCGAGGACGGACGACGGCAACGGTCTCGGACTTGCCATAGCGAAAAGCTATACCGAAGCCTGCGGAGGAAGGTTCGATATCATTATCGACGGCGACCTGTTTAAAGCGGTAATTTGCTTTGAAAAACATGACAACTGATGAATAAAAAAACGCTCCGCGAAGAAAATACGCGGAGCGTTATCCTTTTTTGCCCTGTGAGAGAATAAATTCATCTCGCGTAAATTATACTAAAAAAACGAGGTGATTTATTTGTGCAACGAAAATGAAACGCATAACGACAGCTCTCCCGACAAAATCGAGCAGGAGCGCGAACAGATAAAGGAATTCGGGAGCGTTGAGACGAAAAGCCCGCGCGGGAATATACATTGTCTCAACATAATCGGTCAGGTCGAGGGACACATGACCCTGCCGCCGCAGAATAAGACCACGAAGTATGAGCATATACTGCCGCAGCTTGTCGCGGTGGAGGAGGACGACGACATAGACGGTCTTATGATACTTTTAAATACCGTGGGCGGCGACGTGGAAGCGGGGCTTGCGATAGCGGAGATGATAGCCGGAATGAGCAAACCCACGGTTTCTCTCGTGCTGGGCGGCGGGCACAGCATCGGCGTGCCGCTGGCGGTAAGCGCGGATTATTCCTTCATCGCGCCCACCGCCACAATGACCGTGCATCCGCTCAGAATGAGCGGCGTGGTAATAGGCGTGACGCAGACCTTCAGATACTTTCGGAATATGCAGGACAGGATAATTGAATTTGTCGTGTCCAATTCGCTCATTTCACGCGCCGAATTTGAGCGTCTTATGCTCGCGACGGACGAAATCGCCAACGACGTCGGCAGTATACTCTTCGCGCCCAAGGCTGTGGAATGCGGACTGATAAACGAAATGGGGTCTTTGAGGGCGGCTCTCGAAAAGATGTATGAGCTTATAGCAAAGAAACGAGAGGAAAAGAAATAAAAACTCCTTGCAAAATCGCGCGCGATAGTGTATAATATAGCGGTATACTTGCAGAAGGAGGAAATGAATATGCATGATAATGTGTATGACGTATTGTCGGAACGCGGTCTGATAGCACAGACGACACACGAGGAAGAGATCCGCGAATTACTTGGAAAGGAAAAAGTCACGTTCTATATCGGCTTCGATCCGACTGCGGACAGCCTTCACGTAGGACATTTTCTTCAAATGGTCGTTATGCGCCATATGCAGAACTACGGTCACAGACCTATCGCCCTTGTCGGCGGCGGTACGGGACACGTGGGCGACCCTTCGGGACGCACGGATATGCGCTCGATGATGACTACCGAAACGATAAATCATAACTGCGAATGTTTCAAGGAACAGCTTTCGAAGGTAGTGGACTTTTCGGACGGCAAGGCGATAATGGTCAATAACGCGGACTGGCTTTTGGAGCTTAATTACGTCGATTTTCTGCGTGATATCGGCTCGTGCTTTTCCGTAAACAAAATGCTTACGGCTGAATGCTTCAAGCAGAGACTTGAAAAGGGACTTTCATTCCTTGAATTTAATTATATGCTTATGCAGAGCTATGATTTTCTCATGCTCAACCGCAAATACAACTGTAAGCTGGAACTGGGCGGCGACGACCAATGGAGCAATATCCTTGGGGGAATAGACCTTTGCAGAAGAAAGGACCGCCAACAGGTTTACGGCATGACCTTTACCCTTCTCACAAACAGCGAGGGCAAAAAAATGGGAAAAACAGCCGCCGGCGCGGTATGGCTCGACCCCAAGCGCACTTCGCCTTACGACTTCTACCAGTATTGGGTGAATGTCCAGGACGACGATGTAATAAAGTGCTTGAAGCTCCTCACATTCGTACCCATGGACGAGATCCGCGAAATGGAAAAATGGGAGGGACAAAAGCTCAACGAAGCGAAACGCCTTCTCGCATACGAGGTGACAAAGCTCGTACACGGCGAAGAGGAAGCGGAAAAAGCGAAAGCCACCGCCGAAGCCGTGTTCGCGAAAGGCGGCGTGTCCGACGATATGCCGACGACCTTGATACCCGACGTTGTTGGAATGGGCGTGCCGGACATGCTCGTAAAAACAGGCTTGCTTTCCTCAAAGGGAGAAGCAAGAAGGCTCGTTCAGCAGAACGGACTGACGATAAACGACGCGAAATATACCGATGTGAACGGCGTTGTCACAGCGGACATGCTCACTGACGAAGGAATTATTATTAAAAAAGGCAAAAAAACATTCCATCGGGTAGTCGTAAAATAAGATAATAAAAAAACCGCGGTTCTCCGCGGTTTTATTTTTTAGCGATAACATAATGGACGACAAACGCTTACTCGTCGCTGTCCGAACCGATGTTCATGTTGATGTCCTCGTCCGTCTCGTCCTCGTCGGTAACAAGCTCCATTCTGTTTATCGAAACTTCATACGCCGTCTTTGTAATGGATTCCTCGTCGCTTATGCGCTTCTGATAAATTCTGGACTGAATACGTCCCCAGATTTTCACATTGTCGCCGACATTCAGGTTTTTCGCGAATCTCGCATTACGTCCCCACGCTATAATGGGTATGTAATCCGATTTGTTGTAGCTTCTGTTTACGGCGAGAAGAATATCCGTTATTTCGCGTCCGAAAGGAGTTGTGCGGTAAATCGGCTCCTTGCATATGAAACCGTTGAGATAAAGCATATTCGGATTTTTTGTTTCGAGATCTTCAAAATGACTGATGTCCTTTGCAAAGACGGTGAGAATAAGTCTGTTGTCGCCGTTTTCGTAGCTGTTGTACGAGCGGAACTGCCCCGTCACCTCAACTCTGTCGCCGACGTTGTATTCTCCGTCCATTATCAGCCTTTCCGACACCATAATGCGTATATTGTCGTCGGTTCCGCTCAGTCTCGGGACCTTCACCGTACACGTATAAAATTTTTCACCGTAAATTTCATGATTGAATTTAAATTTATCCTCAATCATACCTATAATGGTAGCCTGGTTATTGGTTATATTGTTATCCATACGTACAAACCTCCTCTGACGTGATTAAATAACTTTTATCATCATGTTATATTTATTCCGATTTTACTTCTTTTATTCTTAATTTATCACTTTTTAAATATATTATACCGCGGATTCGCGGCGACAATTCGTATTTAATCTCCGTATATCCTTATATAGCATTATAGCACCTAACTTTTTCTTTGTCAAGGAAAATAGCCGCCGTGCCGCCCGCCGCCGCAGCGGAGAAATTTGCGAAACGTTTTTTTCCGCGCTTTAAGTTTAGCCTTGACAAACGAATACCAAAATGCGATAATATATTGAATAGGAACAAAAATTTTTTAAAAACTACGGAAGGGATGTGCGCGAAATGACCGTCATTTCTGTTGTCGCTTTAATTTTATGCGCGGCGGCGTTGTTTATGACCTTTAAAGCGGAATTTGTCGTCAGGAAGCTTTTGAAAAAGGAATGTGACGAAAAAATGACGCTGCGAGTCAAGTACGTCGCTCTCGGCGTGGCGGTAGTCGCGTTTTTGGCGATATTCCTCCTCGACCGAAGCGGCGTAATGTAACGATTGTGTAAGCCTCCCTTTGCTACGGCGTTTGTTGCTTCGCAACACGCCTACAACACGCTATGCGTGTTGTTCACTTTAACAAGGGGGCCTTACAACGCCTAAATCATAATTTACATCAACCAACCAACAACATCCAAAAAAGGAGAAAATATAAACATGGAAGACAAAAACAACATCTCAAAAACCTACGACCCGTCCGAATTTGAGGACAGGATATACAATAACTGGGTTGAAAAAGGCTATTTTCACGCCGAGCCCGACGACTCCAAAGAGCCGTTTACAATCGTGATCCCGCCACCCAACGTAACGGGACAGCTCCACATGGGACACGCCCTCGACGAAACGCTTCAGGACATTCTTATCCGCTACAAGCGTATGCAGGGCTATAACGCGCTGTGGATACCCGGCACCGACCACGCGGGAATAGCGACGCAGATAAAGGTCGAAGCGGAGCTTCGCGAAAAGGAAAATCTTACGCGCTACGATCTGGGACGCGAAAAATTCCTCGAGCGCGTATGGGATTGGAAAAAGATGTACGGCGACAGAATTATAAATCAGCTAAAGAAAATCGGCTCGTCGTGCGACTGGGACAGAGAACGCTTTACTATGGACGAGGGCTGCTCGAAAGCCGTCCGCGAGGTATTCGTAAACCTCTATAACAAAGGGCTTATCTATCAAGGCTCGCGCATCATAAACTGGTGTCCGCACTGTATCACGGCTCTTTCCGACGCGGAAGTCGAGCACGAGGAGCAGGCGGGACATTTCTGGCACATCAAATACCCGATAAAGGACGGCGGCGGCTACGTAATAATCGCCACAACGCGTCCCGAAACGCTTTTGGGCGATACGGCGGTCGCGGTAAATCCCGAGGACGAGAGATACAAGGACTTGGTAGGCAAAACGCTCATCCTGCCGCTCGTAGGACGCGAGATCCCCGTTATCGCGGACGAATACGTTGACAAGGACTTCGGAACGGGCTGCGTTAAAATCACGCCCGCGCACGACCCCAACGACTTCGAGGTCGGCAAACGCCACAACCTCGAACAAATCAAGGTAATGAACGACGACGCGACGATAAACCATTACGGCGGCAAGTACGAGGGCATGGATCGCTACGAAGCGAGAAAGGCTATCGTAAAGGATTTGGAGGAGCAGGGCTTGCTCGTCAAGGTCGAGGACCACAGCCACAACGTCGGCACGTGCTACCGCTGCGGAACAACGGTAGAGCCTATAATTTCAAAACAGTGGTTCGTAAAAATGAAACCGCTCGCCAAGCCCGCTATTGACGCGGTCAAAAACGGCGACACGTCGTTTATCCCCGAGCGTTTCTCAAAAATCTACATGAACTGGATGGAAAACGTTCTCGACTGGTGCATTTCGCGCCAGCTTTGGTGGGGACACAGGATCCCCGCGTTCTACTGCGGCGAGTGCGGCGAAACGACCGTTTCAAAAGAGGACATTACCACCTGCCCGAAATGCGGCGGCAAGGTTCATCAGGACGAGGACGTACTCGACACGTGGTTCTCGTCGGCTCTGTGGCCATTCTCAACGCTCGGCTGGCCCGACAAAACCGAGGAACTCGACTACTTCTACCCGACGAGCGTGCTCGTTACGGGCTACGATATAATATTCTTCTGGGTTTCGAGAATGGTATTCTCTGCAATGGAGCATACAGGCAAAGCACCGTTCAAGCACGTGTTCATTCACGGACTTGTCCGCGACTCGCAGGGACGCAAGATGTCAAAGTCGCTCGGCAACGGTATCGACCCGCTTGAAATAGTTGACAAGTACGGCGCGGACGCGCTGCGCTTCACACTTGCGACCGGCAACGCGCCCGGAAACGATATGCGCTTCTACATCGAGCGCGTCGAAGCGAGCAGAAACTTCGCAAACAAGATATGGAACGCGTCGAGATTTACACTGATGAACCTCGACATAACCGAAAACAAGCTCCCCGCCGCAAGCGAGCTGCAGCTTGAGGACAAGTGGATTTTATCGCGCTACAACGACACGGTCAAGGCGGTTACGGAGAACATCGACAAATTCGAGCTTGGCGTCGCGCTGTCGAATTTGTACGATTTCATATGGGACACGTTCTGCGACTGGTATATAGAGCTTGTAAAGCCGCGCCTGTTCGACAAAGAAAACGCGACGGGCAAAACGGCGCAGTACGTTCTCACATACGTGCTGTCAAACACAATGAAGCTGTTGCACCCGTTCATGCCGTTCATAACCGAGGAGATCTGGCAGCACCTCCCGCACGAGGGCGAGAGCATTATGATAAGCAAGTATCCCGAATATGACAAAAACCTCAGCTTCAAAGCGGAGGAAAGTGCGATGGAGCTTATCATGGACGCTATCACGGCGATAAGGAACCGCCGCGCGGAAATGAACGTACCGCCGTCAAAGAAGGCAAAGACGATAATCGTGACCGACAAGGCGGACGTATTCGAGAAGGGTAAAATTTTCTTTGAAAAATTAGCTTCATCAAGCGAAGCGGTAATACAATCGGACAAGAGCGGAATTGACGCGAATGCGGTAAACGTTGTAGTGCCGTCAGCCGAAATATTCCTGCCGCTTGACGAGCTTGTTGACAAGGAGAAGGAATTACAGAGATTACAGACCGAAAAGAAAAAACTCGAAGGCGAAATAAAGCGCGTTGAGGGCAAGCTGAATAACCAAGGCTTCGTTTCAAAAGCGCCCCGGAAGGTAATCGACGAGGAAAAAGCGAAGGGCGTAAAATACCGCGAAATGCTCGATAAAGTCCTCGCCAGTATCTCGTCCATGGAACAATTATAATTTTCGGTATATTATAAAATACCGTAGGGGCGGTCATTGGCCGCCCGCAATTTTTAAACCCATACGTCGTAGGGGCGAACTGTGTTCGCCCGCCCGCAAGGCCCCCTTGTCAAAGGGGGCTGTCACGCGTAGCGTGACTGGGGGATTCCTTTTCGATTTTTACGATGAATCCCTCCACCGCCTTCGGCGGTCCCTTTTGCTACGGCATACGAGCAAAGCTCTATGCCTACGACGCTGAAGCGTCGTTCACCTCCCTTTAACAAGCGAACAACACGCTTGCGTGTTGTAGGCCGTGTTGCGAAGCAACAAACGCCGTAGCAAAGGGAGCCTAACACCACCCACAGGAGCCAATATGAAACCAATCCGACACATAACCGCATTTATCAAGCGCGAAACGGTACTCAGCATCGCGGCGGTACTCGCGATCGCGTCGTCGTTTTTCGTAACGCCCGACGCGCAATACCTAAACTACATAGATTTCCGCACGCTCTCACTCCTTTTCTGTCTCATGGCTGTAATGGCAGGCTTTAGGAAAACGGGCGTGTTTTCTATGCTCGCGGAAAAAATGCTCCGACGCGTCCGCGGCGTTAAGAGCCTTGTGTTCATACTCGTAATGCTCTGCTTTTTCTTCAGCATGCTTATCACAAACGACGTCGCGCTTATCACCTTCGTGCCGTTCACCTTCATCACGCTCGACATGCTCGGCGGGGACGAAAAAAAGCGGCTCATGATCCCCACGGTAGTAATGCAAACGATAGCGGCGAATCTCGGCAGTATGCTCACGCCGATAGGCAACCCGCAGAATTTGTACCTTCAAGGCTTGTCGGGGCTGGGCTTGGGCGAATTTGTGACGCTTATGATTCCCTACGTTGCCGTATCGTTTTTGCTGTTGGCAATATGGATTTTCTTTTTCGGCGGCAAAAACGAGGTAACGGTCAGCCTCACCTCCGCGCGTCTCGGCTCAAAAAAGAAAATCGCGGTCTGCCTGACCGCGTTTATCATATGCCTTTTAACCGTCGCGCGCGTGATTGACTACCGCCTGACGCTCGTTATCATAATCGCGCTGACCGCCGCGACCGACTATAAAATCTTCGCCGACGTGGACTACACGCTGCTCCTTACGTTTATCGCCTTTTTCATCTTTATCGGCAACATGGGACGAATACCGGCGTTTGAGCATTTCCTGCAAAGCGTAATCACGGGCCGCGAATGTCTGACCGCCGTACTGTCGAGCCAAGTCATAAGCAACGTCCCCGCCGCGCTTCTGCTGTCGGGCTTTACCGATAACTTTAAACCGCTCATCATCGGCGTGAACATCGGAGGACTGGGAACATTGATAGCGTCAATGGCGAGCCTTATATCGTTTAAGCTTTTGGTACACGAAAACAAGACGCTCAGAGGGAAATACATGATATATTTCACCGTTTCGAACCTGCTGTTCCTTTTCGCGCTGCTCGGAGTATACTTTTTTATAGACGGATGACCGCAGTATTTTTTTGCAATTTATCCGTCTTTTTCAATTTTAACTATTGCAAAAATAAATAAAATACTATATAATATTTATATCAATTTTATTAAAAAATAACAAGAAAGGCGGACAAAACCAATGTACGATGTAAAAAAAGGCTATGAAGTAGCCAAGGAATACTATGCTCAGTACGGCATTGACGTGGACAAGGTAATTGAGATATGCGACCAAACTCCGATTTCAATGCATTGTTGGCAGGGTGACGACGTTCTCGGCTTTGAAAAAAGAGAGGGAGGACTTACCGGCGGTATCCAGACCACCGGCGACTATCCCGGCAGAGCGAGAAACGCCGAGGAGCTCAGAGCCGATATCGAAAAGGCGATGGAATTTATTCCCGGCGAATTAAAGGTCAACCTTCACGCAAGCTACCTTGAAGCCGACGAATTTGTAGACAGAAACGAGATCGAACCGAAGCACTTTGAAAAATGGGTAAACTGGGCGGTCGACAAAGGCGTGGGTCTTGATTTTAACCCGACGTATTTCTCGCACCCCAAGAGCGAGAAGGCAACTCTTTCCTCGTCCGACGAGAGCATCAGAAAATTCTGGGTAGAGCACGGAATCAGAGTTCGCCGTATAGCCGAATATTTCTATAAGAAAACGGGCAAGGTATGTGCGATCAACCACTGGACTCCCGACGGCGACAAGGAATTTCCCGTTGACACGCTCACTCCGAGACTTCAGTTGAAGAAATCGTATGACGAAATTTTTGAAGCCACCAAAGACGTTGAGGGCGTAATGGACGGTATCGAATCAAAGGTATTCGGTATCGGCGCGGAAAGCTTCACGGCGGGTTCTCATGAATTTTGCATGGGCTATGTAATGTCGAAACAGAGCGACCATATCATCATGACGCTCGACAACGGACATTATCACCCGACGGAAATGGTATCCGCAAAGCTCGGCGCGGTGTTCGCTTTCTCAAAGAAGGTGCTTCTCCACGTAACGCGTCCCATAAGATGGGACAGCGACCACGTTGTCGGCTTTGACGACGAGACAAAGGCGATAATGGAGGAGCTTGTCAGACTTGGTAAGCTTCAGGATACATACATCGCGACAGACTTCTTCGACGCTTCGATAAACAGAATCGCGGCGTGGGTTATCGGTATGAGAAACACAAGAAAGGCTCTTATGGCCGCGCTTCTCCAGCCGAACGACGATATGAAGAAGCTCGAAGCCGACGGCGACGTTTCCGGCAGACTTGCCTACACGCAGGAATTTAAAGCCGCTCCGTTCTCGCTCGTATGGGATTATTACTGCGACAAGACGGGTAAGGGAGTAGGACTTTCATGGCTTGACGAGGTACGCAAGTACGAAAAAGACGTTTTGCTGAAGAGAAATTAAAACACAAAAAAACGGAGCGCATTCCCGCGCCCCGTTTTTTTAATGCGAAACGGGCGGCGGCATAAGCCGCCGACCCGTTCCGAATAATTGGGTTATGAAGATTTTTTATTCAAGCACGTACACGACGCAGCTTCTTCTGCCGAAACCGAACGCATTATCGGGATAACACAGGTCGATCCTGTTACCCTTGATCGCGCCGCCCGTATCCTCCGCGCTTGCGACGCCGTAGCTCCAGGAGCCGTCGGGCGCGGTAACGTAAACCTTGGAACCGAGCGGGATAACGTTCGGATCCACCGCGACGATCCCGTATCGAAGCGAGCTGCCCATCGCCGAAACGGCATAGCCGCCGTTTTCCGAGTGAGACGTTGAATAAGCCGTCGCGGTCATCGTTATTTTCCTTTTGTATTTATAGCCGTTTATGCTGCCGCCGTCGTCGCTGACGTCAGCCGAGCTTTTCGGCTCGGGAGTCGGCACGGCGGTGCCTTTTGCGATTACTTTATTGCGCGGCTCGGACGCGACGCTTTCTCCGAGCACCGTGCGTTCAACCTCCTGCCCGTCCTGATATGTGATCCTGTTTTGGATCTCCTTAACGCCGTCCTCGCCCTCGTCGATGACCTTTTCCTGTCCCTGCGGCAAATCGGGATCGTCTACATATTCGACGTCTCTCTCGATAGTTTCCGTCGTAACCTCATCCTCAAGATTTATCGACACAAGCTCTATCGTGTCCCCGTCGGAATTTATGCGGTCAAGCTCTCCCGGTATGTACCCCGCCTCGACGAGTGCCTCCTTTGCGTCGGCTTTTGTGACGGTGACCGTGTTTTCGTAATCTCCCGCTTTGATTTTCACACGCTTGCCGCGTGTGATAACAATATCGTCCTTGTCGGAAATAGGCTTATGCACCGAAACATTTAATCTATCCGTTTCCGATATGTCAAGCCCGCGCTCCTCGAGAACGTCCTCGACGCTTTCGCTGCGCGTTCTTACCTTCTGCGTTTCTTTAAGCCCCGTGAACTCGTTTATTTCCGTTATGGTAATTTCCTTCGCGGAAACGCCGTACACGGTGCATAACGCTGTAACGGTTATGACCGCAGCTGACGATAACGCGATTATCGCTTTTGTGCGCCGCGCTTTCTTCTTCGCCGCGCGCCGCGCGATATGCTCCTTACGCATTTCGTCGAGCAGCTCTCGTTTAGATTTCTTTTCCTGTGTAGTCATAAAAAGTTAATCCCCTTTCATTACTCGAAGCACAGTATACTACAAAAATGTTACAATGTCAATAGTTTTATTACAATTTGATTACAAAAAAATTTCAAATATTTCAAAACTAACTTTTTTTGCCATTTATGCTTCCATTTATTACTATTTATATGCATATAATTTACAATATATTACATAAAAAGTAAAATAATCCGATGAATTGTCATTTACAATTCATGTATAGCGGGGAAGAGCTTCGGAAATAATAGGTAACAAAAGAAAGAATACGGAGTTGTATGTATGAAGGAATTAACAAAAAAGGTCGTAATACTCAATAATTTTACTTCGCCCTACGTCAGCCAGGCGATAATCGTCCTGAGAGACTGTAATCCGAAGCTTGAAGGCAAGGCGGTCGCCGACGCGGAGCAGATAGTGAGCCGATATATCGAGAAAATACAAAAAGACGGACGACCCGTAAAGACCGTCCGTAAAAAACCGCGCGTATTAAAATTTTTGATTGGTTTAACCTTGACGGCTCTGCTGTGCGCCGCCGTCAAAAGCTTGATTTAATTGAAATTCGCGTCTATGTAGTTTATATAATCTTTGTATTTTGAAGCCGCCGTCGACGCTGCGTCGTATGTGAAATCGTAGTAAACGGAAAGTCCGTTCCTTACGATACACTTTCTGTGATACACCTTACCGTTTACCTCTGCGGTGATAGAATACCATTCGCTTGCAGCGTGCATTTCGGGATCGCCGGTCGCGCCTATCTGCGCCATGTACTCCTTCATCATGTCCTTCGGCTCGCCGATTTTCGTGTCCTGAGCTATGATCATTCCCGCGCCGCCCAGCGTGTCCGTAAGGTTGATTTTTTCGCTGCCGCTCGTCGTGTTTGAACGGAACGACGAGGGATAGGGACATGTAATGTTCGCCACAGTCACCTGCGAATAGCCGTCCTTGAGAGACTGTCCTCCCGCCGACGGAGACGCGCTCGGTACGGGCGACGCGACGACCGCCGACGGCGCGGCGGTATTTACCGCTGCCGATTCCGTGTTGTTGTCGGGGAACATATTATATCCTATAAGTACGCTTGCCGCCGCTATAAGTACAATTATTATCACAAATATGAAAGCATGGCTCTTGCTTTTTATTCTTTCCTTGCTGCGCGCTTGCTTCGCTTCCTTCTCGGCAAGACGCTTTTTTCTGTTTAATCGCTCGGCTTTCAGCTCCTCGATCTCGCGCTGGCGCGCGTCCCTGCTGCTTTCGCGGTTTTTTCTGACCGATTGACCGCATCTGTCGCAGTATCTCATACCTTCCTTGAGCTGTCTGCCGCAATTCTTGCAGTACATAAAACCCCTCCGGATATTAGTCTAATATGATTATACTATATATTGTAGTCAATTGCAAGTAATTTTCGTAATTTTATTACATATAGATTACAAAAAACAATATAGACATGAAATATTTGTAACAATAATGCAATATACGTCATGTAAAAATACGTCGCGCCGATAGCGCAAGCCGTATATTCCGCTGCGGAGGAAGGACGAAAATTAAAAACGCCGGTACAAAACCGGCGTTTTTAAGTATCAACCGAGCTTTGAAAGGCGGTATAACAAAACGCACGTCCAAAGCTTATGCTCATCGAGATTAAGTCCGTTTCCGTCCCCTGCGACTATCCCGTTGTCCGCGCACCACTTGACCGCTTCGCGCGCCCATTCGGGCATATTCGCGTCCACGTAATTATAAATCATTTTCGGTTTTTTTATCTCGTTTTCGAGCGCGGTGATTTTTTGCCCGTTTGCTTCGATAAGCCTTTTTAACTCCTCGTATTTGTCCATGCCTATATCCTCCTTTCCGCCGCCGGTTATCGCGCGGCATATCGCGTCCGCGACCGTTTCCGCGCCGATTTTTTTATACAGCTGTGCGTCCGCGGCCGAATCGACAAAGCACGTTTCCACGAGTATGGCGCGCGCGGCGGTATGGCGTATTACGTACAGGTTGGAGCCGTCTTTCACACCTCTGTCCGTAAATCCCAGCGCAGCCATGTTTTCACATACGCGCTTTGCTTCGGTGTGCTTTTGCGCGTTATACGTAAACGTTTCCGTACCGTGACCGCCCCCGCTGTTGAAATGTATTGATACGAATAAATCGAGCGGCTGCGCGTTCGCGAGAGCGCATATTTCCGCAAGATTCGCGCTTGTCGTCGCCGCGCGGTCGTTTGTACAGTCCACGACCGTATGGCCGTTTTTTCTCAATTGATCCATGAGCGCGCGTCCGACGTTTCTTGTTTCCGTGCTTTCGTCCATTATACCGACCGCGCCGCATCCCGGCGTGCCGGAAACGGTGTGTCCGCAGTTTATTCCGATTATCATATTCGTCACTCCCTTGATAAAGATTTAATAAACGTCCTCCCGCCCGAAAAGGGCGGGGGGACATTTTGACGCTTACTGCGCCGCCGATTGCTTTATTTATACGGCGGCGCGGATTTATGAGTCGCCGCCGTCTCTGAGCTGCAAAAGAATATTTTTCATCTCCGGCGGCATCTTCGGCGACACCGCCGCTATATTCTCAAGCACCGAGATCGCTTCGTTTGCTATGTAAAACATGATCACGGTTTCTCTCAAAGCCTCCGCGCCCGTAATGCTCCGTATCACGTTTGCAAGCGCGACGGTCACGAGTATAATGATTTTTTTCAGTATTCCTTTATATCCTATTTCGCTTGACATTCTTTTTTGATACACGGCTTTTATTATCCCCGTCATGTAATCCATGACCATGACGGCTGTCAACGCTTTAACGCCCGCGTCCCACTGACCGAACGCCGCGGCGGCCGTGCCGCATATCACTCCGAAGAATATGCTTACGGTGTTGAAAAGCTTTTCCATGACGTTACCTCCCTCCGTACCTTATTGCGTCGCTATTTTTCTGCCGTTCAGAACAACGCTGCCGTCCGCGTCCAAGCCGATAACGTTGTTTCCCATATATATCGCGTTCGGATGTACGTTCCCCGTAAAACGCATATGTCCGTCGCTGTCGAACGATATCGCAGCGGAGTTTTTTCTGTCCGTAACGCTGAACTCAAACAGACCGTCTTTGTTACCGATAAGAACCTTTGTTGCCCCGCTGCTTTTCACGGTCATCAGATCCGATATAATGGAGATCGACCCGTTGCCCGTCACGACGGACATACCCGAGTTTTTAAACGTGCCTTTAACGGAACCGGCGCACAGGTCGCCGCCCCTCGTCGTTACCCTGCCGTAACGATGCGTCGCCGAACTGATTTGACTGAGGTAAAAAAATAAGTCCTTTTTTACTCTGCCTATTGAAATGACCGTGTTGTTCGGCTGATAAGGATAATATTCCATACGTATCACGCGTTCCGATATGACCGCGCCGTTGTCGCATATGTCCACCCTGTCGCCGATACTCAATTTTTCGCCGCTGTATTCGGCGAGCTTTGATATGTCTGCATACGTACCCGTAATATTTACGGACGGAACGTCTATGCGGTTTTCATTTTCGGAGCTGAACTCCCATTCCGCGCGCTCGAGTATTCCTTCGGGATCCGTATAATCGGAGTAATTGCGGTAACCGCACCGTATGCCGTACACGGACTTCATCGGACTGTCGATAAACTGCGTGCCGCCGTTTACGCTTCCTATATGCGCGTCGTCCGCGCCGTAAGGATAAAGACGCGTAACGATATCCGTTATGTCCCGTTCGATTTGAATGTCGTACATGTTTTTTGTAACGTCGAGACGTACCCTTGTGTCGGAACCGATACGATCCACAAGCGCGATTTTATAATTGTCGGCGTACAGCTCGCCCTTTCCGCAGCTTTCCGTTATGTCCTTTACCACGTCGAACGGATTTGTTTTGTCTGTCGAGAAATAGTCGATCAGAAATCCGTCGTGGTCTATGCTTTTCATTCCCAACGCTTCGATCTCTTTGTCGCTCATTATCGTGAACGGCGTGCCGGAAAACGCTTTTTTCAAAACCTGCGACGGCTTCACGCCCATCATGTCGGGTATATTCTGAATATGTACCGACGGCGCGTCGGCGTTGTAAACATGGCTGCATTCTGCGGTGTATACGCCTTCGCCCCCGATATTTTTTGTGAGCTTCATTATTCTGTATGCCGCTCCCTCGCACACGACGATTTTGTTTTCCGCAAGCATATCCGCGGAATGTGACGGACACGTGAACGTCAACATTCTGTCTCCGTTTATCTCCTGCGTCACCTTCACGTCGGACGCGTTCGGTATGGGTATTCCTTTCTCAAACGTTTTGCTGTTATATTCAAAAAGCTTCAGCATACCTCTCACCCCCAATCTATCGTCGCGGGCGTTGCGTTATACACAAACTGCGGAGTAAACGAAAAGCTTATCGACAATTTGTCGGCGGCGGAATGACCGACGGTGATTTTGTTGCAGCCCTGCTCAAATTCAAAAAAATCCCCGTATACGGACAGCATTTTGCCGTTTCCGTCCGTAACGGTCTGACGTTCGAAGTCCACCAGCGCGGTGCCTGTCAGCTCGTACCCGATGGATCTGTCTCCCATATTGAGACTTGTTCTTCCGCGCGAATTTTCTATTCTGACGAGCGGACGCGCGGGACGGTCCCCGTAATTAAAAAATTCTATAACGTCGCCGTTTTTCGCTTCAAAGTTATATTTTTCGTCAATGCCTATCGGTATCGACGATTCGAGAAGCACGCCCGGCGAATCGAGCAAGATCCCCTCCTCGCCGGAAAATATGAACGAAGCGAACGGCTTGACGCGAAACGACGCTTCCAGCGACGCGTTTTTACCGCCGTGTTCCGGCATATAAATAATTTCATCGCTTATTTTTGCGTCCCACTTCAAATACGGCATATCGTCGAATATAAGCTCCCCGCCGCCCATGAGCCACAGCGCGATCGCGCCGAGCTTATCCTGAAGCGCGGAAAGATTGTCGGCGTACACGCCGAGTATCACGGTAAAAGTACGGTCGTAATAAAATTCGCGTCCGAACGGATTGGCGGCTGAAAAATCATATTCGCCGTCGCGGCACGCCAAATCCGCGCTTACGCGTTTGACCTCGGGACGTATCGGACGCGACCGTGTTTTCACGGTCACGCCGAAATCCGAGGAATGACGGTCTTTAAAAGTAAATCCGTTTCTCAAATCCGATTCCTCCTTAATGGTAAATTCCGCGGGCAATACTGATTCCGACTCTGTTTTTGAGTGCGTCCACAATGTCGTCCGAGCCCGCGCTTATGCTTATGTTTCTGTTGTCCGAATACGAGCTTGAATTGACGCGAATGGATTTTATCGCGCTTATCGCCTGTTTCAAGAGCGTCTCGACGGTATTCTCCATACTTTTCATGTCGCTGTTTACGCTGTTTACTATATCCTCTATGCTCAGTCCCGACTGCTCGATCGAAGCGAGCAGATATTTTTTGTTTGCTTCGATCTCCGCATAGTCGTCCTCAAGTCTGGCGATAGTTTCTGAGTGAGATTTTTGCAGACGATACATTTCCTCCTCGCGTCTTATCTTTTTCATTTCTTCCTGAAGGGATTTGTACTTGTCTATGCCGCGCTGAGTGACCGCGCCCTCAAAAATTTCAAGCTGACGCGAAATATCGGCTTTCGACGCGTTCCTGTCCTCGACCTCCCATTTTTCGGAAAGCGATTTTTCCTCGCTGTCGAACTGCGCCTTCATATTTTTTATGTAATCTCTGCGGTCTGAAAGCAGCTCGTCGAGCGCGTCCGTTTTCGCCTTGTAGAGATTAAGCTCCGCGTCCATCGTGTCGTCGCGGTATTCCTGCCAATCTATAAACCCGCCGTCGTACATCTCCTTTATACGCTCGATGCTTCGCTCGTAGAATTTAATGGGACTGTCTCCCGCTTCCTCCCAGTCGTCGTAAGTATCGCGTATCTTCTTCCAGTTTTTCGCGTCGCTCTGCCATTTTTCGTACACATCGTGCGACTGCTCGTTTTCGAGCTTGCCTATTTTCAAATCGACGCCCGACTTATAACTGTAAAAATCGTCCCATATTTCCTTAAGCTCCTCGGACGAATATTCGGTCGAAGCCACCATTTGGCTCACCATTCCGTTATAATTTTCGATTTGCCGCTTGTATGACGCGATTTGCTCCGCGACGCTCATATCGTTTACTTCCGTTTGATACTTTATCCACGCGTCGGAGCTTTTCTTGTAATCCGCAAGAGCCTTTTCGTTAGACTGCTTCAGCTCCTTGTTGATTTTCTGCTGCGCGGAGAATATCTCCTCCTGTATCTCCTTCACAGCTTCGCCGTCGTACATGAATTGTTCAAGCAGTCCGTTCCACCACGAAAGCTCCTCTCCGGCGGATACGTTGTTCGTCCTTTTGTAATGCGTAAAGTCCGATTTTTTCGCTTCAAAATCGGCGTTGTTTTTACCGGAAGCGTAATGCGGCAGCCCAAGTCCCGACATAATGGCGCGCGTTTCCTCGGACGTGTAAACCTTGTCGCCCTTCGCCAGCGGCACGATCACGTCCCTGCCGGAAAACATCATCAGCCGTCCGCGGCTTTCCACCAGCTCTCTCGGATCGCGCGCGCCCTTTTCGTCGTTTATGACCGCAAGCCCCTCGCGCGCGTTTTTTGTTCCGTGCGCCAGACGCGGCATTCCCGACACGCTGTATCTTACCGAAACGGTAACTGTTTTGTCTTTGAGACTGTTTATGTTGGCTCTCGCGCTCGCGACGCCCGCCGCCGTATTATCGACCGCGCTGAGTTTGATTTTTGCTTCCTTACCGTTGAATTCATCCATTATTTTCGCGCCGGACGCGTTCAGGTCCGCGATCGCGGACCGCGCCGCGTTTACCGACGATATCAGCCCCGACGCGTCGCCCGTAATGGACACAGAAAGATTTGCAGCTTCAGCCATGATCACATCTCCTTTCCGTAAAACATTTTAAGATGTTCGCTTGCGTATTCCTCCGTATCGTCTCCGGCAGCGTCAAGCAGATAAAAAAGCGTCCATGGATTTTGTCTGCCCACCTCGTCAGGCAGGAGATGATAATACTGTAAAAACACGGGATAAATATCCCTTAGCATTCCTCTCCCGCCTGACGTCACGCGTTTTTTGACGAAAGCGCGTCGATGTAGAAGCCCCACAGCTTTATGCACAGCTTGGAGCGTTCGCCTATATCCATAGCGTCTATAACGTCCTGCGTTGCCTGCGTCCCCTCGAACATGTAATCCAGCGCGCCGCGGCATATGCTCAGCGGACCGTGCGCGTCGCCGCTGTTATGCGCGTCGTTTATGATGCACATCGCCTCGAAGTCAAACGGCTTTGAAACATATTTTTTGTCATCTTTTGTAAATGTTAAAGTGTGCTGCATAATATTTTCTCCTTCGTAAATTTGTTTTGCGTTTTTGTCACGCTTCACGCCTTCGGATAATAATTCATATTCGTGAACCACTGTTCCTCGAACGTGTCTCTTTCCGTACCCTCGGGCAGATCGCTTTCGTCGAAATACGCGTAATAATTACTGTCAAAATCACGCTGTACCGCCGTGTACGAAGCCTTTGCCGTCTGCTTGTCGATAGAGCCGCTCGAAGGCTTCGTTTTACCGCCCACGTTCGACGCGAAGCTGTAAGAGCCTTTGTAATATCTAACGTAGCGGTACGAGCCGTCGGACTTCAAAATCCTCCACGCCACGCCGAAATAAACCGTTTTCGTTTCGCTGCCCACCTCAACTACGCCGTCCTTGAGCGTAAGTCCGCGCCACATTGCGTCCACCTCCGGCGGGATATCGGCGTTGGTGATCTCGTGACCGATTTTTTCTATGTAGCTCGATGTTTCGTACGCGCCGTTGTCCGCGTCAAAAACGTCGTTGCCGCCTTCGTCCGTCGGCGAAATTTCGACCGTTCCCTTGAGCGTGTACGGCGAGCCGTACTCCGCGCCCTCGTCGTTGTCCGAAGTAAGCTTGAAAAACGTGTATTTGTCCACGCCTATTGTGGGCAGGGGTTTCTTGTTATTCATATTTTTTTCCTCCGTTTATGTATTCTTTAATAAAATTGCCGGATCCCATATTTACCTAAACGGTAAAATATTTCTGGAATCTCATCGTTTTATGGTAAATCTTTTCGCCGTCAGCCGGTACGTCCATGGACATTTCTCTTGTCCATGCGTCGCTTTCGAGCGCGTCGTTTACCTGTATTGCGAGCGTTCCGCACTCGGACGGAACGTTTGACCATATGTCGATTTGTATACGCCCGTTCTGGACGCATTCGATATTATCCGCGTAAAACGCGCCCTTGTCCGATATGCTGTAATAGCTTATTACCGGCAGCTTCGTAAACCTTTTGGGATACTGATAGACCTTTTCGCATTTTACGCTTTTTAACGATTTTTCCGCTTCGATGTTAACGTCAACCATTTAAGCCTCCTTCATCTGTTATCCGAAAATCTCGCCGATAGCTTTTGCCGCCGCTTCGACGTTCGTTTCGAGAAGCGCGGGTACGAGATACGGCTGCGCCCGCGCGCGCGACGTGCCGAACTCGACATACGCCGCGTAATCGGCGTCCGCGCTTATCCGCGCGGACTCCGAATCAGCCGATACCGTTATGGAATCGCGCAGCGCGCCCGTATCAACGGGGCATATTTCCTTAGCCCTGACGCACACGTCGTCCGCAAGACGCTTCACGCACGCGGCGAGAGCCTGCTCGGCGCGCGCTTCGATGTCGTCCAAACCGTTATCGTATGTAATCTCGATCCTCATACCTCGTCCTCCTCAGAACCGCCGTACAGCCCAAGCGTCTCGGCGATACGCCGGCGATCAAATAATATTCGCCGCCGAAGAGAATATACCTTCCGTTGCCGAGCAGGTCGCTGTTATCGCTGTAAAGCGTATAAACCGTGTCGTTTTCGAGGCCGTATGCTTTTTCATTTGTGTCGGCGCGGTATGGCTGGAGGTCGCATACGAGCGAACCGAGCGGTTTCATCACGCCTTTGTCTCCGTAGCTTTCGCCCTCGCGCTCGTATACCTCCGTTTTCGCGTCGTAAAATCTCTCAAATGGATCTGTCATCCGCGTACCTCCTTGACGGAGAGATCACTCGGCACCTTTGCGTCTCGGCTGACGAACGGCTTGAGTCTCGACGCGTATTCGCGTATGAAGTCATATTCCTCGTCCTTGTATTCAACGCGTCTGTCTCCCTCTGTTATCACTTTAACGCCGCCGTCGTAATTAGACTGATAGCGTCTCGCGGCAAGCGTAGGGATAAAGCTTTCCAGCTGACGCGGAAGAGCTTCCAGGCGGCAGTATGCCTTCGCCGCGTCCGTCACTTCGTCGATCATCAGCAGGATAACGTCGTCCTTTTCGTCGTCGTTTATCCCAAGCAGCAGCTTCGTCGCCTTCAGGAATTCTGTTTTGGCGTCCTCCATAATTAACACAGCCTTTCCGTTTTATTATTCTGCGGTCTTAAACACGTAGATCGCGTTCTTCTTGTTGTCAAGCACAAAAGCATCGTAATAAACTCTGCCCTCGACAAGCCAGCCGTTTATGCCGGGAGGGTTGTCGTGTATTTTATACTCGGACAGCTTAACGGGCGATGTCGTCGCCGACTGATGCGTTATGATAAGCTCCACATTTTCGGGGAGATACGACTTCGGAACCACGATAACGGGTATTCCGTCCACCGTGCCTATCTGACCCTTGACGAGTATCTCCTGCGACGCGTCTCCGTTCTTTATGAAGCTTGAATCCTCTTTGATATATCTGTAAAAATCGCTTGACACAAACGCCGCGCAGCCCGCGAGCGGCACGTTGTTTTCGATAAGCTCCGACGCGCCCTTGAGAAACGCGTCGTATGCGAGCGTGGCGGAAAGGGAACCCGTTTCTATCTTTCCCGCTCCCTCGCATATTTTTTCAAAACGGTACTTGTCAATCTCAGGAACAACGACCTCGCGGATTTGTCTCTGCAAAGCCGCGCCGGCGGCGTTCGCCATCTGCGTATCCGAGTAAGTCCCTCTGTCGATCGTAAACGTAAAACTTCTGTCGCGGCTCATTGTAAGCTCCTGAACCGTGTTCTCAAGCTCCGCGGGCGTTCCGTAACGGCTCGTTCCCGTCGCCGTATAGTCGTTCATCTGCGCGGTCGGTATTTTATAGACGTTGACCGTCTTTACGCCGACAAAATCATAATCGTCGTTGACCGCGGCTGTCGTCATTGATTCTCTCGCGAATTTTTCGTCAATTTTCTGAGCGTATTTGCTTGCGTAATTTATTGCCATAGTATATGATCAATCCTTTCTTTTGTTTATATTACATTCCCAGTCCGTTCAGGAACGGGTCCGCGTCGTCCTGCTTTTCTTTGGAAATTCTGGGCAGCGAGCCTTTCAAACGGCCGGAAAGTCCCGCCTCGATCGCCTTCATGTATTCTTTCTTGAAAACCGAAATATTTTCAAGCATAACGTCCTTGTCGCTGTCCGCTACCATACGCGCGAAGGCGACGGGCAGATTCTGCGCTTCAAGCTCCTTCGCCGCTTCGAATTCGGCTCTTTCGCTTATGTACTGCTGTCTTTCGCTCTCAAAGTCCTTTTCGCGCTTCTCGATTTCGAATTTCGCTCTTTCGTCTTTCGACATGGACGCAAGCTTTATTGCGTCCTCTCTTTCGGAAGCGATTTTCTCCTCAAAATCCTTATCCCAGTCGGACTTTGCTTCTTCGAGTGCTTCCTTCACATACTCTGCGACGAGTGCCTTAAGCTCGTCGTTCTTTTCCGATGTTTTGTTTTCGGGCTTTTTTTCGGTAAAAATACCCTTTTTCTTCTTTTCGTACATAAATTTTTTCCTTTCTGTAAATAATTATTTTTTATCCTCGTCGCTTCGTTCTCTTTCCGCTTTCATGGCCTCCTCCTTGGGATCGCCCACGAAGGAAAGCTGCGCGAGAAGCGTCTCCCGCGCCGCGATGCCCTGAAGATTACGCACCATCTGCGACACCTCCAGCTCGTTCACGGGCATATTTCTCGTAAAGGTCACGTCTACCCTGTGTATCGGAACGTATTCCATCGCGCCCTTGAGCGTGAGGAAGCTCACATAAAGCTCAAAACGCTTTTTGAGCGATTTCGAAAAATACCTTTCCTTGTTCCTCACGTGCTGCTCGAAGCCCATAAGCTTATATTTTATCGCCACGCCCGACAGGTTGGACCCGAAGGTACGGTCGGACAGGTCCGGCACCATAGAGAAACGGTGTATGTCGGTTTTAAGCGCGTCCTTTAAGACCTCAACGTCGTTTTCCGACATGACTTTTGCCAGATACTGCGCCGTCGCGCCGTCATATCCCATGAGTATCCGCTCCTCTCGGAGCTTCTTTGCCTGATTGCTGTCCAGGTCTATTCCCGTGAGAAACAAAAACGCGTCGACAAATTGCTCCTTGTCGTTCACCCTGTCCGACTGAAGAATGTTATACGCGTCTATGAGCGGTATAAGCTGCTCGAAGTCGCCCTGACGTTCTTCGTTGTTCCTGTACTCTATCATCGGTAGCTTTCCGAAATAATGCCTTCTCTTGTCCGCAAGACGCATATTCGCAAAACTGTCCCTGCCGCTTTCGTAGGTGTAAAGCATCGTATCGTCGCACACAAGACAGCACACTCCCGTAACTCCTCCGTTCAGGTCGCGCTTTTTGTAATAATGTATGCCGCACAGCGGATTTTCGCCAACGCCCGCGCCGTACACGATGAAGGTGTTCGCGGGCGGGAGACACACGCTTTTCGGCGCGGACTCCTCGTCGGCGTAAATAAGCTCGTAAGCCCTGCCGAAGATACTCATCGTTTTTTCAAGCTCTGCGTCTATGCTCGCCATATCCTGAACATAAAAGCTGTTTTTGACCGCTTCGATGTCATAACCCTCGGAACAGGTGTAAGCGACGGGATTTCCGACAAGATAACTCTTTGCAATGTCCACAATATACTTTGCGTGATTGCAGACGATTTTATTATTGGCAATTTTATCGCTCGAACGTTTCCGCGAACAGATATCATGGCGGCCCGTGTAATAATCGAAAAGCCGGTTAAAACGTCCGCGTTCCAGCGAGTGACGCTCTATGAGCCGCGCAAGTATTTTTTCGTCGATCCCGTCCTTTAAAATTTCCTCGTCAATAACCATAACATTTCCTTTCTGTTACCTGCTATATATTCAGGCAGCTTCTGTTTATTATTCTCGCTTTTCTCCTTTGTGCTTCGTCCTCGACGGCGTAGCGCACCGCGTCGATCGAATGATTGTTCCTGTCGGGATAACACGATGTAAACTCACCGTCCGCGCCGCGCTCAAGCTCATATTCGCTGAACTCGCGCGCCGTGTTGGGGCAGCTCGACGGATCGATTACGATTTTTTCAAGACCTTGAAGGTACCGTATGCCGTGACTGACGCTGCCCCGACCCTTGCGCGCACCCCTGGCTCTGAGTCCCGCTTCGCGCAAATCGTTTATACTTTTCGGTTCCGCGCTGTCGCAGACGATCATTGTATCCGCGAACCCCTTGGAGAGTATCTCATCGGCGGCGCGGCTGTTTGTCATACCCCTCGCGTAGATCTCGTCGAAGATAAACAGGACGTTATTATGCAGACTGCACACAACGTAAGCGAAGGGGTCAGCCGCGAAGCCGAAGTCGATACCGCATCTTATTCTGTCAAAGGATTCTCTCTCACCGCGCGTGATCGGACGTATTTCGAGATTGCCGAAAATCTCCCCGCCCGTGCCTGTCGCCTCGCCGAGATACTCGTGTCTGTACCGTTCCGGATTTGCGTTTTTAAGATATTCCGCTTCCAGAAAAAACGGTTCTCCGAGCCACTCGCGCGGCACGTCGAGATAAGTGCTTTTATGGACGAGCGTATCGGGACGCTCCGTAAGCGTCTCGCGGTTTATCCAGTTGTTTCGGCGCGGCGGCGGGTTAAACGAATAAAATACCGTAAACTTTTCACCGCCGCGCATGACCGACTGGTTGATCGTGCGGATTTCGCTCATACCCCCGAATTCGTCCGCTTCCTCGTACCATATATATCTCATATACCCGCTCGTGACCTTGAGCGACTTGAGCTTATGCGGCTTGTCGGAGCCGCGGAACATGATTTTCTGACCGGTCTTTTTGAAAATCATTTCGGGAATACTCGGCTTAACGTCCCATAAATGCCCGACGCCGAGCATTTCGATAGCCCATTCCGTCTGAGCGAAAACGCTGTCGCGCAGATGCGCGCCGACCTTACGCAGTATCAGCGCGTTCGCGTTCGGGTCCTTCATTACCCCCAGCACAAGCTCGATGCTTGCAAAGCTCGATTTTGTGCTGCCGCGCCCGCCGCACAGCCAGATGTGCGTATAGTCGTCGAGTGAATTGTGAACGCCGTAGAACGACGGCGCGATAAGCGCGTCAAGGCTCTTCATTTTTCTTCTCCGCGATATTGTCGACGATTATGACGTCGCCGTTTTTTACGTTATGCGAATCGGTAAACATACCGTAATACCTTCCGAGAAGCTCCGCAGCCTTGAATGAATCCGCAAGACGGATATCGTCGTCGCCGCGCCGCATTATAAAGGTGAGAAAAGCGAGGATCTCATCTTCATTGGCTGTCTCCATATCATCACCCCAATCAAAACAGCACGTCGCATCTGTACAGACATTCGCTGCATCCCATACAGTCCTCGTCGTCGTTGAGATAATAATGATCCGGCTCATATGCTCCGCACACGGGACATCTTTGAACTTCGCGCTCGGAATAATAATCCTCCCCGTAGCGTCCCGTTCTGTCCGCTTCCATTACCAAAACCGCCAATGGGTCGTCGTTAGAGTAAATCATACGCGCTCCTTTCTTATCTTTTGAATATCTTTATGTCATAAAAATATACCGGTAATCTTTAAGACAAGACGATTATATCATAAAAAGATACTTTTGTCAATAAATAATTTCTTATTAAGATACAATTGTGATATTTATCAATTTTTCAGATACTTTTTTTAAAAAATTCTTGCAAAAAGTCTTTTTTTATGATACTATACTGTAAACAATAATATCACGGAGGGATTTTTATGACCACGGGCGAGAGAATAAAGCGTTTGAGGAAAGAGCACAAGCTGACCCAGGAGGAGCTCGGCGCGAAGATAGGCGTAAAGAAGGCGGCGGTACAGAAGTACGAAAAGGGTACGGTAAAAAATATAAAGCGCGACTCTCTTATAAAGCTGGCGCAGATTTTGGACACCACGCCCGAATATCTGCTCGGCTGGGAGGACACGCCGTCGAACGCCGAGCCGCTGGGCGAGGGAGAATACGTCATGATACCCGTGATAGGCAGGGTCGCGGCGGGAATACACTGTTTCGCGGAAAATAACGTTCTCGATTACGAGCCTGTTTTGCGGAGCGAGATATTGAGCGGCGAGCAGTATTCCTTCCTGCGCGTCGTCGGCGACAGTATGTACCCCGTTTTTATGGAGGGAGACCTTGTACTCGTGCGCTGCCAGACGAGCGTCGACAGCGGCAGCTACGCCGTCGTCACGATAGACGGCGAGGACGGAGTGGTAAAACGCGTGGTATACGGAAACGACTATATAGAGCTTCAGTCGATAAATCCGATGTACCCGCCGCGCCGCTTTGAGGGCGAAGACGTGCTGCGTATACGCGTATTCGGACTTGTAAAGGAAATAAAGCGAAAGTTTTGATAAATAATTTGTAAAAAAGGAGCATAAAATATTGTACCGATATAAAACACTGACAAACGGCATACGCGTCGTAGCCGAAAAAATCAATTACCTCAAATCGGTTTCCATAGGTGTGTGGATAGGCAACGGCTCGCGCTTCGAAAACGCCGAGGTAAACGGCGTGTCTCACTTTATAGAGCATATGCTTTTCAAAGGGACGCAAAAGCGCAGCGCGGCGCGTATCGCCGGCGAAATAGACGCAATAGGCGGTCAGATAGACGCGTTCACCACGCGCGAATATACATGCTTTTGTACAAAGACCCTCGACTGCCACGCGGAGCTTGCCGCGGACATACTTTCCGATATGCTTTTTTCTTCGCGTCTGGACGCGGTCGACATGGACCTTGAGCGCGGAGTTATAGGCGAGGAAATACGTATGTACGAGGACGATCCGGACGAGCTTGTGTACGACCTCTCCTCGCTCGCGGTATGGGGCGACACGCCGATGGGCAGACCGATCCTCGGTACGCACGAGTCGCTCGCCGCCATAACGCCGGAAATAATGCGCGGTTACATGGATAAACATTACACATCTGCAAATACTATAATATCCGTGGCGGGGAATTTCGACGACGCGCTTTTCGACTTGCTCGAAAAATATTTCGGCTCGCGCGCGATGTCGTCCGAAACGCCCGCCATACCCGAAGCACGCTACACCGGCGGCGTAAATATTGCCCGCCGCAAGGAGATAGAGCAGGTGCAGCTCGTCGCGTCGTTTAACGGTATAGACGCAATGGACGAGAGCGTGTACAGCCTTCTCGTTTTCAACAACGTTTTCGGGTCGGGAATGTCGTCGCGTTTGTTTCAGAATATACGCGAAAAGCGCGGACTTGTGTATTCCATATACGCCGGACACAGCGCGTATACGGGCGCGGGCGTCTTCGATATATCCGCGGGAATGAACCCGAACAGCGTCGGCGAAGTCGCAAAGTTTATTTCGGAGGAAATAAACGTTATAAAACGCGACAAGCTCACCGAAGAGGAGATACAAACGTCAAAAGAGCAGCTTAAAGGCAGCTACATACTGGCAAACGAAAGCACCGACGCGCGCATGCAGGGTGCCGGACGCTCTTTGCTTTTGGGAAAGCCGATATATTCGCCCGAGGAGACGCTCGGCAAAATAGACGCGGTCGACCTCGACAGCGTATCGGAAATAATCGACAGAGTTCTTGACCCTTCGACGCTCAGCGTCGCGGCGGTCGGACCGATAGACAGCGCGGATAATTTGTTCGATTTGGCATAAAGCGTGACAAAACGCGGGATATAGCGTATTCCCTCCGACGGAACGGAACGATATATCCTTGTGCCGCGCCGAATGACAAAACTCCGCGCTTTATCAAAAATTTATATAAATTTTTACCAAAACACTTGCATTTTTTTTATTTTTGTAATATCCTATACATAGTGGATTGCTATGTAAATTTACGGGAAAGGGTGAATAATCATGGAATTTAACGAAACAATGAAAATTAACCTTGAGTTCGATAAAGAACAGGAGGTTAAGGAAGTCGTTTCAAAGGTGTACGAAGCTCTGAAAATCAAGGGCTATGACCCCATCAGCCAAATCGTAGGCTATATCCTTTCGGGCGACCCCACCTACATAACAAGCTATAACGGCGCGAGGGGTCTTATAGTTAAAATAGAGCGTGACGAGCTTTTGGAGGAATTTGCCAAGACGTATATCAAAACGCTCTGATTTCTCGTGTTTGCGTGAAAAAGAGGCATAACGCCTCTTTTTTTCTTTGACAGTACGACCGAAATATGATATAACTAAACGAAGAAGCGACGAAAGGAACATGATATGGACGAAAAATTCATGCGCGAAGCCGTCAGACAAGCGAAGATCGCGGCGTCGAAGGGCGAAACGCCGGTGGGCGCGGTCATAGTGCGCGGCGGCGAGATCATATCCCGCGGCTACAACAAGCGCGAGACCAAAAAAAACGCGCTCATGCACGCCGAAATAACGGCTGTCGGCAGAGCGTGCGCCAAGCTCGGCGGCTGGAGACTTCCCGGCTGCGATATATACGTAACGCTCGAACCGTGTCCGATGTGCGCGGGCGCGATAATAAACGCGCGGATAGAAAATTTGTATTTCGGCGCGTACGACCCAAAGGGCGGCTGCTGCGGCTCGGTAACGAACCTGTTCGCGGACGGCATGTTTAACCACCGCGTCAACGTCACGGGCGGCGTTATGGAGGAAGAGTGCGCGCGTGTGCTCTCGTCCTTTTTTAAAGCCCTGCGTGAGAAAAAAAGGAACGGCGGCCCGTAACGCCGCCGCGCCCGCCAATATCCCGCGCTTTATTATTTATAAGAGGTAATACTTATGAGAATGAGAAAAAAGAAAAATTGCGCCGCGCGTATGGAACGCTGCGCCGATATATTTGTGAGCGACCCCGCCGCGCTTCGCGGCGCGTGGAACGCGCGTTTCTCCAACGATAATCCGATACATTTGGAAATAGGCTGCGGAAAGGGTAATTTTATCGTCGGTATGGCAAAAATGTACCCGAACGTTAATTTCATCGCAGCGGAAAAAGTCAGAGACGTTATAGTAATGGCTATGGAAAAAGCGAAGGAAGCGAAACTTACGAACGTGCTTTTTACCGATATGGACGCGGAGATCATCGAAAACGTCTTTGAAAAAGGGGAGATCGAGCGCGTCTACCTCAATTTTTCCGACCCCTGGAAGAAAAACAAACAGGCGAAACGCCGCCTGACGCACAAACGCTTTCTCGACCGCTACAAGGCGGTCATGAAGGACGGCTCGTATATATGGTTCAAAACGGATAACCGCGCTCTGTTCGAGTTTTCCTTAAACTCCTTCGCCGCGGAGAATTTCAAAATGGAAAATATAAGCTTCGATCTGCATAATTCTTCGTTTGAAGGCAACGTCATGACCGAATACGAAAAACGTTTCTCCGACGCGGGTATGCCGATATACCGTCTCGAAGCCGTTTATCTCGGTTGGGAGGACAAGCGCGCCAAATGACGCCGTTTACGCGCGCGGCGCATATTTACACAAAAATAATGAATAAAACATCGCGGGATATTGACAAACTTCTTCATTAGTAATATAATTACGTCTGTATGAAAATGAAAAGAGGGAAAAAAATGGACAACGATTTTTCAAAATACGGCTTCGCAACTCAGTGTATACATTCGGGAAACAAGCCGGACGCGGAGACGGGCGCGATCGAACGCCCCATAACAATGGCTAACAGTTACGTTCTTCCGTACGACCCCTCAAAGGTCAATTGGTCGAGCGCGGACGACGAAAAGCCTATTTATACGCGCAACGGCGGTGCGAACCAGATGTATCTTCAGGAAAGGCTCGCTCTTTTGGAGGGCGGCGAGGACGCAGTTGTTTTAGGCAGCGGCGTGGCGGCTCTTTCCGGCACGTTTTTCTCGCTTTTAAAAAGCGGCGACCATGTGGTTTTCTCGGACGTGACATATATCGCGGTATATCGTCTTTTGAACGAGCTTTTCAACAATAAATTCGAGGTGGAGACAACGATCGTCGATACCTCCGACCTCGACGCGGTAAGAAAAGCCGTGAGACCCAATACGAAACTTATACATATAGAATCCCCCGGAAACCCGACGCTTAAGATTTCCGATATAAGAGAAATAGCAAAAATCGCGCACGAAAACAACGCGCTGCTGTCGGTCGATAATACCTTCTCCACGCCGTTCAATCAAAAACCGCTTGAACTGGGCGCGGATATCGTAATTGAAAGTCTGACAAAATATATAAACGGTCACGGCGACGCGATGGGCGGCGCGGTGATTTCGACAAAGGAAATTATCGGACGGATAAAGTCTCAGGCGATGGTAAATCTGGGAGGAACAATAAGCCCGTTCAACGCGTGGCTCATTATGCGCGGTTCGTCCACGCTCCCGCTGAGAATGAAGCAGCATAACGAGAACGGACAAAAGGTCGCGGAATATCTCGAAAGCCTTCCCTGCGTGACGTTTGTCGCGTACCCCGGACTGAAAAGCTTTAAAGGACACGAGATCGCAAAAAAGCAGATGAAGGGCTTCGGCGGTATGCTGTCCTTCGGCATAACGGGCGACCACGACAAGCATAATGAATTTGTCAGCCACCTGAAAATCATTACGTCCGCCGTATCGCTCGGACACGGCGCGAGCCTTATCGCCTTTCTGGGCGAGGACGACGAGCGTCAGTACCTGTTCCCGGACGAATTCAGCAACGGCTTCTTCCGCATGAGCATCGGTACGGAGGACGCGGAGGATATCATAGGCGATCTCGACCGCGCTTTCAGAGAGGTCGGACTGCTGTAATCAATTTAATGCTTTCGGCACGGCATACGCGTCGTATCGGAATCGGTTTAATAAATCAAATATATTTATGGAGGTAAATTATGACACAGCAAAACATTTGCATTATGATTTCCATCGTCGCATACCTGCTTGTGGTACTCGGTATCGGCGTATGGTTTTCACGCAGAAACAAGACCGCCGACGATTTCTACCTCGGCGGCAGAAAGCTCGGTCCGTTCGTAACGGCGATGAGCGCGGAAGCGTCGGACATGAGCAGCTATCTGCTTATGGGCGTTCCCGGACTTGCGTTCCTCACGGGTATCGCGGACGCGTCCTGGACGGCGATAGGACTTATCATAGGTACATACCTGAACTGGCTTATCGTCGCGAAAAAATTAAGACGTTATTCGAGCCGTATCGGCGCGACGACTATTCCGGCGTTCTTCTCCGAACGCTTCAAGGATAAGTCAAGGATATTAAGCGTTATCGCGGCGATAGTTATCATAATCTTCTTCGTACCGTACACGGCTTCGGGCTTTGTGGCGTGCGGAAAGCTGTTTAATTCGCTCTTCGGCGTTGACTACATGATAGCGATGCTCATTTGCGCGTTCGTAATCATCATGTACACGATGCTCGGCGGCTTCATGGCTGCGAGCACGAGCGACTTTTTACAGAGTATAATAATGACGATAGGTCTTGTGATAGTTGTAGGCTACGGCGTTGTAAATGCCGGCGGCTTCGGCGCGGTCGTTGAAAATGCGAAAGCGATCCCCGGCTATTTCAGCCTGACTCAAACATACGACCCCGCGACGAACAGCTCTGCGGTCTACGGAGCGTTCAGAAGCTGCTCGATGCTCGCGTGGGGCTTGGGCTACTTCGGTATGCCGCACATTCTTCTGAGATTCATGGCTATCGAGGATGCGAAGAAACTGAAGCTCTCAAGAAGAGTAGCGTCGCTGTGGTGCCTTATCTCGCTTGCCGTAGCGGTATTTATCGGTATCGCGGGCATGGCTCTCGTAAGCAAGGGCGTTATGGCTCCGCTTTACGACAACGCCGCCGTCGCGGCGGGAACTGCGGGCGCGCAGTCGGAGAACGTTCTTATTGAAATTTCAAAGCTGATAGCCCAGCACGGCGTACTTGCGGCGATCATCGCGGGCGTGATACTCGCGGGAATACTGGCGGCGACGATGTCAACGGCTGACTCGCAGCTCCTCGCGGCTTCCTCGTCCGTATCGCAGAACATCATCAAGGAAAAGCTTTTCCCGAAGATGACCGAGGAAACGACGATGATAGTGGCACGCTTCACACTCGTTATAATAGCGGTGGTTGCGGCGTTCTTAGCGCGCGACCCGAACAGCTCTGTATTCGGCATCGTATCGTTCGCATGGGCGGGCTTCGGCGCGGCGTTCGGACCTGTAATGCTCGCGGCTCTGTTCTGGAAGCGCACGACGAAGCAGGGCGCGCTTGCCGGAATGATAGCGGGCGGCGCGATGGTATTCATCTGGAAATACGGCATAGCGAAGCTCGGCGGCATTTTAGCTATATACGAACTGCTGCCGGCGTTCATATTCGGACTTATCGCCATTATCGTGGTAAGTTTGCTCACAAAAGAGCCGGACAAGGACACGGTCGAAATTTTCGACGAAGTAACCGCTATGAAGGATTGATAAAAATAACGATCGTCTTACCGCGCCGCATCGCGGCTGCGGGACGATACGCGGATCATAACGATAAAAAACGACTGCCCCTTCGGACAGTCGTTTTTAATTACCAATATTTTTCCCAATCGCTTACAAGCCGCGTCAAAGCCTCCATATAGAAATAGTCTCCCCATGCGTTACACTCGTCGACGCCGCCGTTGCGGCATTGATTTGTCGGGGTTTTTTTGGAATATGTACCATGCAGCAGCAGCCCGTTCGAGCAATCGCGGCTTTTTACCGCGCACGTATCTGATATCGCTTTAAGTATACGCTTCGCCGCGCCCTCGTAATAATCGGATTGCTCGCGCGGCAGATTTTTTGCCATCTCAAGCATTCCGCATACCGCGATAACTCCCGCGGAGGAATCGCGCGGCTCGCCGCTTCCCGTGTCGAAATCGAAGTCCCAGTACGGCACGAGGTCGTCGGGAAGATGTTCGATAAAATAATCCGTCACGCGTACAAAAATATCCGCGTAACGCTCGTCGCCGAGCCTTTCATACGCCAGCGCGCTGCCGTATATGCCCCACGCCTGACCCCGCGCCCACGCGCTGCCGTCTCGGTTTCCTTGGTTTGTAACGCCCCTCACGCCTTTTCCCGTCTCGGGATCGAAAAAGTAAGTGTGATAAGTCGAATCATCGGGACGCACGATATAATTCGTCGCGGTAAGTATATGACTTTTCGCCTTTTCGGCGTAGATCGGATCGCCGGTAACGTCGCTTGCCCAGAACAAGAGCGGCATATTCATCAGACAGTCTATGATAAGCCTGTAATTATCCTTCGCGCCCATGTCGCCCCACGCCTGGAAGAATTGTCCCTTTTCATGGAACCGCGTCAACAGATTGTCCGCGGCGGCAAGCGCGGCTTTTTTACCCGTCTCGCTGCCGGTAAGCTTGTACGCCGCGACGCATGAGGGCGTGTACAAAAATCCCATATCGTGATGATCGACGTTTATTTTCTTTTCGATCCTGTCAAGAAACGATTCGACCTGCGTCAGCGCGGCGTCCTTGAATTTCCCGTCACTGGTACGCTCGTATGCGAGCCATACCTCGCCGGTCCAAAAGCCCTCCGTCCAGTCGGTGTTGTACGACTTGGGATAAAAATTATTTTCACTGTTGGCGGCAGGGAAGCAGCCGCGAAAATCGTCAAGATTTTCCCCGACCAGCCTTACGGCGTTCGCGAGCGCGCGTTCCGCTTCGTCTTTCCCAAACGGCGGATAAGCCGCCAAAGCGTCTTTTGTCATCATAAATCAAACCACCTCGTTGTATGCTTATTCGATTTCCCCGTGTTTTTCGCAGCGCGAAGACTTTACAATGCGGTTTTTCTCATCGACAAATACGACCGTCGGCTTGTGTTCTTCCGCTTCTTCCTCCGTCAGGGAACAGTATGACATTATAATGATTTTATCGCCCTTCTGCACGCGTCTCGCCGCCGCGCCGTTGAGACATATAACGCCCGAATTTTTCTCTCCGGCGATAGTGTACGTTTCAAACCGCTCTCCGTTATTTATATTCACGACCTGCACCTTTTCGTATTCGAGAATATGCGCGGCGCGAAGCAGCGCGCTGTCGACCGTAATGCTCCCGACATAATTAAGTTCCGATTCCGTTACGACGGCGCGGTGTATTTTCCCTTTGAGCATCGTTATTTCCATTCCGACGTTACTCCTTTACTCAATAATAAAATTATCTATCAGCCGCGTTTTACCTATATAAACAGCCACGGCGCACAGCAGCGGCTTTTGGATTTTAACGAGCGGTCTGAGATTGTCGAAGCTGACCGCCTCCACATAATCTATTCTTGCGAGCGGCTCTTTTTGTATTTCTCTCTCGACCGTCTCGATAACCGCCGCCGCGCTCTCCTCGCCGTTTTCGACCATATCGCGCCCCATTTTCAGCGCGCGCGACAGGCACAGCGCGGCTTCGCGCTCCCGCGTGTCGAGATAAATATTGCGCGAGCTTTTCGCCAGACCGTCCGCTTCGCGGACTATCGGACAGCCCACTATCTCTATATCGAAATTCAGATCCTTGACCATTTTGCGTATAACGCAAAGCTGCTGCGCGTCCTTCTGACCGAAGTACGCCCTGTCCGGCGTCACGATGTTAAACAGCTTGCTCACGACCGTGCATACGCCTGCAAAATGGGTCGGTCTTGTCCTTCCGCACAGCGTCTCTGTAATTTTGGCGACGCTGACGGTAGTGAGCGCGTTGTCGTACATTTCTTCCGCTTCGGGATTAAACAGAACGTCCGCGCCGACCTTTTCGCACAGTGCCGCGTCCGCTTTTATGTCGCGCGGATAACTCTCGAAATCCTCGTTCGGAGCGAACTGCGTCGGATTGACGAAATCGCTCACCACAACGCGGTCGTTTTCGTTGACGGCGCGTTCGATGAGACTTTTGTGTCCCTCGTGCAAATACCCCATCGTCGGCACAAGCCCGACGGTAAGAGCGTCCTTTTTCCACTTTTTTATCATCGAGCGCAGCTCGCTTATACTCTTGATTACCTGCATTTTCAACCCTCCGTAACGGCTTTCATCGTTTCGTCGTCTATTTTGAATGTATGCTCCTCGGACGGGAACGAACCGTTTTTAACTTCATCTATATACTTCTTGAATCCCTCCGTCATGACCGCGCCGACGTCCGCGAATTTCTTCGCGAATTTCGGAGTAAATCCAACCGTCATATTGAGCATATCCTGATACACAAGCACCTGCCCGTCGCATTCCGCGCCCGCGCCTATGCCTATTGTCGGTATGGACAGTATCTGTGTCACATACGCCGCCAGCGCGGCGGGTACGCATTCAAGAACGACGGCGAACGCGCCCGCCTCCTCCACGGCTCTCGCGTCCTCGATAAGCTGCTTCGCGCCCGCTAAAGACTTACCCTGAACCTTGAATCCTCCGAACGTGTTGACCGACTGCGGCGTCATTCCTATGTGCGCCATGACGGGGATAGACGCGTCGACGATCGCCCGTATATGCGGAGCGAATTTCACGCCGCCTTCGAGCTTGACGGCTTCCGCGCCGCCCTCCTTAACGAGCCTGCCCGCGTTTTGCACAGCGTCGCGGACGGAGGTTTGATATGACATAAACGGCATGTCCGTCACAATAAGCGCGTTTGACGCGCCGCGCGCCACGGCTGCCGAATGGCTTATCATGTCCTGCATTGTAACGCGAAGCGTATTTTCGTACCCGAGCATTACCATGCCGAGCGAATCGCCCACAAGTATCGCGTCCACGCCCGCGTCGTCGGCTATACGAGCCGTCGTGTAGTCATAGGAAGTGAGCATTGTTATTTTCTCCGAATTCCTTTTGGCGGCGGCGAAACTTCCCGTCGTATTTTTCATTATTTTATTCCTTCTTTCCGCATAGGATAATAACAAATTCATTTTATCACATTCTTCCCGCGAATACAATAAATTTATTAAAAATAACGCAAAATTAAGCGCGCCGTTTCGCGGCGTGTTTCGCGCCTTGGCGGCATATTTTTCGCAAAAAAGAAAAAAACTTCTCAAAAACGGTTGAGTTAACGGTAATAATAATATATAATATAAATAATATTAGTGTTTAGGAGCAAAGAAATGTTCAGTAACGATATAAGCATAGATTTAGGCACGGCTACAATGCTTGTCTATATAAAAAACAAAGGCATAGTCCTGCGCGAACCGACCGTTATAGCGGTCAATACAAAAACGAACGAGGTCTGCGCTGTCGGCGAAGCCGCGCTCAAGATGCTCGGCAGGACTCCGCCGCACATACAGGCGGTACGTCCGCTTATCGACGGAGTAATTTCAAATTTGACGCTTACTCAAGAAATGATACGCTGCTTTTTCAGGAAAATATTTGCGCGCACGATAGGTCACCCGCGCATTATGATGTGCGTACCGGGCGGCGTAACGGACGTTGAACAGCGCGCCGTGATAGAAGCCGCGCGAGACGTTGGCGCGCGCGACATCTATATAATCGAAGAACCCGTCGCCGCCGCTCTGGGCGCGGGCTTTGACATATCGCGTCCGCGCGGAACGATGATAGTCGATATAGGCGGCGGTACGACCGACGTGGCTGTAATGTCGCTCGGCGGCGTCGTTGTAAGCCGTTCGCTGAAAATAGCGGGCGACGAATTTAACGAAGCGATCGTGCGCTACATGCGTAAGGAAATGGGTATGCTGATAGGACCGAGAACAGCCGAAAGGATAAAATTCGAAATAGGCGGCGTAATGCCGCGCTCGAAGGAGATACTCTGCGAAGCCAAGGGAATAAGCGTCCTTTCGGGACTGCCCAAATCCGCGATCATTTCTTCAAACGACCTTTATCCGGCTTTCGACGATTTTGTGTATAACATCACCGAGCGCGTCAGAGAGGTGCTTGAAGAAACGCCGCCGGAGCTTCACGGCGACATCATATGTGACGGGATAATCATGACGGGCGGCGGCTCGCTCATATACGGTCTGGACAAGCGCATCTCGGACGAGACCGGCGTGAAAGTAACTCTGGCAAATAACATTGTCGACTGCGTTGCTTTGGGCGCGGGCATCGCGCTCGAAAACATAGATTCCGTTTCCGACCCGACCCATATATTCCATAAAAAAGCATATATAAGAGACTGATTCTCATATACTCCGCGCGCTTCGCGCGCAAATAAAAGAAAGGATACAAATAAGCTATGAAAAACGAACCGATTTCCATGACAAACATCGAAATTCAAAAAATTCTTCCGCATCGTTATCCGTTTTTGCTCGTCGATAAAATTATCGAGTTTGAGGAGGGCAAGAGCATAACGGGAATAAAGAACGTTACGGCGAACGAGCCGCAGTTTACGGGACATTTCCCCGGCAATCCGATAATGCCCGGCGTGCTTATCGTCGAGGCTCTCGCTCAGGTGGGCGCGGTAATGCTCCTTTCCATGCCGGAAAACCGCGGTAAGCTCGGCGTATTTACGGGCATAAACAATTTCAAATTCCGCAGACAGGTCGTCCCGGGCGATACTCTGGAGCTTCACGCGGAGCTTTTGACCTATCGTCACAATATGGGAAAGGCGAACGTGAAAGCGACCGTCGGCGGACAGACGGCGGCGATGGGCGAGGTAAGCTTCGCCGTAGTCGATAACGCCGCGAACGAGGAATAATGCTTAAAAACGGAGAACGTCTCGACGACCTTCAGAACGGACTTTTTATAATACAAAAAAAAGAAGGATTCAAATTCGGCACGGACGCGGTGCTCCTTGCGGATTTCGCAAGGAACGTCCGCTGCGAAAACATGATAGACCTGTGTACCGGCACGGGGATAGTACCGCTCCTCATGTCCGCAAAAACCCGCACAGAGCATATACACGGGCTGGAAATACAGTCCGACATGGCTGAAATGGCGGCGAGGAGCGTAGAATATAACGGTCTTACGGACAGAATACAAATAAAATGCGGCGACCTGAAGGACGCTCCCGACATATACGGCGTCGGCGCGTTTGACTGCGTGACCTGCAACCCGCCGTACATGAAACGCGGTGCGGCGATAGAAAACGGAACGGACGCTCTTTTCGTGTCGCGCCATGAGGTCCTCTGTACTCTTGAAGACGTGGTCGCGTCCGCGTCGCGTCTGCTGAGGTCCAAGGGCAGATTTTTTATGGTACACCGCCCGTCGCGGCTGACCGACATAATATGCGCCATGCGCGCGGCGCATGTCGAACCGAAACGTATGCGCCTTGTCTGTCCCGCGGCGGAGAAACCGCCGAGCCTGCTTCTCATCGAGGGTATGAAGGACGGCGGCAGCGAGCTCAAAATCGCGCCGCCCTTGTTCATTTACGGCGCGGACGGCAAATATTCAAGCGAGATAAACAAAATTTACGAACGAAACAAAGAGGAATGACAATGACGGGGAAATTATATTTATGCGCCACGCCGATAGGCAATCTCGGCGACGTGTCGGCGCGCTGTATAGAAACTCTGCGCTCTGCGGACTTGATAGCGGCGGAGGACACGCGCCGCACCCTGCAGCTTTTGAATCATTTTGAGATATCCGCTCCGCTCACGAGCTATCATGAGCACAATAAACGCGAAAAAGGCGGCTATATAATATCCCTTTTGAAAAACGGCAAAAACGTCGCGCTCGTGTCCGACGCGGGTACTCCCGCGATTTCCGACCCAGGCGAGGATTTGGTAAAGCTGTGTATAGAAAACGATATCGAGGTAACGTCGGTACCCGGTCCGGCTGCGCTCATAAACGCGCTCATTCTTTCGGGACTGAGCGCGAAACGGTTTGCGTTCGAGGGCTTTCTGTCGGTGAATAAGCGTCACCGTGCGGAGCATCTCAAGAGCGTCGAAAACGACTCGCGCACCCTTATATTTTACGAAGCTCCGCATAAGCTCAGGAACACGATAGAGGATATGCGCGCCGTTTTCGGCGGCGACAGGAGAATAGCCCTCGCGCGCGAGCTGACGAAGCTGCACGAGGAAATAAAGCGATGCACTCTTGACGAAGCGGCGGCGTTCTATGAGGAAAACGCGCCGCGCGGCGAATACGTGATAATAGTCGAAGGGGCTTCGCCCGAGAAGGACTGCGGCTCGGAAAACGAATGGGACAATATACCTCTTAGGGAACATATAGACGGCTATATAGCCGAGGGTATGAGCGTCAAGGACGCGGTAAAGCGCGCCGCGTCCGAGCGCGGTATCGCGCGGCGCGACGCATATAACGAATACCACCGCGCGACGTAAAACATAAATCGCACATTCGGAAAGGACGTGTTTTGAAATGAAGAAAAAAACTTTGCTTATGCTGGGAGCCGCCGCCGCTGCGGGGGTATACGGCGCGGTCACGGGCAAGGGACCGTTTAACAGAATACGATTCAAGGAACAGCACGAGCGGATCTCAAATTATATGGAAACGCATTATCCCAAGGCGATATACACGCCCGTCGAAGCGACGGAAAACGGATATGTAACGGTGATAAAGCGGCTCGGAATGAACGACATAATCCTTTATATCACGATCGACGGCGAAGGAAATTATATTTTTACGGAATCACCCGTCGTACAGTCGTAACCATTGACCTTCAAAAGGCATAATATATGCTAAAGGAGGTTTTAACTATGAGTTTATTCGGCGGAGGCTGCAGCAATAACGGCGGCTGGGACATATGGATTTGGATTGCGATAATTGTGGTGCTGATACTTTTATGCTCCGACGGAAACGTTCTCGGAGCCGGCTCGAACAACAATTCCTGCTGCAATCCCTGTTGCGACCCGTGTGATAACGACCCGTGCGCCGCTAATAACAACTGCTGCTGACGAGTACATTTCGGAGACCGAACGCGCCGCCCGCGCGACGTCGTTTCGGTCTTCCGCATTTTTCGCGCTCATCGTCGCCGGTGCGGCATTTTTCGGGCGCGGTGCCTTCGGGCGGAAAGGATAAAAAAATGAGTATGAAATACGGACTTGTTCTCGCGGGCGGCGGCGTGAGAGGCGCGTGCCACGCGGGAGTATGGAAGGCTCTCGGCGACATGGGCGTCGAGATATCGTCTGTCGCTGGCGCGTCGATAGGCTCTATAAACGGCGCGATTTTCGCCCAGGGCGATTTTGACAAGGCGATCGACATGTGGCGCGGCATCACCGCCGCCGATATCGTCAACATGCCGGACGGCGTGAGCAACGGCGACGACTTGTTCGACGTGAAAAACCTTTCCGAGATAGTCCGCGCGATATACGACGGCGAAGGGTTGGACATGTCGCCGCTCGAGCGTCTCCTCAAAGGTATCATAGACGAGGACAAGCTCAGAAAATCACCGATAGATTTCGGCGTGGCGGCGTTCTCGCTGACGCGCAAAAAGGAAATATATAAGTTTAAGAACGAGATACCGCGCGGCGAGATAGTGGATTATCTTATGGCAAGCGCGTGTATGCCTGGCTTTCGCTCGAAGGTCATCGAAGCCGACAAATTCGCCGACGGCGGCGTTTCGGACAATATGCCCGTCGGTATGCTTCTCGGCAGGGGCGAGGAAAACATAATCACCGTAGACGTGAAAGGCGCGGGAATATACCGCGATTTTAACACCTCTGGCAAAAACATAATTTCCGTTTGCTGCGACAAACCCCAAACGGGACTTATGGATTTCGACCGCGAAGGAATAGAGAGAAGCATAAAGGAAGGATATATAAAATGCATGAAAGCCTTCGGACGTTATGAAGGCGGGTTTTACGCCTTTAAGTCGGACGACTACCGCCGCGCGAGGGCGAAATATTCGCCCGACCTGATAAGCGGTATCGAGACCGCCGCGCGCATATACGGCATAGACGAGCTCAACACGTATGATTTCGACGAGCTTGTCAGACTCACCCTGGACGCGCACGCGGGACACGAGAAAGAAGACGATACGGAGGACGAAGGGATCGCCGATAAAATACTCCAAACGAGCGAGAAGCATATATTAACGTGGCTCGTGAAAACGCTCCGCTCCGGCGCGGCGGATTTTCTCAAGGACAAGCTCTCCATGCTCGGTTCGGCTTACGACGCGGCGTGCGCCCTGATGTACTTCAAAAAATAAAAGCTCGGAAAATGTTGTATTTGTCCGAAAAAAATTGTATAATAGCTGTATCGAATATATTTGTTTTTTAAGGGGAAAATAACCGATGAAGAAATTCATTATCATAACGCTGTGCGCCGTCGTCGCCGTCGTTTCCGGCATAGGCATACATTACGTGATGTCGCCTGTGGATACTCAGGCTCTTGAGTACGCCATACAGGAAAACTCGATAAACACGAACGGCTTTATTATCCGCGACGAGTGGGTAATGTACACGCGCAGCGCGGGAACGATCTACCACAGCGTGTCGGAAGGGGACCGCGTGGCAAAGGACAGCGTGATCGGCGCGCTCTTTTACGGGGACGTGCCGCTCGACAGCATAAAAGAGCTTGCCGTCGTGGACAGCAAGATCAAAAAGAACGTTTCTCAAGCGAATAACCTTTCGTCGGCGGCTCTTGACTCCACAAATGTGGAAAACAATATCCGCGAACGCGAAAACCGCATAATCGCGGCTGCCGAAGACAACGATATACTTTCCGTTTCAAAATATAAAAACGATATCAACAGTCTCCGCGCCGACAACTCTCTTTCGACGGACAGCTCCGTCGCCGAGCTTGAAGCTCAGCGCGAAAATATCCTCGCCGGCATAGGCGTGGCAAAGGAGGATATTGCCGCGAACATATCCGGCATTTTCACCACGTATTTCGACGGCTATGAGGAGCTTCTCACACCCGCCGGCATAGACAATTACGACGTGCCTTACTTCGAATCTCTTTCACAGTCCCCCAAGATCACGAAAATAAGCGAGAAAGCCGACGCGGGAGGAGCCGTGTGCAAGATAGTCAACAATCATGTCTGGTACGTCATGACGGACATAAGCTCCGATATCGTCGGAGGACGCTCCGAAGGCGACAGCGTGAAGCTTCGCTTCAACAATATGTCCGCGGAGGAAGCGGACGGAGAAATTTACCGTATCAGCGACGAAAGTAACGGACGCGTCGTCGTCACGGTGAAATGCTCCAAATATATAGAGAATGTCTTTTCATACAGACTTGCCGACGTGGACTTGATTTTTGAAAGTTACAGCGGCTATAAGATCCCGGTCTACGCCGTGCATACCGACGAGGACGGAAAGCAGAAGGTCATCGGCATAAAGAACGGCAGACAGTACGACTGCTACTGCGACCTGCTCTTCACAAACGCCGAAAGCGGCTACGCCATCGTCGAATCTTCGGAGGACGCGGCGAATAAACTGTCGCAGATGGAAAGAATTCTTGTAGGCGAAAGGTAAGGGTGTGTTTTATGAGTGTGAATATAAAGGAAAATCTTGCCCGAGTGGAGGAGAAGATCACGGCGGCTGCGGAGCAAAGCGGCAGGACGCGCTCCGATATAACGTTTGTCGCTGTGACGAAAACTCATCCCTGCGATATGATCAACGAAGCCATCGCCCTCGGCGTGACTGACATAGGAGAGAACAAGCCGCAGGAGGTACGCGACAAATTCCCGTACGTATCGCCCGTAAAGTGGCATCTTATCGGACATTTGCAGACCAACAAGGTGAAATATATAATAGACAAGGTCTGTCTGATCCATTCCGTAGATTCCGTCAAGCTCATGGACGAGATAGAGCGGCAGGCGTGCAAACACGGCATAGACATGGATATACTCATTCAGGTCAACATTTCGGGCGAGGAATCAAAATCGGGCGTAGCTCCCGACGAATTGGAGCCGCTTCTGCTCCACGCCGCGGAATTGAGCCGCGTAAAGGTCAAAGGATTGATGACGATTGCTCCGAAAACCGACAATCCTGTTACAAATTCCGTACATTTTGACAACATGAGACGACTTTTTATTGACATATCGCAAAAAAAATACTATAATGTTAATATGTCATACCTGTCAATGGGTATGAGCGGGGATTATGAAACTGCCATAAAACACGGTGCCAACATGGTACGCGTGGGTAGTGCCGTATTCGGCGAAAGAAATTATTCTCAAAAATAATACAGAAAGGGAATAGGGAAAATGAGTATTTTCAGTGCAGTAAAGAACTTTATGGGTTTTGGCTCCGACGACGATTACTATGATGACGATTACTATGATGAGGAAGACGAGATCGAAGAGGAGGAACCGATGTCCAGACGCTCGTCGTTTTCGAGAAAAAGCTCGGCAAAAGTAGTTCCGATCAACCCCGGAGCTTCGTCCAGAATAAGAATAATGACGCCGGACGATTTTGAGGATTCCACGGGCATAGCCGATGAGATCAAAGGCGGCAGACTTGTCATCTTCAATGTCGGCGACCTTGACGCGTCCGACGCGCGCAGAGTTGTAGACTTTGTTTCGGGTGCCGCTTACGGCGTAAACGGAAATGTCAGACGCGTTTCCGGCGGTATATTTGTCGCCGCTCCCAGACATATCGACATAACGGGCGATAATTTAAAGGAGCATACGAGGAGTTCTTTTGACTGGAACGTTTAATTTGAAGGGTGGTAATACTTTTACCACCTTTTTGAATATGAGGTGAACATTACGGACGCGAAACTCTTAACGGCGAAAACGGAGGATTTGTTCGATCTCTGCGAGAAGTACGCCGAACCGAAGTTTTCACAATTTCTCGACGGCGGCGAGATAGCCGTCATAGAAGACGATTTCCGTATCCCTTACGGATTCAACACAATGTTTTTCGGAGGATACGAAAGAGCGGAACGAAAAATTTTCGGAGTATTTCCCGAATGGCAGCAAGCCCGCACGGAGGATTTTCCGCTGCTTGCGATTCGCTTCGAAGTCCCCAAATTCCGCCGTCTCACGCACCGCGACTATCTCGGCGCGCTCATGTCGCTCGGAATAGACCGTTCCAAAACCGGCGATATTCTTGTCGACGAGGAGGGCGCGTACGTGTTCGCCGAAAGCGATATTGCGGAATATATCGCGCGCAGCGTGAATAAGATTTCCACGTCCGGCGTTAAGGGCAGGGTTATCGAACCCGCCGTCATTACCGTTCCGCCGCCCCGCACTGTCGAAAAAAAGTGCGTGTGCGCGTCGCTGCGTCTCGACGCCGTTCTGTCGGCTGCACTCGGCATTTCCCGCGCGGCAGCGGAAACGCTCATTCGCGGAGGTTCGGTCAAAGTAAATCACCGCGCCGCCTCGGACCGTTCCAAGCAGGTAAGCGAAAACGATTTACTTTCCGTACGCGGCAGCGGACGGTTTATTTTAAAAGAAACGGGGAATATTACCGGAAAAGGGAGACTACACATAACGGTGGAGAAATTTGTGTGAGGAGGGAGTATTTTGCTAAGACCGATAGATATCCAAAACAAAGAATTTGAAAAGAAGATCAAGGGTTACAGCTGCGACGAGGTCGATGATTTTCTCGACGTCGTAATACAGGACTACGAGCTTTTGTGCAAGGAAAATCAAACGTTGAAAAACAAAATCGGACTTCTTACGGAGACCGTGGAACGCTATAAGCAAATGGAAAACACGATGCGTAAATCCATGGACATGGCGCAGCAGGCGGCGGCTGATTCGCGCAAGAACGCGGAAGCCGAAGCGAACGCCATAATCAACAAAGCCAAGCTTGACGCAAGCTATCTTGCCCGCCAAATCGACGACGAACACGTCAAACGCCATCAGGAAATGCTGTCTCTCAAGGACGAGATAAACAGCTACAAAACGCGTATGCGAACGTACTGCGCAAACATGCTGAAAATGCTTGACGATATGGAATAAAGAAAAAGTCTCTCTGACCGACAGAGAGACTTTTTTTCTATTCCGTTTTAATATCGGAAAGCGCGAGACCGTTTTCGCGGGCTATCTTCTCCAAATCATCGAACTCCGCTTTGCGCCGCACGACTCCGTACCCGCGCGACTCCTTGACGCGCACGCTGCCGTAAGGCGTGTCTGCGGAAGTTTCGCTGCGCTCCAGCACATACCTCTGCGCCGTATGCTCGCGCACCCCGATGGTGGTCGTATGCTTAAATATCAGCCGCAGCATTTCCTCGCGCTGCTCGGTACGGCATACGCACGTCAGTATAATTCCCGGTCTGTTTTTCTTCATGCCGACGGGCGTTGTAAACACATCGAGCGCGCCCGCGCCGATAAGCGTCGTAACGGCGAAGCCTATCGCTTCACCCGTCATATCGTCGAGATTGCAGCACAGCTCCGACACGTTTTCGCCGTCGTCCTCCGTTTCGCCGTACATGACGCGCAGATAATTTGCCGTTTCAAAATCCTTTGAACCCATTCCGTATCCGATTTTCGAAACGCGCATAACGGGCGGCGCGCAGAACTCCGACACGAAATGCTTCAATATTGCCGCGCCCGTCGGCGTACACAGCTCCTCCTCGACGCGCGCCGCGTATGTCGGCACGCCCAGCAGTATATGCGCCGTGGCGGGGGCGGGTACGGGAAGAACGCCGTGCGCGCAGCGCACAAATCCGCTGCCCGTGTTTACTGCGGACGCAAGTATTTTATCGGGATCCAGCTCGTTTATGAGCATACACGCGCCCACAACGTCGGCGACCGCGTCGGCGGTCCCGACTTCATGGAAGTGTATATCGCTCATCTCGCGTCCATGTACGTGCGCTTCCGCGCCGGCTATCAGAGAATACACGGCAAGCGCGTCGTCGCGCACCTTTTCGGGAACGGCGAGCCGAGATATGATTTCCTCGATGTCGCGTATGCTCGTATGAGAATGACCGTGCTCATGCGAATGACCGTGTTCATGTGTATGACCGTGCTCGTGCGAATGACCGTGCTCGTGCATATGCTCGTCCTCGGTCACGCCCCCGACGACCACGTCCGTATGCGTGCCGGTAACGCCGTTTTTGACGGTTTTTTTCATTACGTATTTTATATTGGGTATGTTGAGCGCGTTCAGCTTTTCGATTTCCTTTTCAGGCTCCTGAAACAGCTCCAACAGTGCCGATATGATCATATCGCCCGCCGCGCCCATACCGCATTCGAAATATAATGTTTTCATCACAATTTCCTCCCGTAACTCATCATAAATCAATTATACCCGAAACGCGCCGTTTTGTAAAGCTCGCAGTAAAAAAACCGCCCCGAAGGGCGGTTTTAAATCATTCATACATGATGTTTTCTCCCGAAATATGCGCGCGTACCGGCGTACCGTGACGCTTTTGGCCGTAAATATCGGTGATTTCAAATTCGAACAGATAATCGCCGTTCGGCACGTTGCTTTCGCTCACGCCCGCGCGCAGCTTCATACCTGCGGGATCCGTCGCGTAGTCGTTTTTCTTATGCTCCTCGTCGTAGACGGCGAGCAGCGGAGCGATCCTGTCGAACGCGCCGAGCGGGTGGAGAGAGCTTGTGACCTTTCCGTTTTCGTCCGTGCCGGACCACGCTCCGATAATGTCATAATCACCGCTTTGCGCGTCGCGTCTGACGCGTATACAGCTTTTTTCACCGTTGAGAATAACGGGTACGGAGTACACCGCATAGTCGCCGTGATCCTTTACAAGCCGAATCGTTACGCATTTGCTGATAAGTCTGGGCAGCTTGCGCGAGAACACGTCCTTAAACACGCCGCCCTCCCAATTCTGCTCGAGATCCTTGTGCGACGCGAGGAAAACGTATTCGCCCGACTTATCGTCCGCTTTATACACATTCACCGCCACGTCCTTTAAGACGCTCATGTCGCCCGTCACATTCAAGCCGTAGGAATTTGCGTCCAGAACAGTCATATACTGAAGCTGCTCCATCGCGACGTTGTACGACGTCCACGCCCACGAGGACGTGTAATCGGCTGTGTTCGACAGCGTGTCCTCGACGCTGCACGACGGACATATTTTACGCAGGAACTCCTTATAATTTACGCTCACTCCGTTGTCCATATACATTTGCAGCTCGTCGTTGTCGGGCGATATGGGGTAGTACATGTTCAGCCCCGTGGAATCGTGCTGATTTGCCCCGCACACTCTGTAAACGACCGCGTCGTTCAGCGCGTCGACTACCGCGTCCGCGGTATTTCCCACGTAATCGTGTATTTTCATCGCCGTGTCGCCGAGGTCTATGAGGTTGGAATACCCCTCGTCCTCCGTCGCGCCGCCGTACATATGCGCGGACGAGACCGCGTTCGTCATGTTTATGTAATCCGACATTTGATTCGTGGACACGAGCATTTCTCCCGCCATACCGTCAAAAGCCTGGTTGAGCGTCGACACCTTCGACATATCCACGACCGACATGGCAGTTTCCGCGGCGGTGCCGTTTGCTTCGCTTCCGGCGTAATACAGATCGCATACGGCTTTGCATATGTCCGCTGTGTCAGAGGACGGGTTGTCGCATACATACTGTAAAACTCCCGCGTAATCGAACGTGTCCGAATCCTGGATACTCTGCGGGGCGACGAGGTATTTCGAACAGGTCGAGAGCGCGGCTGCCGTTTCTATGCCGCCCATGAGCGACGCGTCGAGACATACGATGTCGAAATGCTGTCCCGCCAGACTCATGGCGTATGATATCTCCTCAAGGTTGAGACTGTCCCCGTCAAAATTTTCGTCGCTTATCATACCGTCCATCGAACCGCCGCCCGCGCCGGAAAGTATCAGCATATAATTGTCGGATTTGTAATTTGACACGCCCCACGACAGGAAATCCGTGAGCGTTCTGTAATCGCCCATGTTCGCGGACATTGCCTGGTCCGCGAGATAAAGCGTGCCGTATCCGGCTTCGAAGCGTTGGTTATAATCGTTGTAAACGCCCTTTGTATTCCATTTCGCGCTGCCCCCGGTCTGCACGACTACATTAACGTTTTCGGGATAATCGACGCTCATTATGCTTTCGAGCTTTGCCGACGCCGCGCCGTGCGCTGTTTCTTCGTTCCCGCCGCACATATAGACGAGAACGGTCCATGATTGACCTGTCGCGGCGGGTCTCGCGTGCTCGGCTCGGTCGTATATGACCTGACCGTTTCCGCATGAAGCGAGCGTAATTACCGCGATGAACGCGGCGATTATCGTTGCCGTTTTTTTCAACATGGCAGTACCTCCGTTTTTCTTTTTAATATACCGTTATATATATAATCGGGGACGAATCCCCGCGGCTGACTTTCAAAAAACAGAAAAAGGTGCCGTATTGCTTACCAATACAACACCTTTTCTTTAAGACCTCTTGTAAATTATGCCTGTGAAGGCGCGCCTACGGGACAAGTACCCGCGCAGGCTCCGCACTCGATGCAAGTGTTTGCGTCGATAACATACTTACCGTCGCCCTCGGTGATCGCGCCTACGGGACACTCAGCCGCGCAAGCACCGCACGAAATGCAGTCGTCTGAAATTGCGTATGCCATTTCCAATACACCCCCTTAAATTCATTATGTTCTGTACATTTACTATTCTATTGTATCATGAAAACAACTATTCTTCAATAGTTTTTTCAATATTTTAATAGGCGTTGTTTGCCTTTTGGTAACAGAAATACCGCGCTCAGGCTTTTTTGCCGCGCGCCTTTGCCGGTTTGACCTGTGAAACGTCAAACTCCTTCATTGTCGTCTCGGTCTCGTCGTCGAATTTGACCTTCACCGTGCCTTTGAGCAGACTGACATATTCGACCGTGCCGTTCCCGTCGGGAGTTTTCACAGCCGCGCCCTGCTTGGGTGCGTTTTTCAGAAGATTTTCATATACGTCCTGCTCGAATTTGAGACAGCACATCAGTCTGCCACAGGTGCCGGAGATTTTGGCGGGATTAAGGGAAAGCCCCTGCTCCTTCGCCATTTTGATCGAAACGGACGCGAATTCGCCCAAAAACTGGCTGCAGCATAACGGCCGCCCGCATATGCCTATGGAGCCGAGCGTTTTCGCTTCGTCGCGTACTCCTATCTGTCTCAGCTCGATCCTCGTTTTAAAAACGGTCGCGAGATCCTTCACAAGCTCTCGGAAATCCACTCTGCCGTCGGCTGTGAAATAGAAAAGTATTTTATTTCCGTCGAATGTGTATTCCACCTCGACAAGCTTCATTTCAAGCTTGTGCTTCTCGATTTTTTCAAGACATATTCTGTAAGCTTCTCTTTCAAGCTCCTTGTTCCTGTTATATCTCTGAGTATCCGCGTCGGTGGCGATACGTATGACCGCCTTAACGGGCTTACGGAACTGCTCGGAAGCGATTTCCCGTTTTCCCATTACCACCTCGCCGTATTCAATGCCTCTTACCGTCTCGACTATTACATGATCGCCGCACGAAACATCGAAGTCCAGCGGGTCGAAAAAATATGTTTTTCCCGCGCTTTTGAAGCGCACACCTATCACATTAAGCATATGTCAAAACACCTCTTGCGCCGTCTGTTGCCCGCCTTGCCCCGCGCTCAGCGCGCGTGCCATTTCGGGCGACGGTTCGCAGACAAGCAAATTGTCGTTTTTTCCTTTTTTATAAACTATGTACCAAACCCTGCGGTTTGAAAATACCGTGCATCGCATACGGTATACGTTTTTCGTCTTGAAGCCGGGCTTTTCCCGACCGATATACGATATGTCGCTCACGCGCGTTTCGACTTCCTTGCGGCGGTGTCCTATCGTGCGGGTTATCCTCAGCCGACCGCCCTTGAGCGAATACGTATACACCGCGCTGTACCGCGTGAGCGCGAAAAAGGCGAGCACGCAGAAAAAGAGAAGCGTTATGAGCGTTCCTATTATTTTGTACCGCGGCAGCGCGCTGATAATAACGTCGCCCGCGAGCAGCAGTATAATTGTCCACGCGCACGAGAAGAAAAATTCCCTCTTGCCGCCCGTTCTTATTTCTTCCAATACTCTGACTCCTTGATCCTTATCTTGATATTATAATATAAAATGTCCGAAATGTCAACTATTTGCGCCTTAACATATTTATCATCTCGGAAACCGTGCGTATTCCGTAGGCTGCGAAGCCGTCCGGCGTACGAACTCCCTTGAGCGATCTCTTCGGTACGATCGCCGATTTAAAACCGAGCTTCGCGGCTTCGTTCAGCCTTTTCTCAAGCTGTGCCACGCCGCGCAGCTCGCCGCCCAGTCCGACCTCGCCGATAAACACCATGTCCGGCGGCAGAGGGACGTCCGCCTGACTTGCCGCTATCGCGGCGCAAATACCCAGATCCGCGGCGGTCTCGTCGATTTTCAGACCGCCCGCGACGTTCAGATACACGTCCGAATTGGACAAATTCATCTTCGCTCTCTTTTCAAGCACGGCTATGAGGAGAAGCAGCCGATACAGGTCGATACCGTGCGCCATACGCCTCGGATTACCGAAGCCTGTCGGAGTGACGAGCGACTGTACCTCAGCCATAACGCCCCTGCTTCCTTCCATCGCGCATACTATCGCGCTGCCGGAAATATCGGTGTTTCTGCCTTCAAGCAGCATCATCGACGGATTTTCCACTTCTCTTAGCCCCGTGTCGAGCATTTCAAAAACGCCTATCTCGTTCGTCGACCCGAATCGGTTCTTGACCGCTCTCAAAATCCTGAACGTAAGCTGTCTGTCGCCTTCGAAATACAGCACGCAGTCGACGATATGCTCCAGAACTCTCGGACCGGCTATCGCGCCCTCTTTCGTCACGTGACCCACGATAAACATCGCCGTACCCGTCGATTTCGCGGTACGCATGAACGCGTTTGTCGCTTCGCGCACCTGCGGCACGCTTCCGGGCGCGGAGGATATATCCGCGCGGTTGATAGTCTGTATCGAGTCTATTATAACAATGTCGGGTTTAAGCTCGTTTATGCAGTCTATGATCGTTTCCGCGTCGGTCTCGCTCATGAGATACAGACCCTGCGCCGTAACGCCGAGCCGCTCCGCTCTGAGCTTTATCTGTCCCTCGCTCTCCTCGCCGGACACGTACAGAATTTTCTTGTCCTTGCCGATGTTCTGGCATATTTGAAGCAGGAGCGTCGATTTTCCTATACCCGGGTCGCCGCCCACGAGTATGAGAGAACCCCGAACGATCCCCCCGCCGAGAACTCTGTCAAGCTCCTTAAGCCCCGTTTCGTACCGCGTTTCAAACCCGGGCTTAACGTCGCTTATTCGCTTCGGCGCGCGCGCCGCGCCGCTTGCCGCCGCCGATACCGCCCTGACTGCGGACCCCTTTTTTTCCTCCGTGACAACGGTCTCCTCCATCGTGTTCCATGTTCCGCACGACGGACATTTGCCGAGCCATTTCGGCGAAGCGTAGCCGCATTCGCCGCATATATATGTCGTTTTCGTTTTCATATCCGTTCCTTTCACTCCCGCTCGTTCGTACAAGGTTTATCATATAACTTTACGGCGTTCGTGTCAAGTGCGGATTTACGTAAAAAAACAGCCCCGCGTTTCGTTTTACATAATTCCTCTCACTCCAATGTTACATCTCTGTTAATATCCACGTTATCCACGCGGTTATCCACGTTTTTTACGCTCTTAAAATTTCCTCAAAGCCTGTCCGGCGTTCAAATTATCCACATTCGGCGCGAAAAACGGGGATAACTTTATAAACGCGCCGGAGTTTACATAAACTTTTGTGTCCCCAAACCGCGTAAAAATCAAAAATTTTTTCAAATTCCTTGACAAACACCTCGTATTTTTATAAACTATATATACAAATATTGAAGGGATTGACTTTTTGTGAAAAATACGGAAAAAACAATGGATAAGATCGTGGCTCTCTGCAAGGGCAGAGGTTACGTTTATCCCGGCAGCGAAATCTACGGCGGTCTCGCCAATTCGTGGGATTACGGTCCTTTGGGCGTAGAGTTCAAAAATAACGTAAAAAAGGCTTGGTGGAAAAAATTTATCCAAGAGTCTAAATATAATGTCGGTCAGGACAGCGCGATCCTGATGAACCCCGAGGTATGGGTAGCGTCGGGTCACGTCGGGGGATTCTCCGACCCTCTTATGGATTGCAAGGAATGTAAAGCGCGCCACAGAGCGGACAAGCTCATCGAGGACTTCGCCCACGAGAAGGGCGAGGATATCACCGTCGACGGCTGGGCGAAGGACAAGATGCTCGCGTATATAGAGGAAAACAACATCGTATGCCCGAAGTGCGGCAAGCACAATTTCACGGATATACGCGAATTTAACCTGATGTTCAAGACATTCCAGGGCGTGACCGAGGATTCGTCGTCGGTCGTGTATCTGCGTCCCGAAACGGCTCAGGGCATATTCGTTAACTTTAAAAGCGTTCAGAGAACGAGCCGCAAAAAGATTCCGTTCGGCATCGGACAGATAGGCAAATCGTTCAGAAACGAGATAACTCCGGGCAACTTCATTTTCCGCACGCGCGAATTTGAGCAGATGGAGCTTGAGTTTTTCTGCGCCCCGGGCACGGACCTCGAATGGCACGCGTACTGGAAGGAATACTGCATGAACTTCCTCCTGAGTCTCGGCATGAAGGAGGAAAATCTGCGTTTCCGCGACCACTCGCCGGAGGAACTGGCGTTCTATTCGAACGCGACCGCCGACATAGAGTTTATGTTCCCGTTCGGCTGGGGCGAGCTTTGGGGCATAGCCGACAGAACCGACTACGACTTAAAGCAGCATCAGGAACATTCGGGCGAGAGCATGGAATATATCGACCCGACCACAAACGAACGTTACGTTCCCTATTGCATCGAGCCGTCGCTCGGCGCGGACAGAGTTGCTTTGGCGTTCCTTTGCGAAGCGTACGACGAGGAACAGCTCGAAGGCGGCGACAGCCGCGTAGTGCTGCATCTGCATCCGGCTTTGGCTCCGGTAAAGGCTGCGGTGCTTCCGCTCTCGAAGAAGCTCGACGAGGGCGCGACAGCCGTATACGAAACGCTCACAAAACACTTTAACTGCGAGTACGACAACGCCGGCTCGATAGGCAAGCGTTACCGCAGACAGGACGAGATCGGTACTCCGTACTGCATAACATTCGACTTCGACTCCCTTGAAGACAATGCTGTTACCGTCCGCGACAGAGACACTATGGAACAGCAGAGAGTGAAAATTGAGGAACTGGAGACATTCCTTAATGATAAATTAAAATTTTAAAATACTTTAAGGGGGTATATCGACAATGAAATTTTTTGACGAATTCAAGGAATTTATCGCAAAGGGCAACGCGATGGATATGGCGGTCGGCGTAGTAGTCGGCGGCGCGTTCACGGCGATAGTCAATTCTCTCGTTGAGGACATCATAAACCCGTTCTTGGGCTTTTTGGGCGGACTTGCCGCAAAGGGCGCGAACGCGGTAGGCGCGGGCGGTGCTCTTTCGGAAGCGGAATCGTTCTCGAGCTTTATGATTCCCGGTACGGAGATCGCGATTGGCTCCTTTGTCGGCGCGATAATCAATTTCCTGCTTATGGCTTTTGTCATCTTCTGCATTGTCAAAGCGATCAACACAATGAAGGACAGAATGGCCAAGAAGGAAGAGCCGGTCGAGGAAGCACCCGCCGGACCGACGCAGGAGGAACTGCTTGCGGAAATACGCGACCTTCTCAAGGAAAACAAATAACAAGCGAATCAAACCGCCTTTCGGGGCGGTTTTTTATATCGCGCGCAAAACGCGCCGAATCGTTCGGGTATGCCGATACACACTTGACTTATAATGAAAAATGACATATAATAGCGTTATTCGACGAACCGACGGGGGTGAAGATATGGAAAAGAAAAATACGCAATTCGACTTCGGGAAAAATTGTTTCGACGTGCTGCGTCTGTACAGCGCGTTTTACGTAATGACGCTCCACATCATGCGCCATGTGCGCCTGCGCGAGGTGTCTCCCGTGTTCGATTGGTGGAACGGCGTCGTCGTTCTTTTCTGCATAAGCGGATTTCTCGTGCCGGCTTCCATGGAACGGAGCAAAAGCGTGTGGGAATTTTTGAAAAAGCGCGTGCTGCGCATAGTCCCTTCCATGTGGATATGCATAATCGTGGGAATAGCGGCTGCGGCGTTTTTCTGCGGCTTCACCGCGGACGCGTCGTTCGCCAAGTGGTTCCTCGGACAGCTTTTCTTTATCCGCGACCTGCCCCAGCCCGACTTTATATCGAGCTTCGGCATAGGCAATTTCGAAGCGAATCTGTGGACTATGATATTTACCGTCCAGTTTTATATCATAACGGCCGTCATTTACAAACCCTTAAAAAAATGCGGAATAGGCGTGTGGACGCTTATCCTCGTCCTGTCGGCGGCGATGAATCTCGCCGTGCCGTATATGCAGCAGACATTGGGCGAAACGGGACGCGCCATCGTCTCACATTCCTGTCTGCCGTATTTCTATATCTATTTTGCCGGCTGGTTTATTTACCGCTGGCGCGAAAAAATCGTGCCGATACTTAAATATTCTCTGGTACCGTGCGTGCTTCTTTTCATAATCCGCGCCGTTTGGTGTACGAAAACGGGAACGCAGATCGGCGAATATCAGGACATGATACAGGTCGTGCTCCTGTGTATGATGACGATCGGCGCGGGCTACTGCTTCGGCAAAATAAGATTTAAATTCGACCTGTCCTACGGACTGTATCTTTATCATATGGTCGTCGTGGACATATTCGTCCAGACGGGACATATTGGAGGGCAATATATTGTCGCCGTATACGCCGTTTCGCTTCTGTGCGCGCTCGCGTCGCATTTCCTCGTCGACAACACCGTTGCGCGCCTGTTTAACAAAAAACGGTCCGAAGCCGTAAAACCGATTCCCGCCGCGGAGAAAAAGAACGACGCCGACGAAGAATGTGACTTCTGATTTTTGGGGACACTAAATCTTAGGGACAAAAAACGGGGACACTAAAACTCAGGGACACTAAATCCAAACCGCCGCTTTCATGTATGAACGCGCGGCAAATAAATGATATTTGTATATTGACAACGCAAAACGTTTATGATAAAATATTTTCTAACGACGATGACGAAGACAGTACGCCCTTTTTGAAAGCGAGGAGCGAGCCGCGGACGGTGTGAGCGCGGCGGCGAGTAGATTGGACGGAATATCACTTCCGAGTTGCGTATCGAACGGCAGGGGGCTTGCTTGTTGCCAGCGGAACCTGCTCAGTAGAATACGCCGGATTTCCCGCGTAACAGGGAACGCATATGATAGTATGACGAGTGGTATAGCGAAGAAAATAAAATCTTCGTCTTGTTATGCAAGACGAAGATTTTTTGATTTTTGTAACATATTCCGAATATTTTCGGAAATTTAACATAAACCCACGAATAACCAAAGGAGGAATATAAGTGTACAAAAAAGTATCGCCCAATCTGAATTTCACGGAGCGGGAAAAGGCAGTCGAAAAATTTTGGAACGACCGCAAAATTTTTGAGAAAAGTATGGACTTCCGCAAGGGAAGCGACGTTTATTCGTTCTACGACGGACCGCCCACGGCTAACGGCAAGCCACATATCGGTCACGTTTTGACGCGCGTAATAAAGGATATGATCCCGCGTTACCGCACTATGAAGGGCTACCGTGTGCCGCGTAAAGCCGGCTGGGACACTCACGGTCTGCCGGTCGAATTGGAGGTCGAGAAAAAGCTCGGTCTCGACGGCAAGGAGCAAATTGAGGAATACGGCATCGAGCCGTTCATAAAGGAATGTAAGGAAAGCGTATGGAAGTACAAGGGCATGTGGGAGGACTTCTCCGGCACGGTCGGCTTCTGGGCTGATATGGACGACCCTTACGTTACGTACCACAACGACTTTATCGAGTCGGAATGGTGGGCTTTAAAGCAGATTTGGGAAAAGGGACTTCTCTACAAGGGACACAAAATCGTTCCGTATTGCCCGCGCTGCGGCACGCCGCTCTCGTCGCACGAGGTCGCGCAGGGCTACAAGGACGTAAAGGAACGTTCCGCGATAGTGCGCTTCAAGGTAAAGGACGAGGACGCGTATATCCTCGCATGGACGACAACTCCGTGGACGCTCCCCTCGAACGTCGCGCTCTGCGTAAATCCCGACGAGGAATACGCGAAGGTAAAGGCTGCCGACGGACGTGTCTATTACATGGCGGAAGCGTTGCTCGACACGGTGCTCGGCTCTCTCGCGAAGGACGATGCTCCCGCGTATGAGATAATCGAAAAGTATATAGGAAAAGAACTCGAGCATAAGGAATACGAGCCGCTTTACGACTTCGTAAAGCCGATATGCGAAAAGCAGAACAAGAAATCGCACTATATCGTATGCGACGGCTACGTAACGCTCACCGACGGTACGGGTATCGTTCATATCGCCCCCGCGTTCGGCGAGGACGACGCGAACGTGGGCAGAAATTACGACCTGCCGTTCGTTCAGCTCGTTGACGAAAAGGGCGAAATGACAGCCGAGACCCCGTGGGCGGGTACGTTCTGCAAGGACGCGGATAAGGAGATACTCGTAAACCTCGACGAGCGCGGACTTCTGTTCAGCGCGCCGAAATTCGAGCACAGCTACCCGTTCTGCTGGCGCTGCGACACGCCGCTCATCTACTACGCGCGAGACACGTGGTTCATCAAAATGACCGCCGTAAAGGACGACCTGATAAGAAACAACAACACAATAAACTGGATACCCGAAAGCATAGGCAAGGGACGCTTCGGCGACTGGCTCAACAATGTCCAGGACTGGGGCATCAGCCGCAACCGCTACTGGGGAACGCCGCTCAATATCTGGGAGTGCGAGTGCGGACATAAACATTCGATCGGCTCTATCGAGGAATTAAAATCCATGTCCGACAACTGCCCCGACGATATAGAGCTGCACCGTCCGTACGTCGACGCGGTAACGATAAAATGCCCGAAGTGCGGAAAAGAGATGCGCCGCGTTTCGGAGGTCATCGACTGCTGGTTCGACTCGGGCGCGATGCCGTTCGCTCAGTGGCACTATCCGTTCGAAAATCACGATAAATTCGAGGAAAACTTCCCCGCCGACTTCATCAGCGAGGCTGTCGACCAAACGCGCGGCTGGTTCTATTCGCTGCTCGCGATATCGACGCTGATATTCAACAAAGCACCGTATAAGAACGTAATAGTGCTCGGTCTTGTACAGGACGAGAACGGACAGAAAATGTCGAAGTCCAAGGGCAATGCGGTCGATCCGTTCGACGCGCTCGCGAAGCACGGCGCGGACGCTGTACGCTGGTACTTCTACGAGAACAGCGCGCCGTGGCTGCCGAACAAATTCCACGACGCGGCTGTCACGGAGGGTCAGCGCAAATTCATGGGTACGCTCTGGAACACATACGCGTTCTTCGTGCTCTACGCGAACATCGACAACTTTGACGCGACGAAATACACGCTCGAATACGACAAGCTGCCCGTAATGGACAAGTGGCTTTTATCGAAGCTCAACACGCTTATAAAGACGGTTGACAATAACCTCGAAAACTACAAAATAACCGAAACGGCGAGAACGCTCGACGACTTTGTCGACGAGCTTTCGAACTGGTACGTTCGCCGCAGCCGCACGCGTTTCTGGGTAAAGGATATGCCGCAGGATAAAATCAACGCGTACATGACGCTCTACACCGCGCTCGTGACGGTCTGCAAGCTCGCCGCGCCGATGATACCGTTCATGACCGAGGATATCTATCAGAATCTCGTAAAGAGCATAGACGCGGACGCGCCCGAGAGCATTCACCTGTGCGACTACCCCGTATGCGACGAGTCGATGATAGACCCCGATTTGGAGAGCAAAATGGAAGAGGTGCTCGAAATAGTAGTGCTCGGACGCGCGTGCAGAAACACGGCGAATATCAAGAACCGTCAGCCTATCGGCACGATGTACGTAAAAGCGGAAAGCGAGCTGCCGGAATTTTACAAAGAAATAATCGAGGAGGAGCTGAACGTCAAAAATGTTGAATTTACCGACGACGTTGCAAGCTTCACCTCGTACAGCTTCAAGCCGCAGCTTAAGACGCTCGGCAGACGCTTCGGCAAGGATATAAACACCGTCCGCGAGATCTTGGCGAATATAGACGGCAACGCGGCTATGGCTGAGATAAAGGAAACTGGCGCGCTGACGATCGAGGTAAACGGAAACGAGGAAAGCCTTGCGGAGGAGGATCTGCTTATTGAATCGTCCAAGACGGAAGGCTTCGAATCGAATTCCGACCACGGCGTAACCGTAGTCCTCGACACTCGTCTTACCGACGAGCTTATCGAGGAGGGCTTCGTGCGCGAAATTATCTCGAAGATACAGACGATGCGTAAGGACGCGGACTTTGACGTAATGGATCACATCAAGGTTTACGAAAGCGGCAACGACAGAATCAAGTCGATAATCGAATCGAACGCCGACACGATAAAGGACGAGGTTTTGGCAAACGAAATCGCGCTTGAAGCAACAGGAGGACACGCGAAGGAATGGAATATCAACGGCGAGACGGTAACGCTCGGCGTGGAGAAAATGTAAAAATAAAAGCCCCCTTTTCGAGGGGGCTTTTTGCTTGCACGGTTAAAAAATTGTCGGTAAATATAGACAATTCGCGCCGCAGCTGATATAATAAATTATATCGGAAAAACGATGTCCCGCGCGGAACGGAGAGTGAATACAGTGAAAAGCAAAAGACCTCTTAGAACCGGTTACACGACAGGCACATGCGCCGCGGCAGCCGCGAAGGCGGCGGTTATAAGACTTCTCACGGGCGAAGGACCGTCACACGTGACCGTGACGCTTCCGAACGGAGAAACGGCGCGTATCGAGATAGAAAAAAATGAATTCAACGATAACACGGCGACGTCGTCCGTGATAAAGCACAGCGGCGACGACCCCGACATTACCGACGGCATAACCGTCCGCGCGTCCGTCACAAAAACGGATAAGGGCGTCGAAATAGACGGCGGCGAGGGCGTGGGACGCGTCAGAGCGGACGGACTTGACCAAAAAAAGGGCGAAGCCGCGATAAACAGCGTGCCGAGACGAATGATACGCGACAGCGTGATAGAAGCGTCGCCCGGATACACGGGCGGTTTCCGCGTTGTGATCTCCGTTCCGCACGGACGCGAGATAGCCGCGAAAACCTTCAATCCGCGTCTTGGGATCGAAGGCGGCGTCTCGATTCTCGGAACGAGCGGCATTGTTTATCCCATGAGCAGCCGCGCCGTTCTCGACACGATATACCTTGAAATGAAAACCGTACGCGCGCGCGGCTGCGAAAAGATTTTTATTGTCCCCGGGAATTACGGCGAGACGTTCGCGCGCGATTTTCTCGGTATCGAAAAAACCGTTCAGTGTTCCAATTTCATAGGAGACGCGCTCGATTTCGCGGAGGAGCTGGGTTTTTCGTCCGCGCTTTTGATCGCGCATATCGGCAAGATGTCGAAGCTTGCCGTCGGCGTTATGAACACACATTCAGCCTGTGCGGACGCGCGCATGGAAGCGATCGCGCTGTGCGCCGCTCTTGCGGGAGAAACAAATCTGAAAAAAATTCTTGCCTGCCCGACCGCGGACGCGGCTTACGAGATAGTGAGGGACACTAAAACGATACCGATAATGATGGACAGGATAGAAATGTATATGAACAGGCGCGTGAATATAAAAACGGGCGCGGTCATGTTCTCAAACAAATACGGCGTAGTGGGCAAAACGCGTTACGCGGACGAGATAATGAAGGAGAATTAAATGGTACATTTTGTAGGCGCGGGCAGCGGCGCGGTCGATTTGATAACGATACGCGGAATGAAGCTTATTTCAAAAGCGGATATAATCGTATACGCGGGTTCTCTGGTAAACCCCGAGCTTCTCTCCTTCGCGCACAGCGACGCAAAGGTATATAACAGCGCGCGGATGACGCTCGGCGAGGTGCTGGACGTGCTGAAGGAGGGGGACACTAAAAATATTGTTCGGCTGCATACCGGCGACCCGTCTGTTTACGGTGCGGTGCGCGAGCAAATGGACGCGCTCAAAAAAATGGGGATAGAATACGACGTGTGTCCCGGGGTGTCTTCAATGTGCGGCGCGGCGGCGTCGCTCAAAGCGGAATACACTCTCCCGGGAGTGTCGCAGACAGTAATAATAACGCGCATGGAGGGCAGAACGCCCGTGCCGGAAAAAGAAAAAATAAAATCGCTTGCCGCGCATAACGCGACGATGGTGATTTTTCTTTCGGCGGCGAAAACGAAGGAGCTTCAAAACGAGCTTATCGAGGGCGGCATTTCTGGGGACACTAAAGCCGCAATAGTTTACAAGGCGACGTGGAGCGACGAAAAAATCATGCGCTGCACCGTGGGGACACTAAATGAAACAGCATTGCAAAACAACATTACAAAAACCGCGTTGATACTCGTCGGAAATTTTCTCGGCGACGATTATTCGCTTTCAAAGCTGTATGATAAAACCTTCACAACTCAATTTCGGGAGGGCGTGTCATGAGCGCGGCGGTGACGGCGTTCACGCGCGCCGGAGCGGAAACGGCGGCGCGGCTGTGCCGTCTTCTCGACGCTCACGGGTACGCGAAGGCGGGATATGCGTCGGGCGCGCTGCGTCCGTTTGAAAATCTGCACTCGCACGCAGCCGCGCTTTGGGAGAATTACGACGCTCTCGTATTCGTCGGCGCGTGCGGGATAGCGGTGAGGGCGGTCGCGCCTTTCGTCAGTGACAAAGCAAGCGACCGCGCGGTCGTCGTCGTAGATGAAAAATGCCGCTACGCGATACCGATTTTGTCGGGACATTTGGGCGGTGCGAACGAGCTTGCCGAAAAAATCGCGTCGCTGACCGGCGCGGACGCGGTAATAACGACAGCGACCGATATAAACGGAGCGTTCGCCGCGGACACGTTCGCGCGCAGCAACGATTTAATTATTGGGGACACTAAATTGATAAAAGAAATATCCGCTCGTCTCCTCGACGGCGGGAAAGTCGGATTCAGAAGCGATTACGAAGCGAAAAACATACCGCCGTACTTCACTCGCGACGGTGAAGCGGGAATATACATAGGCGGCTCCGACGCGAAACCGTTTAAAATAACGCTCGCTTTAAAGCCGAAAAATCTTGTGATAGGCATAGGCTGCAAAAAAAACTGCGAGGACGTCACCGCAAAGGCGGAGGATTTCCTTTTGCGTCACGGCACGGACCCGAAACGTCTGCGCGCCGTCGCTACGATAGATATCAAAAAGAACGAAAAGGGGATAAAGGAGCTTTGTGAAAAATACTCCGTTCCGCTCATAACGTTTACGGCGAACGAGCTTAACGCGGCGCGCGGGGATTTTACGGCTTCGGAATTTGTGAAAAAAACCGTCGGCACGGACAACGTCTGCGAGCGCGCCTTAAGCGCGTCGTCCGCGAGGATAACGGTTCCAAAAACGACGGGCGGCGGCGCGTCGTTCGCGCTCGGGGAAGTCGAAACGAAAATAGACTTCACCGCCGAACGCGGTTTGGAAATAAAATATGGGGACACTAAAAAATATATCGAAGAATAAAAACGATACAGATAACGGGGACACTAAAATGAAGCTTTATGTTGTGGGAATAGGTTCGGGCGCGGAGGAGACGATGACGGGCGAAGCAAAAAAAATTCTCGCCGAATCGGATATGATCGTCGGTTACTCCGTCTATACCGATATCGTCAAAAAAATGTTTCCCGACAAGGAATATTACACGTCGGGCATGGGGCGCGAGGAGGAACGCTGCCGAGCCGCCGCCCTTTTTGCCGCGTCGGGGAAAAAGACAGCCGTCGTTTGCAGCGGAGACGCGGGGGTTTACGGCATGGCGTCTTTAATGCATGAGGTCGCCGCGCAGTATGAAGATATTGAGGTGCGCGTGGCGGCGGGAGTGTCCGCGATGCTCAGCGGCGGCGCGCTCGTCGGCGCGCCGCTCGGACACGACTTCGCCGTTATAAGCCTGAGCGACCTGCTCACCCCGTTCGAGGTGATAGAAAACCGTTTGCGGCGCGCCTGCCAAGGGGGATTTGTGATTTGTCTTTACAACCCGTCGAGCAAAAAAAGAAAAGATTATCTGAAAAAGGCGTGTGACATAATAGGAGAATACCGAGATAGTGAGACCGTCTGCGCGGCGGCGAAAAATATCGGGCGCGGCGGCGAGGAAAGCCGTATAATGACGCTCGGTGAAATGAGAAATTACGACGCGGATATGTTCACAACGATTTTTATCGGCAGCGAGGAAACGAAAAATATCAACGGAATGATGGTCACGCCGCGCGGCTATAAGCTCGGTGAAAGGAAAGACTGAAATGTACGACGTTATACTGTTCGCCGGAACGGACGAGGGACACAAAATCGCGGATTTCCTGCGTGAAAAAAATATAAGCCGCGTCATATGCGTCGCGACGGAATACGGCGCGCTGACTCTCGGCGGCGATGACGTTCGGACGGGACGCATGAACGCGGAGGATATGAGAGAATTTTTTCGGGAGAGCGGCGCGAAAATCGTTATCGACGCGACGCACCCTTATGCGGTCAATGTAACGCGTAACATAAAATCAGCCTGTGAATGCCGCTATGTGCGCGTCGCGCGTACCGACGACGACGTTACGGGCGCGCGTTTCAAAACGGCTTTTCAAGCCGCCGCGTATCTGGCGAAGAAGGACGGGAATATTCTTGTAACGACCGGCTCCAAGGAAATTTCAGAATTTTCATCGCTCGGCGGCCGCGTGTACGCGCGGGTGCTTCCGTCGGAGGAGTCGCTGCGGTCGTGCCGCGCGGCGGGTATTTTGCCTAAGAATATAATTTGTATGCAGGGACCGTTTTCGAAGGAGCTGAACGCCGCTCTCATACGGGAATACGATATAAAATTTCTCGTCACAAAAAGCGGCGGCGTTAACGGCGGTTTTTACGAAAAAGCGGACGCGGCGCGGGAGAACGGCGCGGAGCTTATCGTGATAGACAGACCCTCCCGCGAGGACGGCGTGTCCGTTGAGGATGCGAAAAAAATGATTTCGGAGTGGTTGTGATATGAATATTTTTATTGTCGGAGCGGGCGCGGGCGGCAGGGAGCTTTTGACCGTTTCGGCTGCCGAAAGGATAAAGAACGCCGATATTATAATAGGGGCGAGACGCGTCGCCGAGCCGTTCAAAAACGTATGCGACCGTGTTTTTTTTGAATACGAGGCGCGGAAAATAAAAAACATCCTCGACAAAAATCCGTGCGAAAACGCCGTGATATTGTTTTCGGGAGACATATCGTTTTACAGCGGCGCGAAGGATATCCTAAAGCTTTATCCCGACGCGCGCACGGAGCCGGGCATAAGCTGCGTTTCGTATTTCTGCGCGAAGGCGCGTGTAAAATGCGACGATATAAACATAATAAGCGCGCACGGACGCGAATGTAATATTGTGAGCGAGGTGCGCCGTCACAAAAAGACGCTCGTCCTGCTCGGTCAGAATCCTTGCGGCAAGCTGTGCGAATACGGTCTGGGCGGCGCGAAGATCATAGCGGGCGAAAATCTTTCTCTTGCGGACGAAAAAATAACGCGCGGCAGAGCGGAGGATTTTTGCCGAACCGAATTTTCACCGCTTACGGTCATGTTGATAATAAACGAAAACTACGATAACCGTTTCCGAACGGGCATAGACGACAACGAGTTTATAACGGGGTCGTCCCCGATGACAAAATCCGAAGTACGCGCCGTGAGCGTTTCGAAGCTCGCCGTCGGCGAGAGCGACATTTGCATAGACGTGGGCGCGGGTACGGGTACGGTAAGCGTCGAAGCGGCTCTTTTATGCCCGCGCGGCAAGGTCTACGCTATCGAGAAAAATCCCGACGCGGCGGAGCTTATCAGGAAAAACGCACTCAAATTCCAAACCGACAATATTGAAATCATAAACGGCGAAGCACCGCGCGCCCTGTCGTCGATACCGAAAGCGGACAAAGCGTTTATAGGCGGGTCGTCGGGGAATATCGCCGAAATAATCGAGCGGTGCGAATGTGATACGATAGTCGTAAACGCCGTGACGCTCCAGACGCTCGGCGCGGCGACGGAGACGTTTTCGCGCCTGGGGTACGATTACGACGTTACGCTCGTGAGCACGGCGCGCGGCGTAAAAACGGCGTGTTATGATATGATGAAAGCGCAGAATCCCGTTTTCGTGATCAGGGGAGTAAGATAAGGAGGGCGCGTTTTGAGAAGAATTATGATTGGCGGTACCGGCAGCGGATGCGGAAAAACGACGGTCACCTGCGCGCTGCTTTCGGCTTTTAAGCGGCGCGGAACAGATGTTTGCGCATTCAAATGCGGTCCCGATTATATCGACCCGATGTTTCATAAAAACGTGATAGGCGCGCCGTCGTATAACCTCGATTCATTTTTTATGAGCGATGATAGGATAAACGCTTCTCTCGCCGAAAACGGCGGCGATTTAGCCGTGATAGAGGGAGTTATGGGATTTTACGACGGTATTGATTTTTCGTTTTCGGGAAGCTCGCACGAAATATCACGCATTACGGATACGGCGGTCGTACTTGTCGCGGACTGTTCCGGCGCGAGCCTTTCGGTTATGGCTTCCGTCCGCGGTTTCGCGGATTTTACGGAAAACAATATCGCAGGCGTTATTTTTAACAATCTTCCCGAACGTCTTTACGGTAAAATGTCGGACGAGTGCAGGAAAATCGGGCTGGAGCCTTTCGGTTTTCTTCCGCGTATAAAGGAAGCGCGCGTCGGCAGCCGCCGTCTGGGGCTTGTGAGCGCGGAGGAAATTTCGGATTTGAAGGAGAAAATGCGTATTCTGGGCGAGTACGCCGAGAAGTACATAGACATGGACGCGCTCCTGCGCGCCGCCGAAAGAGAAACGCGCGCGTTTTCCGTCCCGAAAATAAATAAAATATCCGATGTGAGGATCGCGGTCGCACGCGACAGAGCTTTCTGTTTTTATTACGACGATAATTTTAAGCTGCTTACAAAAATGGGCGCGAAGCTTGTTTTTTTCAGTCCGCTCGCAAACGAGCCTGTGCCGGAGTGCGACGGGCTTATACTGGGTGGCGGTTATCCCGAGCTTAACGCGCACCGGCTTGAACAAAACGCCGCCGCGTCCCTAAGCGTCCGCGAGGCTATCGGCGCGGGCATGCCGTGTATAGCGGAATGCGGAGGATTTATGTACCTGCATGAGAGCATGGAGGATGAAAACGGCGAGCCGCATAAGGGCGTGGGAGTTATAAAGGGGAAATGCGTCAGGACAAATTCGCTTCGTCATTTCGGTTATATGGAAATGACAGCTTTGCGCGATAATATTTTGTGCGGACGGGGACACAAAATCCGTGCGCACGAATTTCATTATTACGACACCGACTGCCGCGAACATTCGTTTGAAGCGAACAAGAACGGCGAGACGTGGGAATGTGTTGTGACGAGCAAAAATTTGTTCGCGGGATTTCCGCATATACATTTCGGCTCCGACGTCACTCTCGCGGAGAACTTTTTGAAAAGCTGTGAGGAATATAAATGTACAAGGTAAAAAAAATTGACGGCGCGGCGGCAAACGCGGCGCGGGAAAGATGGGATTCCATCGCCAAGCCGCTTAACGGTATGGGAGTATTTGAAGAAATGATCGCCGGTATCGCCGCCGTACAAGGCACCGCCGACATAGATATAAAAAAACGCTGCGTGCTTGTCATGTGCGCGGATAACGGAGTCGTTGCGGAAGGCGTATCACAGACCGACGCGCGCGTAACGCGTATAGTCACGGAGAATTTCGCGTCGGGAAAGAGCTGTGTCTGCGCCATGGCGCGTCATGCCGGCGCGGACGTTATCGCGGTCGATGTGGGAGTGGACGCGGACGTGCGCGGCGCGATCGACAGGAAGATATCGCGCGGAACGGGAAACATACGGCGCGAAAGGGCCATGAGCGTCTCCGACGCGCGCCGCGCGGTGGATACGGGTATAGAATGTGTGAAGGAGCTGTCGTCGCGCGGGTATAAAATCATAGTTACGGGTGAAATGGGTATCGGAAACACCACAACGGCGGCGGCGGTCGTATGCGCGCTTACGGGAGCGGACGCGCGTTCGGCGGCGGGACGCGGCGCGGGACTTTCATCGGAGGGACTGGAAAGAAAGATCCGCGTCATAGACGACGCGCTGAAGCTTCACCGTCCCGACAAAAACGACGTTACGGACGTTTTGTCGAAGGTGGGAGGATACGATATTGCCGCGCTCGCGGGAGTGTTTCTGGGCGGCGCGATATACGGAGTAACGATAATAATAGACGGATTCATTTCCGCGGCAGCCGCGCTGTGCGCGTACAGAATGTGTCCCGAATGCCGCGACTTTATGATCGCGTCGCACATTTCGGGGGAAAAAGCGTCGGCGGCCGTTTTGAAGGAGCTTGGAAAAAGCGCGCCGATAAATGCGAATATGCGCGTGGGCGAAGGCACGGGCGGCGTAATGCTCCTTGCGTGTCTCGATTCCGCGCTTGCGGTGTACGAGGAAATGGCGACGTTTGAAGAAATAAATGTGGAAAGGTACAAGGAGCTGAAATAGATGTTTATACTTGTAACGGGCGGCGCGGGAAGCGGGAAAAGCGAGTTTGCGGAAAATAAAACTCTGCTTTTCGACGCAAATCCGCTGTATATCGCCGCGATGGAGCCGAGCGGAAGCGAAGCGGCGCGGCGCATAGAGCGTCACAGAGCGGCGCGCGCGGGCAAGGGCTTTAAAACGGCGGAGCGTTACACGGATATAAAAAATCTCGACGTCGGCGGTACGGCTCTTCTCGAATGTATATCAAATCTGCTTGCCAACGAAATGTTTTCGCCGACCGGCTCGCCAGAACGCGCGGCGAAAGAGGTGATCGAAGGCGTGCGCGCGCTGTGCGGACGGTGCGCAAACCTCGTTGCGGTCACGAACGAAACGTCGTGCGCGGGCAGGGATTACGGAGAGGGGACGCTCAGTTACATGAAGGCTCTCGGATACGTTAACGCCGTTTTGGCGAAAAAAGCCGACGAGGTGTACGAGGTATGCGCGTCGGCGGCAATAAGGATAAAATAGGAGGTAAATTATGCGTGTGCTTAAATCTTTCGGTCTTGCGTTTGCAATGTATTCTAAAATTCCGATGCCGAATATATACTGGAATAAGGAAAATATGCGCTACGTGATGTGCTTTTTCCCGCTTGTCGGCGCGGCTGTCGGAGGATTTATGATGCTGTGGTTCACGATATGTATGAGGCTCGGCATAAATAACGCCTGCTTTGCGGGGGTCGCGGCGGTGCTGTCGGTACTTGTGACGGGCGGCATACACGCCGACGGGTTTATAGACACGTGCGACGCGCTCGCTTCATACGGCAGCAAGCAAAAGAAGCTGGAAATACTCAGCGATCCTCACGTGGGGGCGTTCGGCATAATCAGTGCGGCGGCGTATTATCTTATCTATTTCGGATTTCTCAACGAAATCACGATTTACGGCGAAGCGGCTATGATCTCTCTCGGATTCGTCATGTCGCGCGCGCTGTGCGCGATCGAGGTCGCGCTGATGAAACCGGCGAAAAATACGGGACTTCTGTATGAGATATCAGCCGCGTCAAACAAGCCCGTTACGATAATCGTTACGATATTCATGCTTGCCGCGTGCGCGCTCGTAATGATTTTCTTAAGCCCGCTCATAGGCGGTTCGGTACTTTTCCTTCTTATACTGAATCTGCTTTACTACAAGTTTTTCGTCGCGAAGAAAATAGGCGGCATAACGGGCGACACCTGCGGTTATTTTATACAGCTCTGCGAGCTTATAACGGTTATCGTTATTGTGATCGGAGGTCGTTTGGCATGATTTTTGTTTTGGGCGGCGCGTATTCGGGAAAGAGTGATTATGTAAGAGAAGCGTTCGGCGTTACCGATATAGCGGAATGCGGCGCGCCGGGTTCTGAAAACGCCCGCGCGGTGCGGAATTTTCATCTGTACGTAAGAGACGTTATGCGTCGCGGCGGGGATGTTGAAAAATGCGCGGAGGAGCTTATCCGATCAAATCCCGACGTCATTATAATTTCCGACGAGATAGGCTGCGGTATCGTGCCGGAGGACGCGTTTATGCGCGAATGGCGCGAGACGGCGGGGCGCGCGCATTGTTTTTTGGCGAAACGCGCGAAAAATGTGATAAGGGTCGTATGCGGGATAGGACGTGTGATAAAATGAAGGTGATTTTGATACGGCACGGCAAAACGCGCGGCAATCTTTTAAAAAGATACATAGGAACGACCGATGAGGAGCTTTGCTCCTTCGACGGACTGGACAGGCGTTATCCCGACTGCGACAGGGTGATCTCAAGTCCGATGAAACGCTGTATCCGAACTGCGGAATATATTTACCCGAACAAAGAAATAATCGTATGCGAAAATTTGCGCGAGTGTGATTTCGGGGAGTTTGAAAACAAATCGTTCGAGGATATGAAGGACGACGAGCGTTACCGCGAATGGGTCGAGAGCGGCGGTACGCTGCCGTTCCCGTGCGGCGAAGCGCGCGGCGATTTTGTTCGCCGCAGCGTCGGGGCGTTTCTTTCACAGGCATTTGGCGCATCGGCTGCGTTCGTCGTTCACGGAGGTACCGTCATGGCGGTGATGAGCGCGCTTTACGGCGGTGATTTTTACGACTATATGACTGAAAACGGCGGCGGTTATATTTTTGAATTTGACGAAAAAACCGCTTCGGTACTGTCGCCGCCGAAGCTTATTTGAGAAAGGAGAAAGCAAATGATCATAGCGCAGGCGGTCGCGCTCGTAATAGGGTTCTTACTCGATTTACTGCTCGGCGACCCTAATTTTTTTCTGCACCCCATACGCCTTATGGGACGGTCGATATCATTGACCGAAAAAGGGATAAGAGCTGTTCTTCCGAAAAACGGAGCGGGAGAAACGGCGGGCGGTATTATTATGGTCATAATAATTATCGTGTTTGCGGGCGCGGTACCGACGGCAGTCTTGTTCCTGCTTTACAGACGCGACATAATACTCGGTACGGCAGCCGAGTCGATAATCTGTTATTTTATGATATCGGCGCGGTCGCTCGGCAAGGAGGGGAATAAAATTTATTCGTCGCTTCTGCAAAAGAAAATAAATCTTGCGAGAGAGCAGGTGTCCATGATAGTCGGACGCGATACGGAACGTCTCGACGACGAGGGGATAACGAGAGCGGCCGTTGAAACGATTGCCGAAAACACATGCGACGGCGTGGTCGCGCCGATCATATATATGGCTTTGGGCGGCGCGGTCGCAGGTTGTATATATAAGGCGATAAATACGATGGATTCGATGGTGGGATATAAAAATGAAAAATACCGCCGTTTCGGTACGGCGGCGGCGAAGCTCGACGACGCCGCAAATTATTTTCCGTCGAGGATAGCGGCGTTTCTTATGATACTGTCCTCGTATATGCTCGGCTTCGACGGAAAAAACGCGGCGTATATACATTCGCGCGACAAGCGTAAGCACGAAAGTCCAAACAGCGCGCAGACGGAGTCGGTCGCGGCGGGAGCTTTGCGCATACGTCTGGGCGGCGACGCGTATTACTTCGGCGAGCTTCATAGGAAGCCTTACATCGGCGACGACATAAAAGATATAAAATACGACAATATCAAGCAGACGTCGCGCATCATGTACCTGACGGCGATAATATGTACGGCGGTGTGCGCGGCGGCGAAAATTACGTTAGGGTGTCTTATATGAAACGATTCGAACACGGAGGAAACGTATACGGGAAAAATATACGGCTTGATTTTTCGGTGAATACGAATCCGCTCGGTATGAGCGGGGAAATAAAAAACGCGCTCGTAAACGGCGCGGATAAATTCGCGTTCTATCCCGACGCGTCATGCGCGGAATTGAGACGCGCCATAGCGCGCTCGGAGAACACGAGCGCGGAAAATGTGGTCTGCTCGAACGGAGCGTCGGAAATGATTTTCGCGGCGGTGCGCGCGCTGGATCCGAGACGCGCGCTCGTGACGGCTCCATCGTTTTCGGAATATGAAAGAGCGTTGGAGAGCGTTGGCTGCGAGATAGTCTGCTATGATTTGAGCGAGGAAAACGGGTTCGCTCTGCGCGGCGATTTTCCCGACGCGGTCGCCGCGTGCGATACGGCGTTTATATGTACTCCGAATAATCCGACGGGGAATGTTTTCGACAGGGATATCGTTGAAGAAGCGGTGAAAAAGTGCGCGCTCCGCGGCGGTACGGTCATATTTGACGAATGCTTCGCGCCGCTTTCGGACGCGTATACAATGAAGGGTAAGGCTCCCGTTATAAGGGCGTTTACAAAGACGCACGCGCTGGCGGGCGTAAGGCTCGGGTATCTTATCGCGGACGAGGAGCTATGCGGAAAAGTGAGAGCGCAGCTTCCCATGTGGAACGTATCTTATCCGGCGCAGATCGCCGGCGCGGTCGCCGCGCGCGATACGGAAAGCGTAAGGAGAGCGTCCGAGCTGATCGTGACGGAACGCGCATTCCTCAGGGAAAATCTTAGCCGGCTCGGATTTACGGCGTTTGATTCGCAGGCTCCGTTCCTGCTTATAAAGGGTGAACGCGGCTTGGACGAAGCTCTTGCCGAGCGCGGAATTTTGATACGCCCCTGCGAGAATTTCGTAAATCTGGACGGAAGATATTATCGCGTCGCCGTCAGGACGCGGCGTGAAAACGAGGAGCTTATAAAGGAGATTGGTGATATTTGTGGCTAAATCCATAATGATACAAGGCACTATGTCAAACGCGGGCAAGAGCTTTGTCGCGGCGGCTTTGTGCAGGATATTCAAACGCGACGGCTATAAGACCGCGCCGTTCAAATCGCAGAATATGGCGTTAAATTCGTACATAACGCCGGACGGTCTCGAGATAGGCAGGGCGCAGGCGATGCAGGCCGCCGCCGCAGGTATAGAACCGTCGGTATTGATGAATCCGATACTTCTGAAGCCGACGGACGACAGAGGTTCGCAGGTCATTGTGAACGGCGAAGTGCGCGGCTATATGAACGCCGCAGATTATTTCAAATACAAGAAGCGTCTTGTGCCGGATATAATGAACGCGTACCGCGCGCTTGAGAGCGAGTACGACATAATAGTGATAGAGGGCGCGGGTTCGCCCGCCGAAATAAATTTAAAAAGCGGCGACATCGTAAATATGGGTATGGCGAAAATGGCGGACGCTCCCGTCGTTATTGTCGGAGATATCGACAGAGGGGGCGTGTTTGCGCAGCTGTACGGTACGGTCGCGCTGCTGGACGCTTCCGAGCGCGAACGCGTGAAAGCGTTTATTATAAACAAATTTCGGGGCGACGCGGATATACTTCGTCCGGGGCTTGAGATGATAGAGGATATGACGGGAATAAAGGTCGCGGGCGCGCTGCCCTACGGACGGTTCAATATTGAGGACGAGGATTCCCTGTCGGACAGGCTATTAAAAAAGAGCGCGTCGCTCATAGACATAGCCGTGATACGTTTTCCGCGCATCTCCAATTTCACGGATCTCGACGTATTTTCGTGTTTTGACGGCGTGGGAGTAAGGTATGTGGACAGAGACGACGAACTGAAGGATCCCGATATGATAATTTTGCCGGGCAGCAAAAATACGATCGGAGATTTGATGTGGATGCGCCGCAGCGGACTTGAAGCGGCGATAAAGAAAAGCGGCTGTCCCATATTCGGAATATGCGGCGGCTATCAGATGCTCGGCGGGGAAATCACGGACGGTACCGACACTGTGCGGGGCATGGGGCTTCTGCCCGTGACGACGCGTTTTTACGACAGCAAAACGCGTGCGCGCGTAGAGGGCGCATTTTCGGATATCGAGGGCGACTTCGCGTTTTTGAACGGCGTCGGATTCGAGGGATACGAAATACATATGGGACAGAGCGAGCTTATTCCTCCGGCGCGTCCCGCAGCGCGTCTTTCGGACGGACGCTCGGTCGGCGCGGCGCGTTCGGACGTGATGGGGACGTATGTCCACGGCGTTTTCGACAAATGCGCCGGCGACGTGATAAGGTTCCTGTGCGGCAGGAAGGGTCTCCGTGCGGACGACATAAAAAACGTGAGTATGAGCGAGGTGCGGCAAAGAGAATACGACAGACTTGCGGATATGGTGCGAAGTAATCTAGATATGGAGCTTATTTATAAAATCGTGAACGGGGAGGTATGACGTATGATCCATATTTACTGCGGCGACGGCAAGGGAAAAACAACGGCTGCCGTCGGGCTTGCCGTGCGTATGGCGGGATATGGGAAGCGCGTGCTTTTCGTACAGTTTATGAAGGGGTCGTACACCGGCGAGCTGGAGATGCTTTCCGCGCGCGAAAATATAAAGGTAATGCGCTGCGATAAAAATTACGGATTTTTTCGTTCCATGACGGACGAGGATAAGGGCAACATAATCAAATGCCATAACGCAAATCTTAAATATATACAGTGGAACATGAAGGATTTTGATATGATAGTGCTTGACGAGGTGTTTTCCGCGTACAATTACGGTCTCGCGGACCGTGAGCTTATCCGCGATATCGTCGAAGGCTGCGAAAGCGAGCTTGTCCTGACGGGCAGAGATCCGTCCGAATGGTTCGTGAGCCGCGCCGATTATATTTCACAAATAAAAAACGTCAGACACCCGTTTGAACGGGGCGTTAAAGCAAGGGAGGGCGTCGAATATTGATAAAGTTTGAAAACGTAATGCCCGCCGATATCGAGCGGCGCAGCTTTGAGATAATAGAAAGCGAAATGACGCGGGAAACGGACGAAGCGGTAAAGCCCGTCGTTCAACGCGTTATCCACGCCACCGCTGATTTTGATTATGCGGAGAATCTGTGCTTTTCCGAAAACGTCACGGAAATAATAAAAGACGCGCTTCGCGGTGGCGCGGACATCGTGACCGATACGCAGATGGCGCGAAGCGGCATAAATAAAAAGCGTCTCGGAAGGTACGGGGGAGAGGTATATTGCTTTATGTCCGACGAGGACGTTGCCGCCGCAGCCGAAAGGAACGGTACCACGCGCGCGGCGGCGAGTATGGAAAAGGCGGCCTCGCTCGGCAAGGACGTGATCTTCGCAGTCGGCAACGCGCCGACCGCGCTGATAAAGCTTTACGAATTGATACGCGCCAAGCGTATCGATCCGATAGCAATAATAGGAGTGCCGGTCGGATTTGTGAACGTGGTACAGGCGAAGGAGCTTATCATGACAGCCGGCGCGCCGTATATCGTGTCGCGCGGCAGAAAGGGCGGCTCGACGGTTGCCGCCGCTATATGCAACGCGCTGATTTACGGCGTGTGACAAAAAATGAATCGTCTCCGTTTTGCGGGACGGAGACGTTTTTCTGCGTTTGCAACGGGTCGGGAAAATAAAATTGTGGTTTTTCCCGAATTATGTTGCAAATTTTTTTTTCATATTATATAATTAAAAGATAAGGGGTGATTTTTAATTATGAACATCAAAAAAACAGTATCTTTAATACTCGCGGCGGCTTTCTTTTCGGCGACGGCGGCGGCATACGCCGCTCCCGACACGGACGGCAAGCTGTTCCATGAAACGTATGATATGTCGAATGTCAAAGCGGATAAAAAGGACGGCGTTGTGAAGGAGGTTGAAGTTCCCGACGGCGACTATACCGTTACGGTGACCACGGGAGGAAAGACCGAAACGCAGGCGAATATTTATATAAACGGCGGCGAGCGCGTCAGAGCGTATACTCTTGAAGCGGGCAAGACGCAGGAAAACGAACAGCCGGTCGTGCCGAAGGACGGTAAAATTTCCGTGCAGGTCATCGGCGAGAATCCGAACGTAACGGAAATCGAGATCGAGCAGCTTCCCGCGCGTAAAGAAAAGGGCGAGAAACCGACTGTATATATAGCGGGCGACTCCACCGCGCAGACGTACAATTATGAGACGGCGTATCCGCAGACGGGCTGGGGACAGGTATTCGCCGACTATTTCACGGACGATGTTATCGTGGAAAACCGTTCCATGGGCGGGCGCAGCTCGAAGAGCTACAACAACGACGGCCGTCTCGATAAAATACTGACCGAGATGCATCCCGGCGATTACGTGTTTATACAGTTCGGAATAAACGACGGCTCGGATAAGCCGGAAAGATATATAAGCGTCGAGGACTATAAAACGCTTATAAAGGAAAAGTATATGGGAGAGGTCGAAAAGCGCGGCGGCATACCCGTGCTCATGACCGCGTCCGCTGCCGGATGGTGGGACGACGCGAATAATAAATTTAAGGATTCGCGTCAAGATTACGCCGATCCGACAAGAGATTTGGCGAAGGAAACAGGCTGTGTCTTTATCGACGCAAACAGATTTGTGACCGACGTATGGAATACCATGGACAAAGACGACGTGCTTTCGGGTTACTTCATCTGCGAGCAGCTTGAAAGCAAGGCGTACCCGACAGGCACGAACGACACGACGCATCTGAAGGAAAAGGGCGCGCGCAGAATGGCGAAGCTTATCGCGGACGATTTGGAAAAGGACGTACCCGAGCTTTATAAATATGTAAAGAAGGATATTTCGTTTACCGATATGGAGGATCACTGGGCGAAGGAGGTCGTAACAAGACTTGCAAACGACTTTATCGTGCAGGGCGACGGTAACGGTAAGTTTGACCCCGACGACAGCGTAACGCGCGCGGAATTTTTGAAAATGGCGATGGACGCCTGCGGCATAGTCGGTCACGCGTACCGCGAGGACGAGTGTCTTGACGCGAAGCAGGGAGATTGGTTCTGTTATTACGTTCAGGGCGCGCTGGACAAGGGGATTATACCGGTACATATGATCGGGTTTGGCGAATACAGAAAGGAAACGGAAACTCTTGCGGAGGCAACTGCGGACGCGGAAGCCGTTACGACGGAAATATATAAATTTTATTCTCAGCCGACCACGGACGCTCCCGCTCCCGGAAAGCCCGCGGAATATTCATCGGCGGCATTTAACGGCAACGAGCCTATAACCCGCGAGGAAATGGCGGCGATCATGATGAACTGCATGAGCTATAAGCTGAAAAATTCAGACAGCGGCGATATGTCGGGAAATAATTACGGCGACGCGTTCACCGACGCGGCGGATATAGATCCGTCTTACGCCAACGCCGTAGACGCGGCTTACGCGAACGGATATATAAACGGCATGGGCGACGGCACATTCGCGCCGAAAGCGGAGCTTACCCGCGCACAGGCGGCGGTAGTCGTTGACAGACTGATGAACCAATAAAATATGACGATCCGAAAGGAGCATATATAATGAAATTAAGAATAACTGCCGCCGTTCTCGCGCTTGCCGCCGCTGTCGCACCGACTGCGGCGCAGGCGGCGCGGTTTGCGGATACGAGCGGTCACTGGGCGGAAAGCATAATAGACACTCTTGCGGAAAAGGGCGTTGTGAACGGAATTTCGGACACGGAATTTAATCCCGACGGGACGGTCACACGCGCGGAATTTTTGAGAATGGCGATGGCGGCGGCAAATATCACGCCGTCGCCGTACCGTGAGGGCGAATGTCTCGACGTTCCCGCCGACGCTTGGTACGCGGCGTATGTTCAGGGAGCGTCGGACAAGGGACTTATTCCCGAAGGAATGATCTCGGGCTATTCGGCGCGCGAAGACGGCGGGAAAATCGTTATAAGCGGCGCGTTCAACGCGCCCGCTCCGATAACGCGCGAAGAAATGGCGTACATAGCGCAGTCGGCGTATCAGTACAGCCTTAAGGACGACGCGCTCAAAAGACTTGTGCCGCCGCTCGATCTGCCTTTTGAAGACGTAAATTTGATATCGAGCTGGGCGTTCGACGGAGTAAAGCACGCGTACTCGAACGAGCTTATTTTCGGTATGGGCGACGGTCTTTTCTATCCGCACGACACGGCGACGCGCGCGCAGTCTGCGTCTATAATAAATAATATTCTGGAGAGGAGAACGGAAAATGTTCAGTAAGAAAACGATCAGAATCATATGTCTTGTGACCGCGATAGCGATGCTTGTTCCGATTTGCATAGGTATTGCGTCGATGTTTCTTGCGCATTGACGGGGAAGGCGCGCTTTATGGGTAATAAAAAAAATATATTGTACCGCGTCTTTTTCGCGGTATTCGCAGTATGCTTTGCATTTGTGATTTTTAACGCGCTTTTTCGCGGCGTTGCTCACAGCGCGCCGCGTCTCGCGCTGACGACGCTCGTATGTCTTGCCGCGCTGAGCGCGGTATACTTTGTTTTGAATAAATATCGTTCGGCTGCGGAGGAAAATTACAAAGCAATACTTATACTGTTCGCGGCGGCGATGTTTATCACGCAGGTCATTCTGGGAAGGATGCTTGAATGTGAAACGCTTATGTTCGACGTAGGCGCGGTGAATAACGGCGCGGCCGAATGGGTCGAGACGGGGACGTTTAAAAGTTTTTACGATTATTACTATTCCTTCCCGAACAATCTCGGCTCGATGGCGTTTTTGTACGTCTTTTTTAAAATTGCGTCCGTGTTCGGCATGACACATTATTTTTCCGCTGCCGTTGTCGTGACGAGCATTATGCTTACGGCGGTCATGGTCGTCGTATCGCTTATATGCGAACGGCTTTTCGGCGCGGTCGCCGCCGTGTTCGCTCTCGCGCTTTTCGCGCTAAGTCCTCAGTATTACGTCATGGGCGCGTCGGTGTATACGGATACGCTGTCCATGCTGTTTCCCGCGTTGATTTTCTACCTATATTTATTGTCGAAGGATCAGACGGGTAAAAAACGAATAGCGACGTATCTGCTCATGGGGCTGGCAGCGGCTGTCGGCGGGCTTAATAAGCTTACCGTGCTTATCATGCCTGTGGCGGTGGCGATCGATATGTGTTTTTGCGGTAATATGAAAAACACGCTTAAAGCTCTCGCGTGTGTCGCGGCTGTCACCGCGGCGGTCATGCTGTCGTTTAACGCGTATATTTATTCCGTTCATCTTGATTCGGATATTGCGAAGGAGAAAAACACGCCGCTTTTGCACTGGGTCATGATGGGGGTCAAGGATAGGGGTTATTATAATCCCGGCGACTATGAATTTACGCGCTCCCTCGACGCGGAGGAGAGGAACGGAGCCATTTTGGACGAAATAGGGAAACGCGTTAAAAATAAAGGCTTCGGCGGTATGTTCAAGCTTTTCTCCGACAAGTCCGCGATAGATTTCGGCGACGGCACGTATGCGATTTCCGATATGACGCATTTCACTCCGGCAAGGGAAACCGCTCTGCGCGAATGGGTGGTGGACGACGGAGAAAATTATGATAAGTACAGTTTGCTGGCGACGGCGGTACATATGTCTATCATGCTGTTTATGCTTTTCGCCGCGTGTATGTTTGCGGCGAGCGATAAATATAAGAAGGAGCGCGCCGCGCTTTTCGCGCCGTATTTGGCGTTGTTCGGCGTTTGGCTTTTCCTTATGTTCTGGGAAACAAACGGCAGGTATTTTTCGAATTTCGCTCCCATAATGTTTATCGGTGCGTCGGCGGGTGCAAAAGCGTTGTCCGACAGATTTTTGCCGGTAAAATATGATAAAAAGATGCCCATGGAAAAAAAGAAAAATAATTCTAAAAAAAATCAAAAAAGGTATTGACAAAACAAAATGGGTGTGGTAAGATAATAAAG